>NZ_JBEYVP010000030.1:0-144235 GCF_040644035.1 Streptomyces sp. NPDC047042 | reverse complement strand
ACGCGTGTCGAGCAGCGCACCGACTTCGACAAGCTGATCGTCGACGTCGAGACCAAGCAGGCGATGCGTCCCCGTGACGCCATGGCCTCCGCCGGCAAGACGCTCGTCGAGCTGTTCGGGCTCGCCCGTGAGCTCAACATCGACGCCGAGGGCATCGACATGGGCCCGTCCCCCACGGACGCCGCCCTTGCCGCCGACCTGGTGCTGCCGATCGAGGAGCTGGACCTCACCGTCCGGTCGTACAACTGCCTCAAGCGTGAGGGCGTGCACTCCGTGGGTGAGCTCGTCGCCCGCTCCGAGGCCGACCTGCTCGACATCCGCAACTTCGGTGCGAAGTCGATCGACGAGGTCAAGGCGAAGCTCGCCGACATGGGCCTGGCCCTGAAGGACAGCCCGCCCGGATTCAACCCGACCGCCGCCGCGGACGCCTTCGGCGCCGACAGCGACGCGGACGGCAGCTTCGTGGAGACCGAGCAGTACTGAGGCCGCGCAGTGGCCGGTTCCCCAGGGAGCGGGCCATGCGGAGCAGCCGACGATCAAGGAGACACCGCCGAAGGTGACGGGCGCGGTCGTACTCCTGTGGCCCGCCAACGCCATCCGTGGCACGGCGGGCCCGTGGTCGTCGGCTGCGGCGTTTTTGAGGGGCCTGGGAGAATCCCGCGCATGGCGAGACACGACAGCGACGAGGCGTACGTCCTCGATCTGTGCGACGAAGCACTCGGGCAGACCGGACTGCGTCAGCACAGGTTCGACTGGCTGCTGGGCGATCCGGGGAGAAACGGGCGGCGGGTGAGACTGCCGGTCGACTCGTACTGGCCGGACCTGCGCCTGGTGGTCGAGTACCGGGAGCTCCAGCACGACCGGCCGATGCCGCACTTCGACAAGCCCCACCGGCTCACCGTCAGCGGCGTGCACCGGGGCGAGCAGCGAGCACTGTACGACGCCCGTCGCGACACGCTCATCCCGCAAAACGGGATACGCCTGGTGGCCGTCCGCCCCGCCGAACTCGACGCCGACAGCCGGGGCCGACTGCGCCGCAGCAGAGTGGCGGACCTGGAGGCGGTGCGCCGGCTGCTGGCGCCGACAACGCCTGCGGCCGGCTCCCGCGACGCCTGACCAGGGCCCTTCGGGCAGGGCTGTCGGTTCGTCAATTCCCGATGCACCGGCTCCACTTGAGCGCCACCCAAGGGATTCTCCCGAAGCCGCCAAAAGTACTTCAACTTTCGATCATGATTCGGCAACCGGAACAGAGGAACGTCGAGCCGGACATACGTTCCCCTCTGTGAACTCTGACCCCACACCTCACAGAGCCGTCCCCTCGCAGCGGACAGCATCTCCCGCCCGGCGCTCCCTCCTGCGCGCCGCGCTCACCGGGACCGCGGCAGTCGGCGCCGGCCTGACCCTCGGCGCCGAACCCGCGCTCGCCGCACCGCACATCGCCGCCCAGCGAAAGCACCCCACCACCGCCGATGAGGCGCTTCGGGAGCTGTCGGAGGGCAACCGCCGCTGGCGCACCTTCCGGCAGCAGTACCCCGACCAGTCCCCCGAGGTCCGGCAGGCACTGACGACCGCCCAGCACCCCTTCGCCCTCATTCTCGGCTGCATCGACTCCCGGGTACCTCCGGAGCTGGTCTTCGACCAGGGCCTCGGCGATCTGATGACGATACGCAGCGCGGGCCAGGTCCTCGACGAGGCCGTGCTCGGCAGCCTCGCCTACGGCGTGCTCGAACTGGGGATCCCGCTGCTCATGGTGCTGGGCCACCAGTCGTGCGGAGCTGTGAAGGCCACGGTCCAGGCGGACCAGTCGGGCGAGAAACTGCCCGCCCACATCCAGTATCTGGCCGACCAGATCACCCCGGCCATCGACCGCAGCAAGAACGGTGACGCGCGCATCGACGCGACGATCGACGCCAACGTACGCCTCATACGCTCGCGCCTGGCCGCGGAGCCCGACCTCGCCGCCAAGGTGGAGTCGGGCGCGCTGGCCATCGTGGGCGCCCGCTACGAGCTGAACACCCAGCGAGTGCACCGCATCTGCTGACCTCGCACTCCCCTCGGGCGGCCGTCGTGGACCACCACGGCGGCCGCCTTCGCGTGCCGTCCAGTCGGCGTCCCGATTGACAGCTACCGAACATGCGTCCGGAATGGTCATGGCGGATCGTCGTACGGATGAGTTTTTCCGTACATTCGGCGCCCCCGAGCCTGCCCGGATCGGCCGGACGGTAGCAAGGACAAGATCACGGGTGAACGGCGGCGACCCGCACGCGCACGACGGTTGAACCCCGCGCGTTCCCCCTGCCGGCAAGTCCGCACTCCGCACGTCCTCATGTCCGCGCATTCCAATCACAGGGGGCTTCATGAGATCCAGACGATTACGTGCCCGCGTCGCAGCAGCCGCAGTCACCCTCGCGCTGCTCGTACTCGGCTCCGGGCAGGCGTCCGCGCACACCTCCGAGCCACCGCTGTACACCGCCGTCGACCTCGGCACCCTCGGCGGGACCGGCAGCTACGGGGTCGCACTCGACCGCGACACGGTGGTCGGCAACGCGGCCACCGCCGACGACAACGTGTGGCACGCCTTCGCGTACGACCGCTCCACACGGGTCATGACCGACCTCGGCACCCTCGGAGGCACTTCGAGCGACGCCGTCGACGTCCAGGGCCGCTATGTCATCGGCAACTCCACGCTGGCCGACGGCGACCGGCGTGGATTCGTCTACGACCTGCAGACCGGTCGCATGCGGGCACTGGGCACCTTCGGCGGCACCGACAGCCAGGTCAGGGCCATCAGCGGTCACCTCGTGGTGGGCAACGCCAGGACACCGGGCAACCTGCGCAACCACGCCTTCGTGTACGACATCCGCACGGGCGTCATGACGGATCTCGGTACCCCGGCCGGCCCGGACGGCGGCAGCGTCCCGGTCGGGATCTCCCAGGGCCGCTACGTCGTGGGGACCTGGGGCGCCCCGGGTTCGGTGTTCGACGGAGGCCAGCCCTTCGTCTACGACCTGCGCACCCACGTCATGACGGACGTCGGCCTCCATGGCGGCGTCTACAGCAAGGTCACCTCGGTCAGCGGCCACACGATCGTCGGCATCACCCAGCCGCAACCGACCGGCGGCACCGGCGAGTTGCCGCCCACCCACGGCTTCGCCTACGACATCCGCACCGGGGTCTGGACCGACCTCGGCGCGCAGATGTCGTACCAGCCGCGCGTCACCGGGCACACCGTCGTCGCCAGCAACCGGCCCGCCGCATACGCCTTCGACCTCACCACGGGGACCATGACGCCCTTCGGCCCGGGCCCCCTCAGAACCGCGATCAACGGTGTCGGCGGACCCTTCGTCGTCGGGGAAGCCTTCCCCGGCTTCACCGCCTACGTCTACCGCATCGACACCGGCCGGTTCACCCAACTGCACTCCCTGGGCGGCCGCCAGGCCGCGGCGAACGACGTCGACCGGCACGGTTCCGCCACCGGCAGCAGCGCCACGGCACCGACCGACCCTTCGTCTCCCGACGGCGAGTACCACGCCACGCTCTGGACTCTCTGCGCCGACTGACACCCGAGGCTGGAAGGTTCGGCGGTTCGCGCAGAGTAGTGCCGACTCGAACGGGCACTCGTATGCCACCAGTCAACCGAGGGACGGCATACCGCTCATGGAGATATCAGGCGTCATCAGCGCGATCGTCATCGGCATCGTGATCGGTGTCCTGGGTCGATTCGTCGTACCCGGCCGCCAGCGCATCGGCATCCTCTGGACGATCGCGATCGGCATCGTCGCCGCGTTCGTCGGAACCGGCATCGCAGCCGGTCTCGGCGTCGCAGACACCGACGGCGTCGACTGGGTCGAGTGGCTCGTCCAGATCGCCCTCGCCGCCCTCGGCGTCGCCGCGCTCAGCAAGGTCAAACTGCGCCACTGAACGGAGTTCACGGATACCGGGAGGCGCCCATGGGACGCCTCCCGGTTCTCGTGCGCGGGCGCGGTCAGGTCACCGTGCGTTGAAGCGGTACGACCCCGGCCCGGCCCGGTAGCGAGGACACCCTGCCTCGGACGGTGTCGATCGCGCCAGGGGAAATCAGTCCTCGGCGGGCGACACGTCGGTCACTTTGCCCTGGGGGTCCGCCTCCAGGAAGCCGGCTCCGTAGTCGTCCGTCAGGTAGAGCGCCATCCCGAGCGGTTCGTCGCTGAGTGTGTTGGGCTGCCTCACCATCAGATAGCGGTATTTCGGGTCGGCGACGTTGAGCTTCTTGTGCGCCTCCTGGAGGAGCGCCGGAACCCGGTCCCAGTTGAAGCCGTCGAGACGGAAGGGCTGGTTGCCGCCCGACAGGGAGCCGCTGATGATGCTCTTCTCCACGCCCTTCCCAGGGCGGTAGGTGTAGCTGTCGAACTTGGTGTCGCTGCCGTTGAGCATCACATCGGCGATCGCGTAGTCCTCGTACACGGTGAAGTCGCCGAACCTGTCGCGGCCGGTGTCCTTCTTGAACGCGTCGATGACCGTGCGGATGCCGGTCGGGGTGAGCAGCGTGTCGGTTCGGGCGTCGTCGGACTTCTGGGCCGCCGGGGCGGGTGTGGACGGTGTGGACTGTGACGTGGTCGGTTGTGGGGAAAGGTTGGCGGAGGACGCGGTGGTGGAGGGGGTGGTGGATGTCGAGGCGGACGTCGAGGGGCCCGCTTTCCCGTCACCCGAGTCGCCGCCGAGCGGCAGCAGCCACCACAGCAGGACGGCGGCGAGCGTGATTCCCGGGACGCCCCAAAGGATCTTCGGACCAGGTCCGCCCCGGCGTGCCGCCGGTACGGGTGCGGTCACCGGCTGGGGCGTGAGGTGTACCGGCCCCGGCAGAACAGGGGGCGGGCCGAACCCGGCCGGAACTGCAGTGCCGGGCAAGCCGGGAGCGCCGGCCCCGACGGGCACGTCCGGCGTGGCGGGAGCGGGCGGGGGCCATGAAGCCGGCGGGGCGGTGGACGGGGCCGGGGCCGTGGACGGAGGGTTCAGCGGGTAGGAGGTGGGGTCGTCCCGCCAGGTCGTCGTGCCGGGCGGGGCCGACTCGATCTCGGCGAGCCGCCGGTCCAGCACCTCCGCGGAGGGCCGCGCCGACGGGTCCCGTACGAGCACGCTCATCAGCACCTCGCCGAGGGCTCCGGACCGCACCGGCGGCGGCACGTCGTCGTGGAGGACCGCGGCGAGAGTGGCCAGGGTGGTGCCTCGGCGCAGCGGGTGGTGGCCCTCCACGGCGGCGTACAGCATCATCGCCAGCGACCACAGGTCGGAGGCCGCTCCGCCCTCGTGCCCCGAGATGCGCTCGGGTGCCATGAAGTCGGGGGTGCCGATGATGGAGCCCGTGGCGGTGAGGCTGGTCGCCTCGCGGATCGCGGCGATGCCGAAGTCGGTCAGCACCGGTCGCCCGTCGGGCCGCAGCAGCACATTGGCGGGCTTGACGTCCCGGTGCTGGATGCCCGCGGCGTGCGCCGCGGTCAGCGCGGCCAGCACACCCCGGCCGGTCCGCGCCGCCTCGGACGGTGTCATCGGCGCGCCGGCCAGCCGGTCGGCCAGCGAGCCGCCGCTGACCAGCTCCATCACGATCCACGGGTAGGTGCCCTCACCGCCGTCGACGATGTGATGGACGGTGACGACGTTCGGGTGGTCGATCCGGGCCAGGGCCCTGGCCTCGCGCAGCACGCGCTCGCGCAGCATCCGGGCGCCCTCGGGGTCGTACTCGGCGAGATCCCGGTCGGGCGGGCGGACCTCCTTGACGGCCACCAGCCGGTGCAGCACCAGGTCCCTGGCCCGCCAGACGGTCCCCATCCCGCCTCCACCGAGACGGGCCTCCAACTCGAAGCGCCCGTCGACGACCCGGCGTCCGGTGCCTCTGTCTGCCTCACTCATGGACGGGAGCCTAAACGGAGCCACCGACACCGCTCACCGCACCCCGAGGTGTTCATCGCCGGGCCGGCGAGTTGAGGGTGGGCGGAGGGTGAGCGGGCGGGCGAGTGGTCGGGGCGGGTCGTCATGGGGTTTCCGAGTCGAAGACGGGTTCGAGTTCGCGCTTGAGTCGGTAGAGCCCGCGCCGTGTGTGGCTCTTGACGGTGCCCAGCGGCCAGCCCGTGCGCTCGGCGATCTGGCTCTGGCTCAGGTCCTCGTAGAAGGCGAGCCGCAGCACCCGTTGCTGGGCCGACGCGAGCTTGGCGAGTTCGGCGCGCACCACCACGCGGTCCAGGGCGCCCTCGAACCGGTCGGCGGCGGGTTCGGCGAGCGCCGGCCGGAGGCTCGCCGAGGCGGTCGGCTCGTGGCGGCGGGTGCGCGCGGCCAGCGCGTCGGCGATGCGGTGGCGGGTGATGCCCACGATCCACGCGGCGAGCGGTCCGCGCTCCGGCCGGTAGCCCCGCCGGGCTCGCCACACACCGAGGAAGACCTGCTGGGTGACGTCCTCGGCCTCCTTCGCGTCTCCGAGTGAGCGCCAGGCCAGGGTGTGCACCAGCGCGGACCAGCGCCGGTACACGGCCGCCAGGCCTGCATCGTCGCCCGCGACGAGGGCCCGGACCAGGTCCTCGTCGTCCGACGGAGGGTCGGCGGAAGCGACGGGCCGCCCGGCGGGCTCAAGCATGGTCATGACGAGACTCCTCGCACGGGAACGACTTACCCTCGGTGATCCGGCGGCGGCCGGGCGTGTACGACCGGGCGTGTACGACGGTGCTGTCATCGTCCGAGGCCAGGGCGCGGGGCCTCAACTCGCGTCGATTCTGCGTCGTATGGTGCCGCGAGGCTCGTAGAGTCGCCCCATGGACGGCATGCGCGGCGACTCATCGGCGGCCGGTCTCACCACCGGCGCTCTGGCCCGTCGGCTGGGCGTGGCACCGACCACGCTGCGCTCCTGGGACCGCCGGTACGGCATCGGCCCCGCGATCCGCCCGGACGGACGGCACCGCAGGTGGACCGCGAGCGACATCGCCGTACTGGAGACGATGTGCCGCCTCACCTCCGCCGGCGTCCCACCGGCGGAGGCAGCCCGCACCGCGCGACAGCTGGCAGCCGGGCCCCCGGCCGCTGGCCGGGCGGTGGCGGTGGCGGTGGGCGGCGCGGCGCAGCGGACTGCGCCCGAAACGCCGGGCGAGGGTCTGGTGCCAGGCGCCCCCACACAGTCCATCGCGGCCGACAATCTGCCGCCCGGCACCGCCACCCGACGGACCACCGCCGGAACCCCGAACGTCCGCCGGACGCCCGGCACCGCCGCCCGACAGACCACCACCGGAACCCCGGACGAACACCCGACGCCCGGCACCGCCCCCCGGCGAGCCCCGGCCCCCACCCCGGGTGACAGCCAGGCGCGCAACGCCAGGGCCCAGTCAGCAACTGGGCGCGGAGCTTCCCGTGCCGCCGGCGCGTTGCCCCTGGGTGGTGTGCGGCAGGAGTGTCGAGGGCTTGGGCGGGCCGCCGTGCGGCTTGATGCGCCCGCCGTGGAGCGGCAATTGGCTTCAGCCGTCGATGTGCACGGTCTCGTGGTCGCCTGGCGCGAGGTGATGGTGCCCGCGCTGCACGCCGTGGGCCGCAAGTGGGCCTCGTCCGGGGACCGTTACGTCGAGGTCGAGCATCTGCTGTCCTGGCACGTCTCCACCACCCTGCGTCGCGCCGCCCGCCCGGCGGCGGCCGATTCCGGCGGCGTGGCGGCGCCCGGGCCCGTGGTGCTGGCCTGTATGCCCGGCGAGCAGCACACCCTTGCGCTGGAGGCGCTCCATGCCGGGCTGAGTGAACTGGGCCTGCCCAGCCGGATGTTCGGGGCCGCCGTCCCCGCCGAGGCGCTGACCTCGGCGGTCGACCGGCTCGGTCCGACGGCCGTCGTCCTGTGGGCGCAGGCCCGCTCCACGGCCGGCCTGCCGCTGGCCCGGCGGATCGCCGGCGCCCGGTGGGGAGTGAAGGGTGCCCGCCGCAGCCCCTTGGTGATGCTGGGCGGCCCCGGCTGGCTCGGCCGGTCGGACGCCGGGATGCCAAGGCCCACGTCCTTGGAGGATGCCCTGACAACCCTGGGGACGCTGTACGGCGGTGAGGCGGCGTCGGAGCGGGGGCTCAGTCGAGGCCACGCGCCCGTTTGAAGCGGGCGAGGCCGTCGGGCAGGTCGACGACGGGGTCCGGGTAGTCGATGGCGGCCCGGTCCAGGCCCTGCAGTTTCCACGGCTCGTGCACCGATGACCCTGTCAGCGACCGCAGTTCGGGCACCCAGCGGCGTACATACGTACCGTCGGGGTCGTAGCGCTTGGACTGGGTGACGGGGTTGAGGACCCGGTTGGGCCGGGTGTCGGTTCCGGTGCCCGCCGTCCACTGCCAGTTGAGCTGGTTGTTGGCGATGTCGCCGTCCACCAGAAGGTCCAGGAAGTGCCGGGCACCGATTCGCCAGTCGATGTACAGCGTCTTGGTGAGGAAGCTCGCGGTCAGCAGGCGCCCCCTGTTGTGCATCCAGCCCTCGTGGCGTAGCTGACGCATCGCCGCGTCGATGATCGGGTACCCGGTGCGGCCCTCCTTCCACGCCTCGACGTCCTCCCGCGCCTGTGCTCCTGAGCGCCAACTGTCGTGCCGGGTGCGGTAGTCGGAGGCGGCGACGGCCGGGCGGGCGGCGAGGACCTGGCGGTTGAAATCGCGCCAGGCGAGTTGCCGTACGAAGGCGTCGGCGCCCGGTCCGCCCGCCCGGCGGGCCCGCTGGACGAGTTCGGCGGATGACAGCGTGCCGAAGTGGAGATGCGGGGAGAGCCGGGAGGTGGCGTCGCCCGCGAGGTCGTCATGGCGGTCCTCGTACGATGCCACCCCGTCGCGCAGCCACGCGGCGACCTGTGCGCGGCCCTCGGCCTCGCCTCCCGCCGCGAGGCCTGCCGAAAGCCCCTGAATGCCGCTGCGTGAGGGCAGGGGTTCGGAGCCGACTCCCTCGGGGACCTGCACCGTCCGGGGCGCCCCGAGCGGATCCCGCAGTGGCTGCCGCGACCACTGCCGGAAGTACGGTGTGAACACGGCGAAGTGGTTCGAGCCGGCCGGCACCACCGCCCCGGGCGCGACGGCGACGGTCACCGTGTCATGCACGTGCAGGCGTACGCCGTCCGCCTCCAGGGCGCGGCGCAGCCTGTCCTCCCGTCTGCGCGCGTGCCGGCTGACGTCGGCCGCGATGTGCACCTCGTCGGCCTCGGCCTCGGCGGCGACCCGGCACACCTCGCGGACGAGGTCGCCGTGGCGCACGACGAGCCGGCCGCCCCGCTCGCGCAGCCCGGTGTCGAGGTCGCGCAGGCAGTCGGCGAGGAAGGCCAACCGGTTCGGTACGGCGAATCCGGCGCCGTCCACCGCCGGGTCCCGCACGAACAGCGGAACGACGGATCGTCCGCCGTCCAGGGCGGCCCGCAGCGGCGGATGGTCGTGCAGTCGCAGGTCGGAGGTGAACAGGACGACCGAGACGTTCATGGTGCGCACTCCAGGGAGCATGGAGAGGAACTGACGGGCGGTGCCCGTCGATGATCACTTCCAGGCGCGGGCCCGCTTTGGATGCGCCCCGAGCTTGCCGTGTTCCCAGAAAATTGCGCATATCACCACGTAAGCCATGAAAGACCTAAGGCCGCCTCCTCGAGGGCGCGGCCATCGGCCCGCCCGCCTCCTCGGTGAGCCTGATCAGCAGAACAGCCGGCGTACGCGGCAGCGACACCCGCAGCCCCTCCCCGTCCCAGACCGCCGAGCCGGCTGTCGGAGCCGAGGGGTGCAGGATCTCCGTACTGACCTCCCGGCCCGCCAAGTGCCGTATCGGCAGCCGGAGTTCGGACTCTCCGTCGCGTCGCCAGACCGAGAGGTAGGAGGTGCGGCCGTCCAGCGCCCGCATGCCCAGGGCCAGCCACTCGTCCGTCCATCCCGGCAGACCGAGCGGCCAGAAGGGAACGGCCTCGGCGAGATCACCGCGGAGTGTCTTGTACACGGCCACCGCGTTCCGCACGAGCCCGAGCTGGTGTTCCGACATTCGGTCCAGATGGCCCGACAGATGGATCCGGCCCAGCAGGGCCCCGCCCAGGGTGAAGGTGATCAGGTCGTCGTCGAACGCGGGCTGCGGGTACGCCCAGACGGCGCCCTGCTCGGGCGGGACCGCCGTCGGCGCGGCGGCGGCGATCGGGGGGCAGTTCAGCGGGTCCTGCTGGTCGCTGGTGGACTGGAGCTGGGTGACGGCCAGCGTCGCCCCGTCCATCCGCATTCCGCCCGAGGCGCAGTTCTCGATCACCAGCCCGGGGTGCCGGTCCAGCACCTCGGAGAGCCAGTCCAGGTACGCCTGGGCGTGGCCGAGGAGGCCGGCGCCCGGTGCGATGTCGCCGGGAGCGGTGGTTCCTGGGTCGACCACGATGTTGTAGTCCAGCTTGAGATAGCCGACGCCCCAGTCGCCGACGATGCGGTCCACCGTCTTGTCGAGGTGCGCCCGGGCGGCCGGGTGCCGCAGATCGAGCTGGTGGCGGCCCTGTTCGGCGATGCGTATGCCGTCCCGCTGGAAGAAGGCCTCCGGGGGAAGTTCGGCCGCGACCGGGCTGCGTACGCCCACGACCTCCGGTTCCAGCCACAGGCCGGGCACCATTCCGCGTTCCCTGATGCGGTTCAGGACCGCCTGGATTCCGCCGTCGGGGAAGCGGCGCGGTGAGGGCAGCCACTCGCCGACGCTGTCCCACCAGCCCTCGGTGCTGTCGTCGTACCAGCCGGAGTCGACGCAGAAGTACTCGGCGCCCGCCTCGGCGGCGGCGTCGATCAGCGGCAGCAGTTTCTCCGTCGTCGGATCACCCATCAGGGTGTTCATGTAGTCGTTGAAGACGACCGGCAGGGTGGCGTGGTCCGGGTGCGGGCGGCGCACGGCACGGCGGTACGAGGTCAGGGCGGCGAAGGTGTCGTCCAGGCCGGAACCCAGGGCCAGGACGCCCGGCACGGTGGTGAACTCGGCGCCGGGCGCCAGGCGGACCCGCCACTGGTGTTCCGCGTCCGTGGGTCCGTTCAGCGCCAGATACGTGCCGTGGTCGCGCTCGCCCAGGTCCCAGCGCCAGGCGGCCGGGGACTCGATCTGCCACAACCAGGCCCGGTCGGCGCCTCGTTCGGTGAGGGCGCCCATCGGAAGATGCCCGTCGGTGGACCAACTGCCGCGTCCGGTCAGGGTGAGGGCCGCCCGGCTGTCGTGCTGGTGGACGTCCACGTGGATGTCGGCGACGGTGTCGCGCAGCGCTTCGGTGTGCCAACGGCACTCCGCCAGCCAGTCGTTGCGGGCGCGGTGGACGTCGAGACGGCCCGGAGAGGGGAGGGCGCCCAGCACCAGACTGCTGACGGACTGGACGACGACAGGTTCCTCCCCCTCGTTGCGCAGGCGGACGCGTGAGCGCAGCACGGGCAGTCCGACGGGCGACGACAGCTCGACGAAGGCGGTCAACGCGCTGACGGGGTCGTGGAGTTCGACGGTCAGGTACGTCCAGCCGTCGGCTTGCCGGGTGGTGTGTCCCCGGTGCCGCAGTCGGGCGCCCAGTGCCGTACCGGTGAAGCGGGGGCCCGACCAGCCGCTGCCGTGACCGAGCGCGGTCAGTTCGACGAGGTGGAGGGGGGCGTCAGGGCTGGGTTCGGGCGCCGGGGCACCTGTGTCCGGTCGCCCGCCGGGGACGGTTTCGGGGTCGGGGCGGGACAGGCGTACGAGTCGTAGGGCGCCGTCGGCGCCAGTGGCGAACTCGGCCTCCAGGGCGCGATGACCCCAAAGAAAGTGCTGGTCAGTGGTGGTGTGGGGGGCCGTGCCCGCCGAATCGGACGTACCGGTCAACGTCTTCCCCTCCCGATGCCGCCTGGGCCGACGGTCTGCTTCTACCGCGTGAATTGCTGGTTACGGTCTCTTGACGGCCCTCATGTGACCGGTCACAATCCTGGCATGAATGTGACCGGTCACACAAGACGCTCAGTGAGCATCCGGGATGTCGCCACCGCGGCCGGAGTCTCCTACCAGACCGTCTCCCGGGTGATCAACAACCACCCCAGCGTCAAGCCGTCGACCCGCGACAGGGTGCTCGCCGCCATCGACGAACTGGGGTTCCGGCGCAACTCCAACGCGCTCGCCCTCGCCAGCGGACGCAGCCGGGCCGTGACCGTGCTCACCTCCAACACCACGCACTACGGCTACGCCTCGATCCTCCAGGGCATCGAGGAGGCCGCCCGCGCCGCCGCGTACACGGTCGGCGTCGGGGTGCTCGAATCGACCGACGCGGCCGACGAGCCCGCCATCGACGCCCAGGTGCGGCGGGCGGCGGACGCGGGCGGCGGACTGATCGTGATCGCATACGATCCGGCCGGTGTTCGGGCCCTGGGTGCCGTTCCCGCCGAACTCCCCGTCGTCGGTGTCGTCGAGACCCCCGCGACCCCGCCCGGCGGCGACCGCCCGTGGGTGTGGGCCGACGACCGCGAGGCCGCCTACGAGGCCACCCGGCATCTCCTCTCCCTCGGCCACGAGACCGTGCACTACGTCGCCATCCCGTCCAGCACCCGCCGTACCAGCGCCCGAACGACCGGCTGGCGACAGGCTCTCCGGGAGGCGGGAGCGCCGGAACCCCGTCCCCTACAGGGGAGTTGGGGACCGGCGGGCGGTCACGCGGCCGGCCGGAAGCTCGCGAAGGACACCGGCGTCACCGCGATCCTGTGCGGAAACGACGACCTCGCCCTCGGGGTGATCCGCGCCCTCCACGAGGCGGGGCGCGCGGTCCCGGGCGAGGTGAGCGTCGCCGGGTTCGACGACGCCCCGCACTCCGCGTATCTCACCCCGTCACTGACGACCGTACGCCTGGACTTCACCGGCCTCGGACGGTCCGCGTTCGCCTTGCTGCACGGCGTCCTGGAGGAGTCGGCGCAGATCGCCCCGCACCCCGTCTCCGTACCGGAACTGGTGGTGCGGGAGAGCTCGGGGCCGCCGCCCGGACGCGGCTGAAGCCGCGTTTCGCTCGACCTGAGCAGCGCCCGTCGATCCATCACCGGCTCGGCACCCACCCCGTACCCCGCATCCCCCTCGGCTCCGCCCCCCCCCCAGCTTGCTCCGCCCGTTCGCCGCTCCCCCGGTCAACTCCGCCCCACCCGCCTCGCCGATGCCCGCCGACTCCGGCCCACCCACCTCGCCACGCCCCCCCTGTCAGCTCCGCCTCACCGCCGCCCAACTACCCGTCAGCTCCACCCCACCCGCCTCTCAACTGCCCTCCGACTCCGGCCCACCCGCCCCACCACTGCCCGCCAACTCCAGCCCACCCCACCTCGCCACGCCCCCTGTCAACTCCGCCCCACCGCCGCCCAACTACCCGCCAGCTCCACCCCACCCGCCTCTCAACTGCCCTCCGACTCCGGCCCACCCGCCCCACCACTGCCCGCCAACTCCAGCCCACCCCACCTCACCACGCCCCCCTGTCAACTCCCCCACCTCGCCCCTCCCTCATCCACTCCCCCTCCCCCCACCTGCTCCCCCCGAGTCGGTCCACCCGCGCCCCCTCAGCCCGACCACTTCACGATCCGCCGCCTGTCTGAGCCCGTTCGCGAAAGGCACGTCATGACGAGAAGAGTCCTCCCCGCGCTGGCGTTCATATGCGCCGCCGCCCTGTCCGTCACCGCCTGCAGTGACCCGACCGCCGGCGGCTCCGATTCCTCCTCCGACTCGGGGGCCAAGCAGACGAAGGTCGACCCGACCGCCCGTCTGGACGGCGTGAAGCTGACCATGTGGACCGCGCAGAACACCCTCAACGCGCCCAAGCAGGTCATCGACGCCTTCGAGAAGGCCACCGGAGCCAAGGTCGAGACACAGGCGATCCCCGACCTGTACGAGCAGAACGTGCCGACCAAGCTCGCCTCGGGCGACAAGCCGGACCTGATGTTCTGGCAGCCGTCCATCTCCACACTGCCCTTCATCCAGCCGAAGCAGAACCTCCTCACCCTCGACGGGGAGGAGTGGGTGTCCAAGCTGGGCGACACCGAGAAGTCGCTCGGTGTCATCGACGGCAAGCGGTACGCGGCGATCGTCACCAGCCCCGCCATGCTCGGCGTCTACTACAACAAGGACGTCTTCAAGAAGGCCGGGCTGAGCGAGGCCGACTTCCCCAAGTCGTACGACCAGTTGCTGGCCCTCGGCAAGACGATCACGGACAAGACCGACGCGGCCGGCTTCTACGAGGCCGGCGGCGACAAGTGGCCGCTCCAGTGGCAGATGCAGGTCCAGCTCACCGACCTCGACAAGCAGTGGTGGGCCGACCTCAACCAGAACAAGGTGAAGTGGACCGACCCGGTCGTGGTCGGCGCCATCAAGAAGTACAAGGAGAAGCTGCTCGACGCCGGGCTCGCGCAGAAGAACTACAGGACCGGCACCTTCACCGGGCAGGCCGACTCCCTGTGGAAGGGCGAGTCGGGCATGGTCCTCAACGTCACCTCGTTCCAGAGCCAGTTGCAGGCCAAGTACTCCACGGCCGAGATCGACAAGAAGATCGGCTGGTTCCCCATCGCCAACTCCTCGGCGACCGGCATGTACTCCCCCGACCAGACCAACGGCGTCGTCGCCTTCAAGACCGGTGACGAGAAGCGGCAGAACGCCGCCCGGCAGTTCCTGGCCTTCTGGCTCGGCCCGGACTACGCCGACTACATCAAGACGATGAAGATCCCCTCCGTCGAGCCGTCCGTACCGACCCCCGCCGGCCTCCCCGAGGCGTCGATGGCCCAGGTCAAGGCGCTGCCCACGGCGATCGGTGTCTTCCAGGCGAAGGCGATCGTCGCGCCCGACACGCACCTGTACCTCGCGGACATGCTCTACGGCAAGAAGAGTCCGCAGCAGGTCGCGCAGGCGATCGAGGACCAGTTCTCGCAGGTGGCGAAGGCCCAGGGCGCGCCCGGCTTCTAGGACGACGACGACTTCCGGACCGGCTTGCAGACCCGGCCCCGTCACAGGCCTCCGTACCCATCTCCGCATCGGTCCCTGTGCCCCGGCCTCCGCACCGGCTTTCTGGATCGACCGACCCGACTGGCAAGGATTTCCCCGATGGCGGACACGGCCATACGCACGCGCACGCAGAAACCGGCGCCCGCCAAGCGCCGGGCGGGAAAGGTGGGACGGCTGCCCCGCGCCGCCGTCCACCACCCCTGGTGGTTCGCCCTCCCAGCGATCGTCTTCTTCGCGGCGTTCTTCCTGGTGCCGAACCTGCTCAACTTCTACTACCCGTTCACCAACTGGTCCTCGTACCACCCGGACATCGCCTTCACCGGCCTCGACAACTTCAGCACCATCGCCGACGACGGTTCACTGCTGCGGGCGATCCGTACGACCCTGCTGTACGCCCTGCTGGCAGCGGTGTTCCAGAACGGCTTCGGGCTGGGGCTGGCCCTGCTGCTGGAGCCGGACACCCGGTTCAACCGGTTCTTCCGCGCGGTCTTCTTCCTGCCCGTGCTCATCTCCGCGCTCGCCACCGGCTATGTCTTCCAGTCCCTGTTCAACCAGGACGGCGCCGTCAACGGCCTGCTCGGCACGGACATTCCGTGGCTCGGCTCGACGACCTGGACGCTGGTCCTGGTCACCGTCATCCACGGCTGGAAGTGGATGGGCCTGTCGATGCTGATCTATCTGGCCGGCCTCAAGGGCATCCCCGGCGAGATGCTCGAGGCCGCGAAGTGTGACGGCGCAAGTCCCTGGCGGACCTTCTGGTCGGTGCGCTGGCCGATGCTGGCGCCCGCCCTCACCTTCAACGTCACCACGGCGCTGATCGGCTCGATGAACACCTTCGACATCGTGCAGGCCACGACGGGCGGCGGGCCCGCGGGCTCCACGGAGGTCTTCAACATCTACATGTTCCGCATCTTCGGTCAGGGCCTGTACGCCCAGGCCTCCGCGATGAGCCTCGTCCTCTTCCTGGTCGTGGTCGCCGTCGCGATCCCCCTCGTCATCGGACTGCGCCGAAGGGAGCAGCTGCTGTGAGCACCGCCGTGAATCCCGCGTCCGCCCTGGGTGGCCCATCCGTCGTGGGGCGCGCGTCCGCCGTCAACCCCGCCTGGCGGTACGGCCGTCCGGCGCTCGTCCTGCTGCTCGCCGGGCTGTTCGTCGGCGTACCGCTGTGGCTGGTCGCCGTCACCTCGGCCAAGCCGCAGGCCGAGGCGATCACCCCGAACCTGGACCTGCCGCGGCACTGGCAGCCGGCGAGCAACTACGAAGACGCCGTCAGCCAGGGCGAGATGCTGCACGGTTTCCTCAACTCCCTCCTCGTCGTGGTGCCTTCGGTCGCCCTGGTCCTCATTCTGGGGGCGGGCGCCGCCTGGGTCTTCGCGCGCCGCAAGTCGAAGCTGGTCTCGGCCGCGTACGCGATCTGCATCAGCGGACTGCTGCTGCCGCCCGCCGTCATCACCATCGTCATGGAGCTGCGGCAGCTGGGGCTCGCGGGCACCCGGCCGGGGATGATCGCCGTCTACACCGGGATGTACCTGTCCACGTCGATCTTCTTCATGACCGGCTTCATCCGGGCCATTCCGGTGGAGCTGGAGGAGGCCGCGCGGATGGACGGGGCGTCGCCGCTGCGGATCTTCCGGCAGATCATCCTGCCGCTGCTCAGGCCGGTCATCGCCACCGCGACGATCATGGTGATGCTCTACGCCTGGAGCGACATCTTCTACGCGTTCTTCGTCCTCGGCGGCGGAGACAAGGCGACCCTGCCGCTCAACCTCTACAAGGTCGCCAGCGCCCAGCTCTACCTCAACAACTGGCATCTCGTCTTCGCGTACGTCGTGGTGATGAGCCTGCCCATGGTCGCCATCTTCCTGGTGGCCCAGCGAAAGATCGTTTCCGGAATCACCAGTGGAGCCGTCAAATGACCGGAGGTCCTTCAGCGTGAGCACCCGTACCCCCACTACCACGCGAGCCGGCACCAAATCCCGTACCGCAACTGTCCTTGCCACAGCCGTACTTGGAGCAGCCGCCATGGCAGGCACCCTTCCGGCCGCGGGCCCCGCGGCAGCGGCCGCGCCCCAGCGCGTCACCGTCGATCTCGGCGCGTCCGAGGGCCCGGTGACGCTCGGCGCCAACGGCACCCTGTACGGGCTCAGCGACGACGGCGTACCCAGTGACGCCATGCTGGCGCCCCTGAAGATCACCAGCATCTCGCAGAAGCCGGAGGGCGGCGCCCAGCACCCCAACGGCGACGCCCTCACGGTGTCCAAGTCGTTCTTCCGCAACGGCGGCGGCGAGATCAACGTGATGATGCAGGACATCTACGCGAAGTGGCCGTACGAGGACCTCGGTATCGACGACTACCTCCCCAAGGTCGACAAGATCGTCAAGGAGGTGTCGGCCGACCCGAACAGCGAGCGGTTCGTCTACATCCCCTTCAACGAGCCCGACCAGATCTGGTACAACCTCGGCACTTCGAACCAGGCGCAGTACGAGATCAACCGCGACCGGTTCTTCAAGGACTGGAAGACGGTGTACCAGCGCATCCGCGCGATCGACCCGGACGCCAGGATCGCCGGCCCGAACGAGTCCGGCTACCACAACCGTCTGCTGACCGACTTCCTCGCCTTCGCCAAGCGGGAGAACGTCCTGCCCCAGGTGATGACCTGGCACGAGTTGGACTCCAGCTCGCTGAAGAACTTCCAGGGGAACTACGACAATTACCGCTCGATCGAACGCCAACTCGGCATAGCGCCCCTGAAGATCAACATCGATGAGTACGCCAACCGCCGCGACCTGTCCGTTCCGGGCCAACTCGCGCAGTGGGTCGCGATGTTCGAGCGGAACAAGGTGTACGCCAACCAGGCCTACTGGGACGCGGCCGGCAACCTCGACGGCAATGTCGTGCGCAGCAACATCCCCAACGGCGGCTGGTGGTACTTCCGTTGGTACGCGGGACTGACCGGCGACACGGTCAAGGTGACCCCGCCGCAGGCCAACACCATCGACACCCTCCAGGGTCTGGCCTCCTTCGACAAGAAGCGCCGCCAGGCGCAGGTCCTGCTCGGCGGCTCGGCCGGTGACGCCGACGTCGTCGTACAGAACGTCTCCCGGTCCGCCTTCGGACGTACGGTCACCGCGACCGTCGCCGAGGCCGCCTGGTCCGGTTACGAGGGTCAGCACGCGGCGCCGCGCGTCCTCGCCCGTACGAAGGTGAAGGTGGCGGCCGACGGTACGGTGACCGTCCCGCTGCGTGGCCTGCACAAGATGTCCGCGTACCGGATCGTCCTCACCCCCGGCGGCTCCGGCACCCCGGCCGCCGTGTCCGTCCCCTGGTTGGCGTCGTACGAGGCCGAGGACGCGGCCATCACCGACGGCCAGGTCTACACACAGGGCACGGTCAGCAACGCCAACGGCTACGCGGCCTCGGGGACGAAGGACGTCGGCTCCCTCAACCAGCCCACCAGCAAGGTCGACTTCACGGTGGACGTGCCCAAGGCCGGCACCTACGACCTGGCGATCCTCTACGGCAACCAGTCCGGTGTGCCGGCCACGCAGAAGCTCAGCGTCGACGGTTCGACCCCGGTCACCGTCTCCTATCCCTCCACCGAGAACTGGACCTACCGCGCCAAGAAGGACGTCACCGTCGACCTCCCGGCCGGCAAGCACGTGCTGACGCTGGCCAAGGGCAACACGGAGGTCACCCTCGACCGTATCGACTTGACCGCCCGCACCTCGGCCGCGCCCTCGGCGTCGTACGAGGCCACGTTCGCGGACATCAGCGGCCGGCCGTCCTTCGACTACTCCTCGTCGGCCGGCGTCGGCACGGGGTCCCTCGTCCTCCGCTCCGGGGACAAGGCGACCTTCGACGTCTACGCACCGCGCGACGGCTACTACTCGGTGGTGCCGCGCTCCTCGGCGCCCGTGCGGCTGGAGTTGCACGGCCAGAAGGTGACGGCGGTGCCCGGCAAGGCTCTGCGGCTGTACCTGGTCGCGGGCAACAACCGCGTCGCGCTGACGGCCAAGGCCGCCGCCGTCCGCTCCCTCGACGTCTCGGGCAACGGCTCGACCGCCGGCACCCTGTCCTACGAGGGCGCCGCGGCCACCCTGGCAGGTGGGGCCAAGCTGGTCGACTCGGTCTACGCCTCCGCCGGTTCCTACATCGGCTGGCTCGGCAACAGCGCGGCCAGCACGGCCGAGTTCACGGTGGACGCGCCCAAGTCGGGCCGCTACATGCTGGTCATCAGCTACGCGCACAACGAGCGGCGCGACAACGGCCACTCGTACAACACCGACATCATGTCCCGTACGGCGGACCTGACAGTCGGGTCGGCCGCTCCCCGGAAGGTCACCTTCAAGAACACCTGGGGCTGGGACGACTACTGGACGCTGGGCGTCCCCGTCGACCTGAAGGCGGGCCCCAACAAGGTGACGTTCGGGAACGCGAGCGCGTGGGCCCCGAACATCGACCGGATCGAACTGGGCCGGGTCATCGGCTAGTCGTTGCCGGACTGCCGTCATGAACGGGCCGGGTCGCGTCTTTGGGGAGATGCGGCCCGGCTCCATGTTTCAGCCCTGCCGCGTCACGTCAGTGGATCGAGGAACGTCAGCACGGAGGCGTCCTCTTCGATCAGCGGAGTGAGAGCGGCGTTGAAGGGGGCCCCGTACGGGGCGTTCAGGTGGGCCTTGAAGGCGTCCTCGTCGCGGTACACCTCGTAGATCCAGAAGGCGCGCGGGGCGCCTGCCCTGGTGTAGACGTCGAAGGCGATGTTGCCTTCCTCCTCGCGCACCTTCAGGGCGTATTCGCCGATCATGCGGGCGACCTCGTCCCGCGCTCCCTCACGGGCGGTGAACTCGGCGAGCAGCGTTTTCCTCATGGTCGTGTGTGTCCTATTCAGCCGGTGCGTCAGATGTGGGTGTCGGTTCTGGTTGTCGGGTGTGGTCGTCGGTTGCGGTGCATGTGTCACCCATGGGCGGAGCCGACGTGCCGGACGACGGCACTGTCCAGCCTCACCGAGCCGTTCTCGGCGAAGACCTGTACCCCCTGGGCGGCGGGATCCGGGAAGATCTGGTCGGTGATCACGGCTTCGCCGCTGCCGCCGAAGACCTCGACGGACGACCAGTCGACGAGTACGCGCAGCTTGATCCTGCCGTTCTCCGCCTTGAGCGGGGCGGTCTGGACGCCGGGGAAGGTGCTGTTGAAGTCCACGGCGCCGGACAGGGTGCGGTCGACGTACAGTTCCCCGGTCGTGGTGTCGTAGCCGATGACGGTCCCCTCGCCGTTCGCCCCGGTACGCACCTTCAGGCCGAAGCGGTCGGCGTCCTGGAGGGAGAAGGTCGCCTCGATGTCGAGTGCCTTGCCCTCGGCTGCGGGGCCGATGAGAGGGCGGGTGGTGTCAGTGACGGTGCCGCCTGTCTCCGACACCGGGTTCTGCCAGAGGGAGGCCACGCTGCTCACGGGCCGGCTGGTCAGGCGGATCCGGCCGTCGATCGTCCGCAGCGCCATCTCCCGGGGGATGCTCTGTGCGCCGCGCCAGGGAGACGTGGGGACTGCGCCGCCGTAGTCCCAGTTGTTCATCCAGCCGATCATGTAACGCTTGCCGTCGGGCGCGTCCTCCCAGGAAACCGCGGCGTAGTAGTCCTTGCCGTAGTCGGCCCAGTCGGCGCGCTGCACGACGGACTTCGCGGCCGTGCCGGCGGTGGTGAACCGGTCGGCCAGGACGTGGCCCCAGCCGCCGGTGTTCATGTCGACGAGCTGGATCCGCGCCTGCTTGCCGATGTAGGGGCGCATGTCGAAGGAGGCCCAGTCCAGCGTCTCGCTGTCGGAACCGGTCGCGCTGCGGACCACCTGACCGTCGACGACCAGATTGACGGAGGTCTCCTGGGAGCCGGGCTGGGCCTGGGTGTCGGACAACTCGATCTGGTCGGCGTTGATGTGGCCCCAGCTGCCCGTGTTGGCGTCGACCACCCTGATCCGCGCCTTCTTGCCGGTGAGGTCGCCGACGTCCCAGGAGGCCGTCTCGAGTGCCTCGGCGTCCTTCCCGGTGGCGCTGCGGACGATCTGACCGTCGACGAGGAGTTCGAGGGCTGTGGGGTCGGCGGAGCCGACGGGGTGGTTGCCGCCGCCGATGAGGAAGTTGACGTATCGCTTGTCGATGGTGAACTCGGGCGAGGTGAGGGTGCCGGCGGTGGCGTCGCCGTTCAGGAAGGTGTTGACCAGGCCGCTGCCCTGGAAGCCGGAGACCTGCTGCTGACCGGGGAGGGTGCCGGTGGCCGGTGCCGGGCCGAACGCGGTGCCGGTCGTCGTCCAGCCGCCGTAGGTACCGCCCTCGAAGTCGGCGAGGATCTTCCCGGGCCGGTGCGGATGCCGGCCGCCGCCGATCTTGAAGTTCAGGTAGGGGCCGGCGACGGTGAAGGCGGGCGAGGTGAGGGTGCCGGTGGTGGCGTCCCCGGAGTGGAAGCTGTTGGCGAGGCCCTTGCCGTCGAACCCGGTGACGGTCTGCTGCCCGTCGAGCGTCCCGGCCGCCGGTCCCGCGCCGAACGCGGTGCCCGTGGCCGTCCACGAACCGAAGCCGGTGCCCTCGAAGTCCTGTACGACGGTCCCGGCGGGCGGGGTGTAGACACCGTTGTCCTCGGCGGTGAACTTCGTGCCGTCGAAGTCGCCGATGAAGTACTGGGCTGCCGAACCGCCGGCGATACCACCGGGGTTGATGTTGACGACCAGGACCCACTTGATGTTGTTCGGGTCCCCGTCGACGGCGAGGGGGAACAGATCCGGGCACTCCCACACGCCGCCCGTCGCACCGGCGGGCCCGAACTCGCTCCGCAGCTGCCAGTCCTTGAGGTTCTTGGACGTGTAGAACCGCACCTTGTGCTCGACGGACATCGACACCGTCATCAGCCAGCTCTTCGTGGGCGCGTACCACTGGACCTTGGGATCGCGGAAGTCCTTGGAATTGATGTCGATGACGGGATTGCCCTGGTACTTGGTCCAGGTGCGCCCGCGGTCGGTGCTGTACGCGAGGGACTGGGCCTGGACGCCCGTGTCCTTGCGCAAGCTGGTGTACACCGCCACCATCGCCGGGTTCGCCGGGGTGCCGAACCCGGTGGAGTTGTCCCGGTCGATGACGGCGCTGCCGGAGAACACCATCTCCTTGTCGTCGTGCGAGAGGGCGAGCGGCAGCTCCTGCCAGTGGACGAGGTCGCTGCTCACCGCGTGCCCCCAGGACATGTCGCCCCAGGAGTTGCCGTTCGGGTTGTACTGGTAGAAGAGGTGGTACTCGCCCGCGTAGTACAGGAGACCGTTGGGGTCGTTCATCCAGTTCTTCTGCGGGGTGAAGTGGAACTGGGGCCGGTAGGTCTCGGAGTACGGCGGGGCATCGGCGGCCGTGGCGTGCGGTGTGAACGGGGTGCACGACAGGGTGCAGACGGCGGCCACCGCCGTGAGCGCTCGTACGCGGGCATGCCGTAGTACACGTCCAGAGCTCAAGGTGTCTCCTGTCTGGTGCGTCCACTGGGCGGAGCCTGCGGCCCGTGCGTGGAGCGGCCGAGGAGTGCGCCCCGGCAAACGTCACCTTCCAGAGCGCACGCCAGGTGTCAACGTTGACTTGTGTCATCGATGACACCGAGAGGCCACGATGATGGGCGGAATCCGGCCGGTGCGTCAATGGTCCTGGCGGGATTGCCTGCGCGCCCGCGACAGGGCGTCAGACCCCGTCGACGGCCGTCAGCTGCGCCAACTGGTCGCTCCACGGCGGATTCGGGCCGGCGACCGAGCAGGTCAGTGCGGCGACCCGGGCGCCGAACCGGCAGGCCTCCTCCACCTCCTCGATACCGAGTTCGGTCAGTCGGCCGCCGAGGAGGCCGAGGGTGCCGAGGTGGTGCAGGAGGCCGGCGGTGAAGGAGTCACCCGCGCCGACCGTGTCGACGACCCGCGTGGACACCGCGGGCACCCGCACGCGTTCGCCGTCGAGTGAGGCCAGTGCGCCGTCGGCGCCGAGCGTGATCACGACGAGCCGTACCCCCGCGGCATGCCAGAGGTCGCACGCCTGCTCGGGCGGGGTGCCCGGCAGCAGGAGTTCCAGGTCGTCCTCGCTCAGCCGCAGGATGTCGGCGAGGGCGCACCAGTGCGCCAGCCGGGCGCGGTAGGCCTCGGGGCGCACCAGCAGTGGCCGGACGTTGGGGTCGACGCTGATGGTGGCCCGCTGCGCCGCCGTCCGCAGGAACTCCTCCACCACCGCTCCGCCGGGCTCACGGACCAGTGCGAGCGATCCGGTGTGCACGCACGCCGTTTCGGACAGATCCGCTCGCGCCAGTTCCGCCGAAGTCCACTGCCAGTCGGCCGTGTTCTGCGCGTGGAACGAGAACGTGGCCTGCCCGGTGGCGTCCAGTTCGGCCACGGCCAGCGTGCTGGGCTCGGCGGCGGCGACCGCGTACGACAGGTCGACGCCGGACGCCTCCAGGTGGGAGCGGAACAGACGGCCGAACACATCGCCGGACAGGCGGGCGAGGAAGCGGGCCGGCGTACCGAGCCGGGCCAGGGACACCGCCGTGTTGGCGGGTCCGCCGCCCGGCAGCACCCGAAGGGCGAGTTCGTTCGAGGCGTCTGCCGTCGGTTCGGTGAAGGCGTCCGCGACGCACTCTCCCAGAACGGTGATCTGGCGCGGGCTCATGGGCTGCTCTCCCTCGGAAAGGGCGACGACTGCGGGCGTTGCCGATTTGTGACGGGTGGAAGGCATTGACGTTGCCGGGATCCGGAGTCCATCATCCTCGCCAGGCGGTGTCAACGATGACATAAGTCAACGATGACACCTCCGGCGGCACTCTCTGATCCCAACCCCGTGCTGCCCGCCATCCCACAGGAGTCGATCATGTCTCGCACCACTCGCCTGTCCTCCTCCCTCCTCAGAGTCGCCGCGGTCACGGGCGTCGCGGCGCTCACCCTGACGGCCTGCGGATCCGGCTCCGGTTCGGGGTCGTCGAGCTCCGGTTCGGGTGAGGTCAAGGTCGGTCTGATCACCAAGACCGACACCAACCCGTTCTTCGTGAAGATGAAGGAGGGCGCGGAGAAGGCCGCCAAGGAGAGCGGCGCCCAACTGTCCACCGCTGCAGGCAAGTTCGATGGGGACAACGCCGGTCAGGTCACCGCCATCGAGAACATGGTCGCCGCCGGCGTGAAGGGCATCCTGATCACGCCGAGCGACTCCAAGGCGATCGTGCCGGCGATCGAGAAGGCCCGCGCCAAGGGTGTTCTGGTCATCGCCCTGGACACGCCGACCGAGCCGGAGAGCGCGGTCGACGCCCTCTTCGCCACCGACAACCTCAAGGCCGGTGAGCTGATCGGCGAGTACGCCAAGGCCGCGATGAAGGGCAAGACGGCGAAGATCGCCGCTCTGGACCTCGCGCCGGGCGTCTCCGTGGGCGTCCAGCGCCACGACGGTTTCCTGAAGGGCTTCGGCGCCACGGACAAGGACGTCGTGTGCGCCCAGGACACCGGTGGCGACCAGGCCAAGGGCCAGACCGCGATGGAGAACTGTCTCCAGAAGTCGCCCGACATCAACGTGGTCTACACCATCAACGAGCCGGCGGCGCTGGGCGCTTACACCGCGCTGAAGGCCAAGGGCCGGGAGAAGGACGTGCTGATCGTGTCCGTCGACGGTGGCTGCACCGGCACCCAGGCGGTCAAGGACGGCAAGATCGCCGCGACGTCGCAGCAGTACCCGCTGAAGATGGCCGCGGAGGGTGTCAAGGCTGTCGTCACGTTCGCCAAGGACGGCAAGAAGGCGTCCGGTTACACCGACACCGGTGTCACGCTGATCAGCGACAAGGCGCAGGACGGGGTCGCGTCGAAGGACACGGCGTACGGCCTGGAGAACTGCTGGGGCTGAGTGGACCCCGCCTGATCCGTACACCCCCTCGGCGGGGCGGTCGGCCGCGCGGTGTTCTGCTGCTGGCCCGGTGGGGGCTGGTCGCGCAGTTCCCCGCGCCCCTGTCGGGCGCTGTCGCGCACCGACCTTCGCCAGAACCGCCTAGTGCCATCGCCCCGCCTATCAGGACATCTGTCTTCCGACAAGGACTTCGCATGACAGCCACGACCACGCCGTACTCGGAGCTCAAAGCGCCGACGACCGTTCGCAGACTGCTCACGGCGCCGACCACCGGACCTCTGGCCGCCCTCCTCCTGGCCTGCGCCTTCTTCTCCTTCTCGACCGACCAGTTCCTGACCGGCGGGAACTTCTCGCTGATCGTGCAGCAGGTCATGGTCGTGGGCACCCTCGCCATCGGCCAGACCCTGATCATCCTCACGGCGGGCATCGACCTGTCGTGCGGTGCGGTGATGGCGTTCGGCAGCATCGTGATCGCCAAGATGGCGGCCGAGGGCTCCGTCCCGCCGCTGGTCGCGATCGCGCTGGGCCTGGGGGTCTGCGGCGGCTTCGGGCTGCTCAACGGGCTGTTGGTGCAGAAGATCCCGCTGCCGCCGTTCATCGTGACCCTCGGCATGCTCAACGTGGCGTTCGCGCTGACCCACATCTACTCCGAGGAGCAGACGGTCACCAACCTGCCCGGCTCGCTGACCGCCCTCGGGGAGACCTTCCCGCTCGGTCACACGGACATCACCTACGGCTCCCTGGTCACCATCGGGCTGTTCCTCCTCCTCGCCTACGCGCTGAGCAGCACCGGGTGGGGCCGGCACGTCTACGCGCTGGGCAACAGCGCCGAGGCCGCCCGGCTGAACGGCATCCGCACCTCCCGCCTCACCATCGGCATCTACACCGTGGCCGGCGTGCTCTACGGCATCGCCGCGGTGCTGCTCATCTCCCGTACCGGGGTGGGCGATCCGCAGGCCGGGCAGACCGACAACCTCGACAGCATCACCGCGGTGGTCCTCGGCGGCACCAGCCTCTTCGGCGGCCGGGGTTCGGTCCTCGGCACCTTCATCGGCGTCCTCATCGTCGGTGTGTTCCGCAACGGCCTCCAGCTGATGGGCGTCGCCTCCATCTACCAGACCCTGATCACCGGCGTCCTGGTGATCCTCGCGGTGACCGTCGACCAGATCTCCCGGAAGAAGGCCCGATGACCGCCCCCTCCTCCCCCACGCCCGTGCTGCAGGCCCGCGGTCTGGTCAAGCGGTACGGCCAGGTCACCGCCATCGACGGCGCCGACTTCGACCTGCTGCCCGGTGAGGTGCTCGCCGTCATCGGCGACAACGGCGCCGGCAAGACCAGCCTCATCAAGGCCCTCACCGGCGCGCTGACCCCCGACGCGGGCGAGATACTCCTCAACGGGAAACCCATCACCTTCTCCGGCCCGCAGAGCGCCCGCGCCCACGGCATCGAGACGGTGTATCAGGACCTCGCCGTGGCCGCGTCCATGGACATCGCCTCCAACATGTTCCTCGGACGCGAACTGCGCCGCTCCGGCGTACTCGGCAGCGTCTTCCGCATGCTCGACAAGAAGCGCATGCGCCAGGAGGCCGCCGAGCACATGGCCGACCTGAAGATCGGCCTGCGCTCGCTGACGCAGTCCGTGGAGACGCTCTCCGGCGGGCAGCGGCAGGCCGTGGCGGTCGCCCGCTCCGTCGCCTGGGCGAGCAGCGTCGTCGTCATGGACGAACCCACCGCCGCCCTCGGCGTCAAGGAGTCCGGCCAGGTCCTCGACCTCATCCGCCGGGTCCGCGACAAGGGCATGCCGGTCGTCCTGATCAGCCACAACATGCCGCACGTGTTCGAGATCGCGGACCGGATCCATGTCCACCGGCTCGGCCGGCGGGCCGCCGTGATCAAGCCCTCCGACTACTCGATGGCCGAGGTCGTGGCCATCATGACCGGTGCGCTCAGCATCGACGAGGCCGGAGATACTGTCGTAGCGGATTCGGAGGCCGCGAAGGCCGCCGGAGTCCAGGCCACCTGACAGCTCAACCCGCTCTCGCATCTCCGGCCGAGGCCGCGGCCGGAACCGAGAGCCCTCAGGAGACGGTTTCCTCCATGGCAGCGAACCGCCGCCCCACCCTTGCCGACGTCGCCCGCGAAGTCGGCGTCAGCGCCAAGACGGTCTCCCGAGTCCTCAACGAGGACGGACCCGCCTCCGCGCAGACCAGGGAACAGGTACTCGCCGCGGTGGCCAAGCTCGGCTTCCAGCCGAACCTGATGGCCCGCAACATCCGCGTCGGCGGCCCCGACACCACCATCGGCCTGGTCATCCCCGACCTCGCCAACCCCTTCTTCGGGGCCGTGGCCCGCGCCATCGAGGACACCGTCCGCGACCGCGGACTGACCCTCCTCATGGGCTCCTCCGCGGACACCCCCGAGCGTGAACGCGCCCTGACGGACAAGTTCCTGGCCCGCCGGGTCAGCATCCTGCTCGTCGTCCCGTCCGTCGGCGCCGACCACTCCCACCTCAAGTCCCACCGTACGGCGGGACTGCCCGTGGTCTTCCTCGACCGGCCCGGCGTCGGTCTCGCCACGGACAGCATCGTCAGCTCCAACCGGGCCGGTGCCCACGGCGGGGTCGCCCATCTCGTCGCCCACGGGCACCGGCGTATCGGATTCGTCGGTGACCTGCCCCCGAAGCTGTACACCCGCCGTGAACGACTGGCCGGTTACCGGTCGGCGCTGCAGGAGGCCGACATCCCCTACGACCGCGCGCTCGTCACCAACGCCCACGACCAACAGGGCGCCGAGGCCGCGACCGCCCGGCTCCTCGAGCTGGCCGATCCGCCGACCGCCCTGTTCGCCGGCAACAACATCATGGCGCTGGGCATAGTCGCCGAACTGGCCCGCGGCAGGCGCAAGGACGTCGCCGTCGTCGCCTTCGACGACATCGCGCTCGCCGAGGCACTCGAGCCGGCCCTGACCGTCGTGGCCCAGGACGCGGAGGAACTCGGCAGAACGGCGGCGACGACGGCGCTGGCCCGCCTGGACGGAGACCGCTCCCGGGCCCGGACGATCACCGTCCCCACCCGTCTGATCACCCGGGGCTCGGGCGAACTTCGTGTCCCCGCACTCCAGGAGGCGTGAAGAGAATTCCTCCCCGGGCGATGAGTTCCGGCGGGCTCACGAGTCTCTTGTGGTGACAGTGACAAGGCGTCGTACGGGGCCCTGTCGCACCAGACCCCACGGAGGACACCATGACGACCACGCCCAGTGACCCGACCGCAGGACCGGCCGACGGCCTTCCGCCCGTCGTCGACCTGGCCGCCTGGCAGCTGGCCAGGGACGAGCTGCTGGTCCGCGAGAAGGCCCACACGCGTGAGGGCGACGCCATCGCGGCGGCCCGCCGCCGACTGCCCATGGTGGAAGTCGACGGGACGGCCGAGGTCGTCGGACCGGACGGCCCCGTCCCGTTCCTGGACCTGTTCCAGGGACGGGACGAACTCGTCGTCTACCAGCACATGTGGTACGACGGCGCGCCCCACCAGGGGCAGTGCGAGGGCTGCACCACGACGGCCTGGCATCTCAAGGACGCCGTCTATCTCAACGCCCGCGGCGTCTCGTTCGCCGTCCTGACCACGGGCCCCTGGGACGAGGTCGCCTCCTATGTCTCGTTCATGGGCTACACCCAGCCCTGGTACTCGGTGCGCGACACGGAGGCGCCGATCGGCGGCGAGATGGGTTACCTCGCCTCCTTCCTGCGCTCCGGCGACCGCGCGTTCCTCACCTATTCCACGACCGGCCGTGGCAACGAGCCGGTCAACGGTTCCCTCGCCCTGCTCGACATGACGCCCTACGGCCGTGGCGAGGCGTGGGAGGACAAGCCGGCGGGCCGGCCCGAGGGGCACAGCCCGTGCTGGTACTGGCGCTCGGACGCGGACGGGAACGCCGACTGGGGCCCGACGAGCCGCCCGGTCCCGCAGTGGACGCGGCCCGGCGCGACCCCTGTACAGACCCTCGGCCGGCAGGGCCACCATCACTGACGTGCGCCGGCCCGACGGGGTGTGCGGCTTTCCGTTCGTCGGCATCCTGTTCGCTGGCATTCTGTTCGTCGGCGCGGGGGGTCATCTGCCGCGCAGCCGTGCGCTGATCGTCCTGCCCGTCTGCTGGACCACGTCGACGAGCCGGTCCAGGCTGTGCGCGGGATCGGTCACGACGCTCAACGACGCGATGAGGACGCCGCCCGGCCCGTACAGGGGCACCGCCACACAGCACGCGCCGGGCGCCACTTCCTCCCGGTCGAAGGCGACGCCCCGTTCGTGGATCGACGCGCACTCCCGTCGCCAGGACGAGGGCAACTCCCCCAACGGGAGACGCGGGTGCGTCCCGGCCACCAGGACCTTGCCCGCCGCGGTGAACCACGGCCAGACCGTGCCGTCGAGCTGCGGGTCGAGTACGTCGTCGGTCTCGCAGGCCGTCCAGTCGAGGACCAGGGTCCGTCCCTCCCGCAGAACGTTGACCCCGACCGAGGTGCCCGTGGCGCGTGCCAGCCTGCGGGCCGGCCCCCGGGCCGCGGACCTCAGCCCGGGATACGGCTGCCATGCCTGCCCGAGCCGGAACATCCGCGAGCCCACTCGATAACCCGTACGGCTCCGCTCGACGGCGCCCAGGTCGACCAGTTGCTCCAGCAGCCGGTACGCGGTCGTCTTGGGCAGCCCGCACTCCGCCGCGAGCCTGGTCAGTCCCGCCTGGCCGGCCCGCTCCAACGCCTCCAGCAGCCCGAAGGCGCCCTCCAGTACGCTCCGTCCGCCGACGTCCCGCACGACCGGCGGACGCACCGCCACCTGCTCCGGCACGGTCAGCCGGTCCAGCTGCCCCACCGGTGAAGGTGCCGTCCTTGTCGCTGTCGCTCCCCGTGGTTCCTTCAAGTTGCTCTCCCCAACCACCGCCCGCAGTGCGGCCGCAGCCCGGACGGCTCGGGTCCCCGCGGCCGGACCGCCCGTGTCGCACGACTCCCCGGCTCGCCGCGCCACGTCCCCCGTGTGCGGAGCGCCGCCGTGCGTGGGCGCCTCCCTCCCCCACACACTGAGGTCCGAATGTGGCTCAGAACGTTGTCGATACGTTGTCGCCCAGCGTGAGAGTGTGCGCGACACGTGGAGAAGATCTGCACGGGGGGTGCGGAGAACGTGATGGATTTGCGACTTCTCGGTGTGGTGGAACTGTCCGTGCGGGGACGGACGGCGGAGGTCGGGCCGCCCCAGCGCCGGGCCGTGCTGGCGGCGCTGGCGGTGGACGCGGGCCGCCCCGTCACGGCCGACGTACTGATCCAGCGGGTCTGGGGCATCGATCCGCCCGACGGCGCACGGCGTGCCGTGCACGCCCATGTCGCCCGGATCCGGCGACTGTGCGAGCAGCACGCGGACGCGGAGGACGCCGAGGACGGCCGGTTGCGCCTGGTGCGCCGTTCCGGCGGGTACCTGCTGGAGGCCTCCCCGGAACAGGTGGACGTCCACAGATTCCGGCAACTGGTCGGCCTGGCACGGGAGTCGGGGCGGACGGAGGAAGGGCGGGCGTCGCTGCTGCGGGAGGCGCTCGGTCTGTGGCGTGGCGAACCGCTGGCCGGGCTGGGCGGACAGTGGGCGGGACGGGTGCGTGAGGCATGGCGGCAGCAGCGGGTGGACGCCGCCGTGGGGTGGGCCCACCTGGAGTCGCGGGTCGGCGATCCCGTCGCCGTGATCGGTCCGCTGACCGAACTGCTGGACGAGTATCCGCTGGTGGAGCCACTGACCGGGGCGCTGATGCGGGCGCTGCACGCCGCCGGGCGCGGCGCGGAGGCGCTGGACCGCTACGCGAGTGTCCGGCGGCGGCTGGCGGAGGAGCTGGGCGCCGACCCCGGGACCGCGTTACGGGAGGTGCACCAGGCGGTTCTGCGGGGAGGCCTGTCGACGCCGTCCGCGCGACCGACCGTCCGGGGGCAGGCCGAGGCGGCCCACCTCGCCCGTCGGGGGACGCGACCGTCGTCGTCTCCCCTGTCCCGGCCGGGCGAGGTGCCCGTACAACTGCCCATGGGCGTACGGGGTTTCACCGGGCGCGATCAGGAGCTCGCCCGGCTCGACGAGATCCTCGCCTCGGCGGTGGAGCAGCCGTCGGCGGTGGTGATCTCGGCGGTGTCGGGTACCGCGGGGGTGGGCAAGACGGCGTTGGCCGTGCACTGGGCGCGCCGGGCTCAACGGGCCTTTCCCGACGGGCAGTTGTATGTGAACCTGCACGGGTTCGACCCCGGCGGGCCGGCGGTGGGTCCGGCGGAGGCGGTACGGGGGTTCCTGGATGCCTTCGGGGTGCCGCCGTCCCGTATCCCGGCCGGTCTGGAGGCGCAGTCGGGGCTGTACCGCAGTCTGCTGGCCGGGCGGCGGGTGCTGGTGGTGCTGGACAACGCCCGTGACGCCGAGCAGGTCCGGCCGCTGCTGCCCGGGGCGCCCGGGTGTCTGGCGCTGGTCACCAGCCGGCGGGCGCTGACCGGGCTGGCCGCGGCCGAGGGGGCCCATCTGCTGACCCTCGGTCTGCTCGGACCCGGTGAGGCGCGGGAGTTGCTGATCGGCCGGCTGGGAGCGGACCGGGTGGCGGCCGAGCACGCTGCCGTACGGGAGATCGTGGGTCGGTGCGTGGGGCTGCCGCTCGCGCTGGCGATCGTCGCCGCCCGCGCGGCCGCGCAGCCGGGTCTGCCGCTCGCGGCGCTCGCCGGGGAGCTGCGCCGGGCCGACGGACGACTGGACGCGTTGGACGGTGGGGAGGCGGCCAGTCAGGTGCGGGCGGTGTTCTCCTGGTCGTACCGGGCGCTCGGTGCCGACGCCGCCCGGCTGTTCCGGCTGCTGGGTCTGCATCCCGGACCGGACGCCTCGCTGCCGGCGGTCGCCGCGCTGGCCGACGTGCCGCTGCCGCGTGCCCGTGTGCTGCTGGCGGAGCTGGTCCAGGGCCATCTGCTCACCGAGCATGTCCCGGGCCGGTACGCCTTCCACGACCTGCTGCGCGTCTACGCCGCCGAACTGGTCGCCGCGTACGACAGCGACGAGGTCCGGAGCGCGGCCGTACTCCGGATGCTCGACCACTATCTGCACACCGCCCATGCCGCCGACGCCCTGCTCACGCCCCGGCCCCGGCCGACTCCGCTGCCGCCCGCCCAGCCGGGCGCCTCGCCGGTGCGGCTGTCGGACCACCCTGAGGCACAGGCGTGGTTCACCGCCGAGCACGCGGTCCTGCTGGCCGCCGTGGAACAGGCCCCCGCCGCGGGTTTCGACACCCACGCCTGCGGTCTCGCCGCCGCGCTCACCACCTATCTCGACCGGCACGGCTACCGGCAGGCACTGACCTCTGTCCACACCACGGCGCTGGAGGCCGCGGTGCGCCGGGGCGACAAGGACGGGCAGGCCGACGCCCACCGCGGGCTCGGGCTCGCGCAGGACCGGCTCGACCACCCCGACGACGCCCGCGCCCACTACCTGCGGGCGCTGGACCTCTTCGACGAATCCGGCAACCACGCGGGGCAGGCCCGCATCCACCAGCATCTGTCCCGTATGTACGAGGCGCAGGGACGGCACCTGTGGGCGCTCGGCCATGCCCGCGACAGCCTCGCGCACCACCGGGCCGCCGGTGACCGGGCCGGGCAGTCCGCCGCCCTCAACCACATCGGCTGGACCCTCGCCCAGCTCGGCGACCACCAGCAGGCGCTCGCCCACTGCCGCGAGGCCCTCGAGCTGGCCCGGGAGACCGAGGACCTCAACGGCCAGGCCCACATCCAGGACAGCCTCGGCTACGTCCACCACCATCTCGGCCGCCACGAGGAGGCCGCCGACTGCTACCGGCAGGCCGTCGACCTGTTCCACCGCACCGGGGACCGACACGGCGAAGCCACGGGACTCGTCCGCCTGGGCGACATCCAGCACACCGCCGCCCACACCCACGCCGCCGCCGACGCCTGGACCCGGGCCCTGTCGCTCACCACCGACCTCAACCTCCCGGACACGGACCCCCTACGCACCGGCCTCCTGACCCGCCTCGCTGCCGCGTCCAACCCCGATCCACCAACCCGGCCCGTCCCGGCCCCCCTACGGCCCACGCCGGGAACCAATCCGGACCGCCGGGCTACCTCGTCCGCCCTCGATCCCCGCCCCGGCCCAACCCGGGATTCCGGCCCGGCCGGGCCGGGTGCCAAGGCCGGGCCGAGCCCGGGATTCAAGGCCGGGCCCGGCCCGATGAGCCCCTCTCCGGTCCACTGAACGGCGCCGGTCAGGCCGAGTCGCGTGCCTGGACCCGGAGTTCAGCCTCGACGAGGGCGGCGGGTGTGGCCTGGTGGTCGAGGGCGTCGACGATGCGGCGCGCCAGACCTCGGGCGATGGCGTCGGTGTCGCGGACGACGGTGGTGAGCGAGGGCCTCAGCAGTGCCGAGGTCGGGATGTCGTCGACGCCGATCACGGCGAGGTCGTGCGGGGCGCGCAGCCCCAGGGACTGCAGGGCCATCAGTACGGCCATGGCGACATCGTCGTTGAACGCGCAGATGCCCGTCACCGGCGGGTCCGCCGCGAGCCAGCCCTTCACCGCGTCCACGGCGCCGTTCATCTCCAGCGGAACGGTGCGGACGTCCGGCTCGGGGAGGCCGTGTTCGTCGCAGACCTGGCGGACCCCGGCCAGGCGCGGCTGGGCGAGGACGTCGAGCCGGGCGATGTCCGGGTAGGCGTAGCCGATCCGGCGGTGCGCGGGGACGAGGTGGCGGGCCTGCAGCGCGCCGATCGGTTCCTCGGCCACCAGCGGGGACCGGAGGTCACGCCCCACCGCCCCGTGCATCGTCATGACGACCTCGATGCCCGCCGCCCGCATGGCGTCCGCCTCGGACTCGGGGAACTCGTTGAGGGCGAGTACGGCGGCCGGGGTGAGGGCCCGCCAGATCTCGCGCAACGGCCGGGCGGGGTGGGCCGCCGAGTGCACGAGGAAGGTGAACTCGTGTTCGGCGAAGGCGTTGGTCAGCTGCTGGATGAGCCGTCCGAGGACGTGCTGGATCGGCCAGTCGGGCAGCAGGCCGAGCACGATGTCCGAGCGCCCTGTCCGCAGGGTGCGGGCGGCGGCCGAAGGGGCGTAGCCGAGGCGGGCGGCGGCTTCCCACACCCGGCGGCGCGTCGCCTCCGCGATCTTCTGGTGCGGGGTGTCGTTGAGGACGTAGCTCACCGTCGCGCGTGAGACTCCGGCCTCCCGTGCGACATCCCCACTGGTGACCCGTCTGCCTCTGGATGTCCCCGCCATGCGCCCCCCGCCCTCTGGCCTCTGACCCACCGACAGACCTCTTGCCAAACCCACGATCGCGGGCTAGCTTACCGGCTCAGTCAACCTACACGTTTAAGTGACGCGTTTAAGTAACTCCTGGTAGTCAATTACGGTACTCAGTGAAGAGGACCCATGCCTGGCCCGAACGAGATCACGAGCAACCCCTGGAAGACCGCGACGCTCGCCGGCATGGCCTCCTACCTCGATGCCGCCGCCCTGGTGACGTCGGGAATCGCCATCGGCGGTTACTACGCCGCACCGCTCCAGCTCACTCCCGGGACCATCGGCTCCCTGCTGGGGCTGCAGACCCTGGGCTTCGCGGTCGGCGCGCTGTTCGGTGGCCGGCTGGGCGACCGGTTCGGCCGACGGGCCGTCTTCACCTGCTCGCTCGTCCTCTACGCGATCGGCGTCCTGCTGCTCCTCGTGGCGGCGGGCCCCGCCGTGCTCTTCACCGGAGTGGTGGTCACCGGGCTGGCCATCGGCGCCGACCTCCCCGTGTCACTGGCACTCGTCAACGAGGAGGCGCCGGACGGCAGGAAGGGCACCATGGTGGTGTTCTCCGGCATGCTCTGGCTCGCCGGCATCGTGACCGTGCTGACGCTGAGCTCCTTCATGGGGGCGCGGGGCATGGCCGGCGGCCGGATACTCTTCGCCCACCTGCTGGTCGTGGCCCTCGTCGTGCTGGTCCTGCGGCTGAGCCTCGGCGAGTCCGCCGAGTGGCGCGCGGCACGCCGGGCCGCCGACGCACGCGCCGACGCCGACGCCGACGCCGGGACCATCGAGTTCAGCCGCGTCCGGGATCTCTTCCGGGCACCGACCGTCCACGCCCTGCTCGCGACCGGCCTGTACTACGCCACCTGGAACCTCGGCGCGAACACCCTCGGGCAGTTCGGCACCTTCCTGTGGACCGCGCTGGCCGAGGGAGAGGTCGCGCGGTTCTCCCAACTGTCCCTGCTCGGGCTTCCGTTGGGCTTCGTCGCGGGCCTGGTGTTCATGCGGGTCATCGACCGGCCGGCCAGGCACGGCTGGTTCGCGGCGGGCACCGGACTCATCGTCGTCGCCTGGGCGCTGCCCGCCCTGCTCGGGCCCACCAGGTTCACCCTGGTCGCCGTCATGCTCGTCTCCGGTCTGGGCAACGCCTTCGCCGGCGAGTCCATCTACAAGATCTGGTCCCAGGAACTCTTCCCCACCCTGCTGCGGGCCACCGCCACCGGCGTGACCATGGCGTTCACCCGGGCCGTCGCCGGTCTGGCCGCCCTGGGCACGCCCGCCTTCGCCGTGGGCCACACCCGGCTGTTCTTCGGTCTGCTGTTCGGCTTGATGGTGGTCTCGGCGGTGATCGGCCTGCTCTGGGTGCCGCGACTGCCCGAAGCCACCCGGCCCGAGGAGGCCGTCGGCGCCGGCAGCGACCCCGTACTCACGCTCAAGACGACCGAAAAGGCTGCTCCTTGATCCGCCATCACGACTTCCGCCACCGCGAGCTGACCCTGCGCTCCACATTGCACATCCCCGACGGCCCCACGGAAACCCGCTGGCCGACCGCCGTGTTCGTGCACGGCTTCGCCTCCAACCGGCTCGAACTGCCGGACTTCGTCGCCATGTCCCGGCTGCTGGAGTCCCACGGCATCGCCTCGGTCCGCTTCGACCTCTCCGGACACGGCGAGAGCGACGGCGACTTCTTCGACGTCACCATCACCGGTGAACTCGACGAGACCCGCGCGGTACTGGAAGTGGTGCGGACCTTCGACTTCGTCGACCCCGGCCGGATCGCCCTGGTCGGTATGAGCATGGGTGGTGTGGTCGCCGGCATCACGGCCGCCGAGGTGCCCGGGATCAGCGCCCTGTGCCTGTGGTCCCCGGCCGCCGTAGCCCCGTTCGAGATCGGCAGCGGCCTGCTCAAGGGCCGCAGTCTCGCCCCGGAGCTGGCGGAGAAGGGGTACGTCGACACCGGCGGCCACCGGATGAGCCCCGCGCTCATCGAGGACATCGCCGGCCTCGACGTCTACGGGCGCTCCGGCGCGTACACCGGGCCCGTGCACATCCTGCACGGCGACCAGGACGACATCGCTCCCCTCGAGTACGCGCGCCGCTATCTGGACCACTACGACGGCAACGCACAGCTGGAGATCGTGGCGGGCGCTGACCACGCCTGGGCCTCCATCCCGCACCGCACCGCGCTGCACCAGTCCACGCTGCGATTCCTCCGGAGGCACCTCCAGCGATGAACACGTCGAGCCACACGGCACCTGACGCGCCGGACACCGCGACGTCGGTCGTCGCCCTGCGCACCGAGGACGACTCCGGTCTGGTGGCCACCCCGTACGCCACCCCGCGCCTGTCGTGGTCGCTGACGAGCGAACGTCCGGACGTCCTGCAACACGCCTACGAGGTCCAGGTGTCGGCCGGCCTCCCCTTCGACGACGGACCGCCCGGCGAAGTGGTCGAGTCCGGCACGGTGACCGATCACCCGTGGCCGGCCGAGCCGCTGTGCAGCCGCGAGGTCCGGTACTGGCGTGTCCGCGTCCGCACCGACATCGGATGGACGGCCTGGAGCGACCCCGCCAGGGTGGAGGCGGCGCTCCTGGACGACGCGGACTGGGTGGCCCGTCCCGTCCATCTCCCCAGCGACCGGGGCCGTACCTCCCCCGGCCCGGCACCGCTGCTCCGCCGGGAGTTCGACCTCCCGGCGGAGCCGGTGTCCGCCCGCCTGTACGTGACCTCACTGGGCGTCCACCGCACCGCCGTCAACGGGCACCCCGTCTCGGACGACCTGCTGGAGCCGGGCTGGACCAGCTACCCCAACCGGCTGCTCTACGCCACCTACTACGTCACCACCCTCCTTGCCGCGGGCACGAACGCGCTGTCCGCCGCGCTCGGCGACGGCTGGTACCGAGGCCACCTCACCTGGCACAAGACCCGCAATGTCTACGGCGACACCACGGCTCTCCTCGCCCAGCTGGAAGTCACCCTGGCCGACGGCAGCGTCATCACGGTCGCCACGGACGACCACTGGCGTGGCGGCTACGGCGGTCTGCTGGCGGCGGATCTGTACGACGGCTGCGAACACGATCTGCGTCACGAACCGGACGACTGGCAGCTGCGCGACTTCGTCGACGACTCCTGGGAACAGGTCACCGCCCTCCCCCTGCCCAGGGGGCTGACGCAGCGCGCGCACCCCGCCGTGCGGGTCGTCCAGGTGATCCGGCCCGAGCTGCGGACCCTGCCCGACGGCACGATCGCCGTCGACGCGGGCGAGAACATCACGGGCTGGCTCAGGCTCCGTGTGGACGGCCCGGCGGGGAGCACGGTCACCGTGCGGCACGCCGAGGTTCTCGACGCGGACGGCCGGCTGCTGACGAGCCTGCTGCGCGGCGCCCGTGCCACCGACCAGTACACGCTGGCCGGCGGTCCGACCGAACTGCGGCCGGAGTTCACCTTCCACGGCTTCCGGTACGCCGAGATCGTCGTCCCCCCGACCGTGACCGTCGAGGCGGTCGAGGTCGAGGTGGTGGCGAGCGACCTGCGCCGCATCGGCGGGTTCCACTGCTCCGACGAGCGCGTGAACACGCTGTACGCCAACGTCGTACGCTCCCAGCGCGGCAACTTCCTCGCCGTGCCCACCGACTGTCCGCAACGGGACGAACGGCTCGGCTGGACCGGCGACCTCATGGCCTTCGCCCCGACGGCGTGCGCCACCTTCGACAGCGGTTCCTTCCTCGACAGCTGGTTCACCGACCTGCGGATCGAGCAACGACCCGATGGCGCGGTCCCGTTGGTGATCCCCGATGTGCCGCTCGGCGAGCCGCCACCGGCCGAGCTGCCGCACGCCGGGGGCGCCGCGGGCTGGGGCGACGCCGCCACGGTCGTACCGGCCGCCCTGTTCGAGGCCTACGGCGGACACGGCATGCTCGAGCGTCACTACGCGGCGATGCGGGCCTGGGTCGGCTTCACCGTCGACCACCTGGACGAGGACGGCACCTGGAGCGGCAACGCGCAACTCGGTGACTGGCTCGACCCGGCCGCGCCACCGGAGGATCCGGCGCGGGCCACCACCGACTCCGGCTATGTCGCGACCGCGTTCGTCGCGCACAGCGCCCGTCTGCTCGCCGACGCGGCAAGGGAGTTGGGGCACGTCGAGGACGCCGAGCGGTACGCGGACCTGCACCGGCGTACCGGCGAGGCGGCCTGGCGCAAGTGGGGCGACCACGCCCGCACCACGCAGACCGGTTGTGCGCTCGCTCTCGAGTTCGGTATCGCGCCGGCCGCCGAGCGCGCCGACGTTGCCAAGGCCCTCGCCGGTCTGGTGCGCGCCCGGGACGGACGCATCGCCACGGGGTTCTTGGGCACACCCTTCGTGCTGCCCGCGCTCACCGGTACCGGGCACACGGACGAGGCCTACCAGTTGCTGCTCAACCCGGAGTGCCCGGGCTGGCTCTACCAGGTGGCCCGGGGTGCCACCACCATGTGGGAACGGTGGGACGCCGTCCAGCCCGACGGCACGATCGACGTCGAGAACGCGGGCATGATGCTGTCGTTCAACCACTACGCCTACGGCGCGGTCGCGGCCTGGCTCTACCGGTCCGTCGCCGGACTGCGTCCCGCCTCTCCCGGCTACCGCACCCTCGAGATCGCGCCCCGCCCCGGCGGCACGATCACATCGGCCGAGGCCTCGATCACCACTCCGTACGGGCCGGCGTCCGTCGCCTGGTCGATCGCCGGCGGCACCCTCACGGTGAACGCCGTCCTGCCGCCCGGCACCACCGGGCAGTTCAGCGCCCCGGAGGGCTGGAGCTGCGCGGAGGCGGAGGCCGTGGGACGGCTCGGGTCCGGCAGCCATGTCCTGACGCTGCGTCCCGTCTGAGCCGTCGTGCAGCGGGTTCTGTCACCCCGCCCCACATACGGCGGCCCGCTGTCTCTGACACGACAGCGGGCTGCTCTCCCTGCTGCGGTCCTTGCGGCCGCGGTCCCTACTGGCGCAGGGCGTCGGCGAAGAAGTCGAGGGAGCGGTCGACCTCGGGAAGAGCCGGCGTCCGGTTGAGGTGACCGTGCGGCATGCCTTCGGCGAGGTAGGTCGTCACCGGCACGTCGGACGCCGTCAACTGCCGTGCCAGGAGTTCGCCGGAGGGCCGGAGATCGTCGTACTCGGAGACCAGGAGATGTACAGGCGGGAGTCGGTGCAGCGCGGCCGCTCCCGGCAGGGCGTCGCGCGGCAGGTCGGTGAGCCTGCCGACGTAGTTCTCCACCATGAACTCGATGTCGGTCGTGGTGAAGCGCATCGTCGGTGGGAGGGGGGCCATCTCGGCGGCCGTCGCGGCATCCAGGGCCGGGACGGGGAAGTGCGCGAACGGGTAGGCGAGCAGCAGCAGATCGGCCGGTCGCACATCCTCGTCGCGGTCGTGTACGGCGGTGGCCAGAGCCAGGGCCGCGCCCGCGCTCGCGCCGCCGAGGGCCACGGTACGGGCGTCGGCGGCCCGTTCGTCCCGGAACCATCGCCATGCGGCGCGCACGTCGTCCAGCGGCACGGGATGACGGACCCCGTCGGTCGCCAGCCGGTAGTCGACGCAGACGACCAACGCCTGGGCCCGCGCGGCCAGTTCGGATGCCACGACGTGCGCTTCGGGCATGTCGAGGTCACCGGCGAGGAAGCCTCCGCCGTGCACCCACAGCAGGGCCGTGGAGCCCGGCTCCCGCGGGGTGTAGGTCCTGACCGGCACCGGCCCGTGCGGTCCGGCGATCTCGCCGTTCTCGACGGTGACATCGGGTTGCGCCCACGGCGACGGATCCTCCGCGAACCGGCCGAACCGCGACGCGGCCTCGGGGTCCACGAGGTCGGCGAACGTCAGATCGGCTATGAGGTGCAGCCGCTGAGCGAGATAGGGGTCCAGGGGCAAGGTCGTCAGCTCTCTGTGCGGTCATGGGACACGGCAAGGGGCGCCGGGGAGGCGTCGGGATTCGGCCACCCCCGCTTCGATGGCGTCGGGCCGTCACGCCGACGCACGGACCTCCAGCCGGATGCGCGGCTCGACCACTTCCCCGGAGAGCTGCGTACCGGCGAGCGCCGCCGTCACGGAGTCCGCGTAGTACTCGGCGATGGCGGCGACGTCCTGGACGACCGTGGTCAGCGGCGGGCAGGCCACGGCCGAGGCGGGGCTGTTGTCGACGCCGATGACCGCGATGTCCCCGGGAGCCCGAAGGCCCAGGTGGTGCGCGCCGGCCAGCACGGCCATGGCGACCTCGTCGTTGAACGCGCAGACGCCGGTCACCGGGATGTCCATGGCACGCCAGGCCCTGATGGTGTCGGCCGCCCCGGCGGGATCGAGCGGAACCGTCCGGACGTCGGGCTCGGGCAGCCCCAGGTCGGCACAGACCTCCCGGACGCCGTCCAGGCGTGGCCGGGCGAACACGGCGACCCGTTCCTCGTCCGGGTACGCGTATGCCAGGCGCTGGTGGGAGGCGGCCAGATGACGGGCCTGCAGGGCGCCGATCGCGCGTCCGCTGGTGTCGGCCTCGCCCGCGCCCTCCTCCCGCGCGTCGTACATGGCGACGATCACCTCGATGCCGGCGGCCCGCATCGCCGCGGAGTCGAGGTCGGAGAACGGTTCGAAGGCCAGTACGGCGGCCGGGGTGAGGGCCTTCCAGATGTCGCCGAGCGAGCGGGCCCCCCGGATGCTGGAGTGCACCACGAAGGTCAGGCTGCGGCTCGCGAAGGCGCGGGTCAGCTCCTGGATCAGCTCTCCCGCCGAATGACCGAGGGGCCAGTCCGGCAGCAGCCCCAGCACGACGTCGGACCGTCCGTTGCGGAGCGTTCGCGCGGCGGGCGAGGGGGCGTAGCCGAGTTCGGCCGCCGCCGCCAGGACGCGTTGTCGGGTCGCGTCGGTGATCTTCTGATGTGCCGTGTTGTTGAGGACGAAACTCACCGTCGCGCGGGAAACACCGGCCTCACGGGCCACATCCGCACTGGTGACCCTCCTGCTCCGTGGTGCCACTCACAACCGCCTTCCAGGAACCTCTTGCGCAATGCGAGAGACGCCGTTAATTTACAGGACACCAACTTTAACGTGTTAGCGACACGTTAAAGTAACTCAAAGTACTGCACCGGCCCAGTGATCCAACCGCTGATCACGGTCGGCTGCAACCGCCGCGGAGACCCGCTCCACCCGCACCGGGTTCATCACCCCACTGCCGGGCCCCGTCCCGGGACGTCCGCTCATCGGCGCCCCCGCGAGTCACCCGATCCTCCCGGTTCCTGCCCCTCTCCCCGGCAATTCCACGCAACGGAGACCCTCAATGAAGAGAAGAACCGCACTCCAGGCCTCCATCGGTGTGGTGGCGACGCTCACGCTCGCCGCCTGCGGCGGTGGACAGACCAGCGGAGCGGGCGCCGGCTCCGGCTCCGGCCCGGCGAACCTGACCATCGCCCTGTCCTCGGCTCCCAACAGCCTGGACCCGGCCCAGGTCGCCGTCGGGCCCTTCCTGAACTACATGGACCCCGCCTACGCGACGCTGCTGACCCGCAAGGCCGACGGCACCCTGGGCGCCGGGATCGCCGACAAGTGGGGCTACGTCGGCCAGGGCAACACCAAGTTCCAGCTCCAGCTGCGCAAGGGCGCGAAGTTCGCCGACGGCACGCCGATCACCGCCGCCGACGTCGTCAGGTCCTTCACGTACTTCCAGAAGGGCAGCGGACCCTCCGTCGCCAACTTCCGGCCCCTGACCTTCGCCACGCCCGACGCCTCGACCGTGGTCGTCAGCAGCCCGACGCCGAACCCCGACATGGGCACCCTGTTCACGCCCTCGTACATGGGCGGCGCCATCATCAGCCCGGCCGGCCTGAAGGACCCGAAGAAGCTGGCCTCCGCGACCTTCGGCTCCGGGCCGTACGTGTACAGCCCCCAGCAGTCGATCTCCGGTGACCACTACGCCTACGTTCCGAACAAGAACTATTGGGACAAGTCCGCCGTCCACTTCAAGAAGATCACCGTACGGGTGATGCCGAACGTCAACTCGCAGGTGCAGGCCCTGAAGTCCGGGCAGATCGACCTCATGTTCGGCACTCCGGACGTGGCGCCGACCATCAAGGGCGACAAGGCGCTGACCACGCTCACCAAGCCCACCACCTGGGCGGGCCTGTTCCTCCTGGACCGCGCGGGCACCATCGTCAAGGGACTGGGCGACGAACGCGTCCGGCAGGCGCTGAACTTCGCCATCGACCGCACCGCGATCACCAAGGCGGTCTACGGCGACTTCGGCACACCGGTCTCGCAGCCCGCGATGCCCGGTTACGACGGCTACAGCCCCGCCGCCCAGAAGGTGTACCCCTACGACCCGGCCAAGGCCAAGGCACTGCTGAAGGCGGCCGGCTACGGCAGCGGGCTGACCATCCCGGTGAACTACGGTTCGTTCGACCCCTCGACGACCAAGATGGTCCAGGCGGTGCAGGCCCAGCTCGCCGAGGTGGGCGTCAAGCTGGAGCTGCGGGCCGCCACGAACTTCGGCGCCTGGATCAACGACCTGCTGACGAAGAAGTACGCGGCCACCGTGCTCTCCCCCGGCTCGGGCGGCGAGTCAAACTTCTACGCCCAGCAGGCCGGCTTCACCAAGACGGGCATCATGAACCTCTTCGGCGTGGCCGATCCGGACGTCGACGCCGCCTACGCCCGGCTCGCCAAGTCGGACCCGCAGTCCAGCGGGACGGCCGCGAAGGAGCTCACCGATGTGATCGTGCGCAAGGCGCTGGCGCTGCCGGTGTCCGGCACCGACACGATCGCCATGTACAACACCAAGCTGCACGGGGTGCTGTTCCCGGAGGGCGGCGCCCAGCTGACCTCCAACACCACGTGGACCGTTGGCTGACGAGGACCGATGTTTCCCATCCTTCTCCGCAGGCTGGCCCTGTCCGTCCCGCTCCTGGTGATCGTCTCGGCGATCACCTTCCTCCTCGAATCGTTCGTGCCCGGAGACCCCGCGCGCACGGTCCTCGGCATCAACGCGACACCGGAGCAGTACGACGCGCTGAAGGCCGCGATGCATCTCGACCAGCCGGTCGTCGTGCAGTACTGGCTGTACTTCCGGGACATGGTGCGCGGCGACCTCGGCAACTCGCTGTTCACCGGTGAGTCCGTACTGGGGCTGATCGGACAGCGTCTGCCGGTCACCCTGGCGCTGGTGATCGGGGGGACCGTGCTCGCGAGCCTGGTCGGCGTGGTGCTCGGTGTGTTCAGCGCGACACGGGGCCGGTACAGCCGCCGGCTGTTCGACATCGTGTCGCTGCTGGGCAGCGCGGTGCCGAACTTCTGGATCGCGCTGCTGCTGGTCGCCGTGTTCGCCGTCAAGTTCGCGATCTTCCCCGCCACCGGGTACACCCCGTTCGCGCAGTCCCCGGGGCAGTGGGCGACGGGCCTGGTCCTGCCGGTGGTCGCCCTCTCGATCGGCGGGATCGCCTTCATCTCCAAGGTCACCCGCGACGCGATGCTGTCCACCCTGAGCCTCGACCACATCAGAACGCTGCGGGCCTCCGGCATCAGGTCCTCGTCGATCATCTGGAAGCACGCCCTGCGGGGCTGCGGACTGCCGGTGGTGACCACCATCGGCCTCATGATGATCACCTTCATTCCCGGCACGATCCTCGTCGAGAACGTCTTCACCCTGCCCGGCCTGGGCACCACGGTCGTGGACGCGACCAACCAGCACGATCTGCCGGTCGTCCAGGGCCTCGCCCTCACCTTCACCGTCATGGTCATCGTGGTGAACCTTCTCGTCGACGTCCTCTACAGCCTCCTCAACCCGAAGGTACGTACGGAATGACCACTGTCGAGGCGCCCCCCAAGGCGCGATCGCGGGCGAGGACCAACCCCTTCGCCGGGATATGGCGCCGTCCCGTCACCGTCACAGCGCTCGCCGTCGTCACGGTGATCAGCGTCGCCGTGATCCTCGCCCCGCTCCTGGCACCGCATCCGCCGCTCGCGCAGGACTTGTTCCACACCCTGTCCGGCCCGTCGACGGACCATCCCCTGGGCACCGACGCACTCGGCCGCGACGTACTGAGCCGGCTCCTGTACGGCGGACGGCCCACCCTCGTCGGGGTGGGGCTCGCGGTACTCGTCTACGCCTTCGTCGGCATGTCCCTGGGCATGCTGGCCGGTTACCTGCGCGGCTGGACCGACCGGGTCATCGTCGCCGTGCTGGACATCATGCTCTCGGTCCCGGCGGTCATCATCACGCTCGCCGTCCTGGCGATCTTCTACCAGAGCAACGTCGCCGCCATGCTCACACTCGGCTTCTTCGCCTCCGCGGGTCTCGCCCGGATCATCCGCAGCTCCTGTCTTGAGCTGCGCGAGGAGCTGTTCGTGGACGCCGCCCGGGTGAACGGCCTCGGCCCGGCACGCATCATGGCCCGGCACATCCTCCCCCGGCTGACCGGGCAGTTGCTGGTCCCCGTCTTCCTCTTCTCCGGCAACGCCCTCGCCATCCAGACCGGCCTCGGATTCCTCGGCCTGGCCACTCCGGCACCGGCCCCGAGCTGGGGCGGCATGGTCGGCGACGGCGCGCAGATCATGCAGCAGAACTCCTATCTGCTCCTGGTCTCCGGTGGCGTGATCGGCCTCATGTCCCTGTCGTTCGGGCTGGTCGGCGACGGGCTGCGCGACCTCGACCAGGACCGGCGGCAGGCCACCGGCGGGCGCTCGCGCCGACCGGTCCGCACGACGCCCCTCGAGGTCGCCGCCAAGCCGTCGGACACCCCGTCGGCCGACACGGTTCTCGCGGTACGGGACTACTCGATCGCCTTCGCCACGGCACAGGGGCCCCGGACGGTGGTCGACTCGATCAGCTTCGCCGTCCGTCCCGGTGAGATCTTCGGCCTCGTGGGCGAGTCGGGCAGCGGAAAGACGGTGACGGGCCTGTCCCTGCTGGGGCTGCTCGCCCCCAACGGGGCCGTGACCGGCGGTTCGGCATGGCTGGCCGGCACCCGGATCAGCGGTCTGCCCGAGCGGGAGCTGGAGGGCATCCGCGGCCGGGAGATCGCCCTCGTGTCGCAGGAACCGATGGTGGCGCTCGACCCGTACTTCACCATCGGCTCCCAGCTCTCGGAGGTCATCCGGCGCACCGGCACCGCGCCGGACGGCAAGGAAGCCGTACGGCGGCGGATGCGGGAGCTGCTGACCAGCGTCCAGCTGCGTGATCCGGACGATGTCGCGCGCCGCCATCCGCACGAGCTGTCCGGGGGCATGCTCCAGCGCGTCGTCATCGCCATGGCGCTGGCCGGATCCCCGAAGGTACTGATCGCCGACGAGCCGACCACGGCCCTGGACGTGACCGTGCAGGCGGGCATCCTGGACCTGCTGCGGTCGCTGCGCGACGAGCACGGCATGGCGATCATCCTCATCACCCATGACCTGGGGGTGGTGGCCGACAGCTGCGACCGCGCCATCGTGATGGAGCACGGCCGGATCGTCGAGGAGGGCTCGGTCGACGACATCTTCTACCGGCCCCGGCACCCGTACACGAAGAAGCTCATCGAGAGCACGCCCAGCATCGCTCGGACCGAGGGCAGGATCGCGTGACCACAACGCCCGTACCCCAGACATCCGAACTCCAGTCACCCGTACTGCGGCTCGACTCCCTGGCGGTCCGCTATCCGGGCCGGGGCTTCCGCAAGCCCCCGGTCACCGTCATCGAGGACGTGTCGTTCGAGGTCGGTCAGGCCGAGACGGTCGCCCTCGTGGGCGAGTCCGGCTCCGGGAAGACGACCATCGGCAGGGCGGTGCTCGGCCTCACCCCGGTCAGCGGCGGGCGCGTACTGCTCGACGGCCGGGACATCACCCGACTCGCCGGCCGGGCCCGACGGCTGCTCTCCTCCGACCTCCAGGCGATCTTCCAGAACCCGTACGGGTCGCTCAACCCGGCGCTGCCGGTGGGCCGGACGCTGGCGGAGCCCCTGCTCGCCGGTTCCACCCGCTCGCGCCAGGAGGTCCGCGACCACATCGGCGCACTGCTGCGCCGCGTGGGCCTCCCGGAGGACGCCGCCGACCGGTATCCGGCCCAGTTCAGCGGAGGCCAGCGTCAGCGCATCGCCATCGCCCGGGCGGTCGCCCGGCAGCCCCGGCTCATCATCTGCGACGAGCCTACCAGTGCCCTCGACGTCACCACCCAGGCCGCCGCACTGAGCCTCCTCGCCGAGCTCCAGGACACGCTGGGGTGCGCGTACCTGTTCATCACGCACGACCTCGCCGTCGTCAAGGAGTTCGCGGCGCGCACCCTGGTGCTGCAACACGGGCGCATCGTCGAGGAGGGCCGCAGCACCGATGTGTGCGACCGTCCGCAGCACGAGTACACCCAGCGCCTGGTGGCGGCCGCGCCTGTCCCCGACCCGGTCCTGCAACGCAGCCGCCGGCAGCAGCGGTTGGAGGTGGAGGCGGCGACCGTATGACGGCCTCACTCCTTACTCCGTGTCCGCCCACCGGCGGATGAGCCGTACGGTGCGTTCGGGCTGTTCCTCGTGCAGGTAGTGCCCGACGCCGGGCCAGTGCTCCACGCGCGAGCCGGGAAGGTGCAGGGTGGTCTCCTCCCAGGCGGCGGCCTCGGCGGACGTCCACACCGTCAGGGCCGGGCGGATACGGCGGCGCAGGTACTCCTCGCTGTGCGGGCGGACGCCGACAGCCTCCGGGTCGGTGTACATGCCCGCGTACGCCTGCGCGACGACGTGGTCCGGAGTACCGAGCATGGTGCGGATGTGGGCGGTGCGCAGCCCGGGCGGGGCCTGGGCGGAGAACGCGCCGGCGACGAAGTCGGCCGCCGCGGCGGCTCCGTGCTCGCGGTAGGCGGCCAACCGGCCCGGGATGCCGTCCACTTCGGTGCCGTGTGCGCCGTGCGCCGGGTCGAGGGCGACAACCGAGCGGACCAGGTCGGGCCGTCGTACGGCGAGCAGGTTGACCACCTGCCCGCCCATGGAGTGGCCGACGGCGACCACGGGACCGCGGTCGAGGACCTCGACCAGCGCCGCCAGGTCGTCCGCCATCTCCCTCGGCGAGTTACCCGTCCCCGGCACGTCGGAACGGCCGTGGCCGCGCAGGTCGGGGACGACGACACAGAACCGGTCGGCCAGGTTCTCGGCGTGGAACGACCATTCGCGGCCGTCGCCGCCCCAGCCGTGCACAAGCAGCACGGCGGGGGCGTCGACGGGCCCCGAATTCACACAGAACAGGCGACCACGGCCGAGGTCGATCACGCGTGCCTCTCCTGACAGACGGCGGACGCGAAACCCGCGTGCGGCATGTGCTGTTCCTTCCTCACCCGGTGTCGCCCCGGTACAGCACCAGGGTGCTGAGCGGGCCGAGGCGGGGCCGCTTCCCGGCGCCGATCGTCTTGCCGGTGACCAGGTCCCGGGCTGGGCCGAAGTCGGGGCGGGCGGGCAGGACGCAGGTCCGGTCGGTGCTGGTGTTCATGGCGACGAGGTAGTCGCCGTACTCGCAGAGGTAGAAGGGCGCCCGGCCGACGAGCATGGTCTCGACGCCGTCGAAGTGGACGCCGAGGGTGGGATCGGGCACGTCGTCGGGGACGGGAGCGAGACGGTACACATCACCGGCGAGTGCCTGGTGCAGGGTGTCGCCGGGCGGCGGGAAGCCACCGGGCGGGAGGTGGGAGGCGCCGGGGTCGTTGATGGCGTAGTCCCACAGGACCCAGTCGCGGGCGGTGAAGGTGGCGTCCGTGGTGCCGGCGCTGTGCTCCCGGACGGTGGCCGAACGCTGGTCGACAGGGGTGACGTGGTGGATACGGGCGTAGTTGTTCACGCCCTGGCGCGAGCGGAAGTACAGCGAGGCGAAGAAGAGTTCCTCGCCGTTCTTGACGGCGACACAGCCGTTCTGCTCGTCGGTGAGGACGAAGTCCGGCTGGTCCCAGGCGGTCGGGATACGGGCGGGCCGGGCGGCCAGGGACTGGAAGTCGTCCCAGTCGCGGGAGAGGAAGCGCAGGGCGTTGAGGCCGACCCGGGTCCAGGGATGTGTGGCCTGGAGGTTGAGCTGGGGGTAGAGCTGGCCGTCGGCGACCATCTCCTGGGTCCAGCCGACGATCTCCGGGTCCTTGAACACGGCGGCCGACATGACGGGGTTGGAGTCCCAGGCGGTGCGTGAGGCGTAGGCGGTCTCCCCGGGGTAGACCTCGTTGCGCCAGCCGATGACCGTCTCGATGCGGGAGATCCGATGGTGGTCCTTGTCCACGTCGACGACCCGGAATTTGCCCCGTGCCTTGGTCATCATGACCATGTGGTCGCGCAGTTCGGGCGCTTCCTGGCCCTGGTACCCGCGGGTGACCGACTCGTACATCATGACGAGCCAGTCGATGACCTCTCCGTAGCTGCCGACGTAGCCCAGTTCGCGGGTCAGGCCCGCCCTGGTCACCTGGTAGTAGTCGGCGCCGAGCGGTCTGGTCGGGTTGCCGTCCTGGTCCTCGGGGCCGAGGTAGGGGACCATCCCGATCGACTGGTACAGGTAGTCGCGGGCCCTGTCCTCCGGCAGAGCCAGCTCCGGAGCGAGCAGCCGCAGGCCCCGGTTGGTCTGGTAGAGGCCGATGGCGCAGATCTGGGCCTGGTTGCTGTAGTGAGGGAAGTGCCGGCGCCAGTAGTCGCGGCTGGATCTGAGCATGTCGACGTACGCGTCCCTGCGCGGCGGCGGCACGGGGGCGGTGGTGTCGGCGGGGGCGACGAGGGTGATGTCGTCGAACCAGGCCGTGCCCGGGCCGGACAGCCGCAGGTGCAGCTCCAGTTGGGTGGCGCCGGCCGGGGTGGCGAAGACGAACTCGACGTACTCCCAGTCGTGGGTGCCCTTGCTCGCGTACACCTTGTGGTCGCTGCCGACGAGCTTGCCGCTCGCGTCGAAGAACAGCGGGTCGATGTGGGCGCCGGCGCCGGTGACACCGTCGGTCCTGATCCAGGCGCCGTACCTGTACGTGCCTGGCGTGAGCCGTGTTCTGGGCGCCGAGTTGACGTAGCTGTAGCCGCTCGCCGTGCTGACCTGGAGTTTCAGGGAGGCGGTACCGGAGCGCCGGACGGTGGTGTCGCGGGCCCAGGTGCCGCCGCCGGCGGTGGCCCAGCCGGGCATCTGCCAGCCCGTGGGTGTGGCGCCGCCGGACTCGAAGCCGGGGTTGGCGATGGCGTACGGCGAACCGGTGACCTGTCCGTCGAGGCGGTCGCCGAGGTGCTCCCAGAGCAGGGCCAGCACCAGGCCGACCCGTCCGAAGCCCTGCCACTGCTGGTCGGAGCCGGTGAGCACGGTGGCGTCGGCCTTCCATGCCATGTAGCGGCCGTCGATGGCCATCAGAACCCGCTCGATCGCCTGCGGGTCCTGATGGGCGGGGCTGCCCGGCCACAGATAGCCCTCGGCCAGGGACTGCATGGCCCAGCCGTCCATGGTGGCCGGGGTCGCGGTGGTGAGGAGGTTCTTCTGGTCCTTCTGCACCCGCGCCCTGATGGCGTCCATGACCTCCTCGCCACCGGTACGGACGGTCGCCGTGGGGGCGGTGCCCTGGACCTCTCCCCTGGGCGCCTCGAAGTAGGGGTCGGTGTGGGTGTACAGGCGGTAGATGCCGCGCGAGGGCGTGGTCATGGTCCGGTAGAGCTGGCTCGCGTCCTGGCCGTAGGACCAGATGCGGCCCATCGACCGGATCTCCAGTGTCACCTTGTTCCTGCCCGCCGTCATCCGTTCCGGCAGCGGCAGGGTGTGGAAGAAGAAACGGCCCGGGGTGCGGGGCGCGGTGTCGAGGATGTCCAGGCTGTCCACGGCACCCTGGTCCTCGTAACCGACCTGCTTGCCCTCGCAGAAGAGCTGCAGCCGCCACATGTTCGTGCCGGACCCGGCCTCCTCGGAGGTGTCGTCGTGGTCGTCGCCCCAGAGCCGGACGGTGACATAGGTGGTGCCGGTCGGGCGGACGGCGACGTCGAACTTCAGCGTGCCGCCCCAGTAGGCCGCCGGAGTCGAGGGGTTGAGCACACGGGCCGGCTGGCCGAGACCGCCGGTGACGACGTCGGAGAGGGTCGCCTCGAGATGGTGCGCGGCCTCGGAGTCCGCGTCACCGAAGACGACGGTGTCGAGCGGGGCACGGCCACGCGCGCGGAAGGTCTCCGGTTCGGCCGCGGCGGCGGGCTGGGCGAGGGGCAGGCCGAAGGCGGTCGCGGCGGCACCGGTCGCCCCGGCGTACTTGAGGACGTCACGTCTCTTGGGTGCGTTGGGCACTGGTGTTCCTTTACTTGAGGCTGCCCATGAGGATTCCGCTGCGCCAGTACTTCTGGAGGGCGAACATGAAGATCGCCAGCGGAACGATGGACAGCAGTGACCCGGTGAGGACGAGGGTGTTCATGTCGCGCGACTGCTGTGCCTGCTGCACCCAGGAGAACAGGCCCAGGGTGACGGGGAAGGAGCGCTCACCGTTGAGCATGAACAGCGGGAGGAAGAAGTTGTTCCAGATGCTGACGAAGTCGAGCATGAAGATGGTGATGCCGCCGGTTCGCATCAACCGCAGCGCGATGGAGAAGAAGACGCGTGTCTCGCTCGCGCCGTCGATACGGGCCGCCTCCATCAGCTCGGCGGGCACCGAGGTGTCGGCGTAGACCTTGCCGAGGTAGACCCCGAACGGGTTGATGAAGTACGGGATCAGCACGGCCCACACGGTGTTGGTGAGCCCGATCTCCGCGAAGACGAGGTAGAGCGGGAAGGCCAGCAGTGTGCTCGGCAGCAGGGAGGCCCCGACGATGACGCCGAACAGGGCGCCCCGGCCGCGGAACTCGTACTTCGACAGGCCGTAGCCGGCGGCGAGCGAGATCAGCGTCGAACCGGCCGCTCCGACGGTGGAGTAGAGGACGGAGTTGAGGATCCAGCGGCCGAAGACCCCGTCGTGGTAGTCCCAGATGGCCTGGAAGTTGTCGGCGAGATGGTTGGAGGAGAACCACAGGCCGAAGGTGGAGTACAGGTCGGTCTGGCTCTTGGTCGACGCCACCAGCAGGAACCAGGTGGGTGCCAGCGAGTAGAGCAGGAAGACGACGAGCAGGCCGGTGGTCAGGGCCACCGCCCGGCGGGTGGGGCGCACTCCCCCGCCGGAGACGGGCGCGGCGTTCGAGGCGCTGCTCATGACATCTTCCTGTTCGTGACGCGGTAGAAGACGAAGGCGAGGATGCCGGTGGCGGCGGCGAGCACAAGCGATTCGGCGGCGGCGTACTGGTAGTCGCCGGTCTTGAAGGCCCGGTCGAAGATCTCCAGCATCGGCGTGAAGTCGGTACTGATCGACTCGGGAGCCACATACCGCAGGAACAGCGGCTCGGTGAACAGCTGAAGCCGCCCGATCAAAGAAAACATCCCGGTCAGTACGAGGATCCCGGTGATGTTCGGCGCCTTGATCGACCAGGCGATCCGCCACTCCTTCGCGCCGTCCAGTCGCGCCGCCTCGTACAGTTCACGCGGCAGCGCCTGCAGTGAGGCGGAGATCAGGATCATGTTGAAGCCGATGCCCTGCCAGGTCAGCAGGTTGCCCAGCGAGAGGTAGGTGTTGAGGCCGCCGAAGAAGGTGACGCTCGTGCCCGCCCGGTGGGCGATGTCGACGATGGGGCTCGCGGTCGGGCTGTAGAGGAACAGCCAGATCAGGGTCGACACCACTCCGGGAATGACGTACGGGATGAGCAGTCCGGCACGGAAGAAGCGCACCGCGCGGGCCGCGACGCCGTCGAGCAGCAGGGCCAGCAGCAGCGAGATGCCCAGCATCACGGTGATCTGCGCGGCCCCGAAGAGCAGGGTGCGCAGCATGCCGGCCCAGAAGGTGCCGTCGGAGAGGATCGAGGAGAAGTTAGCGAAGCCCGCGAAGACGGTCTTCGTCGGTCCGAAGCCGATCCCGCTGCTCTTCTTCTCGTGCACGCTCTGGCTGAAGGCGTAGCCGATCGGCACGACGTAGGTGAGGACGAAGCCGATCAGGAAGGGCAGCATGAACAGCAGGCCCTTGTAGGCTCCGCGTCTCCCGGTCCGGCGGGGGGAGGTCCGCCGGACCGAGGAGCCCAGGGTGACCTTCGCGGGTCGTGTGAGGGTGGACAAGGCAGTCTCCTGGTCGAGTGGTTCAGCCGGCCGCGACAGCCTTGACGCCCTTTTTCCTCAGGTCGGCCAGCACCCAGTCCTGAAGGTGCGTCAGCATGTCCTTCACCGTGAGCTGCTTGTTCATGACCTTGCCCCACTGCTTCTGCATCTCGGAGTACATAGCCGCGTAGTCGGGCCCGTACTGCCACTGGTCGCCGACGCGGGAGGCCGCGGTGGTGATGATCCGCGCGCCGTCGGACTTCCCGTTGAACATCTCCGTGGGGATGATCTTGTCCACGTACGGGGAGACGTCCTTGACGGCCGGGAAGAGCCCCGACTTGGACTTCGGGTCGGTGAGTGCGGTCAGGGACTCCTTGCTGCTGGACAGCCAGGCCGCGAACTGGGCGGCCCGGTCTGGGTACTCGCAGCCCTTCAGGACGGCGGTGACGTCGAAGTTGCTGGAGGTTCGGGGCTCGGCCGGGTCGAACACCGGCGCGTCGGCGAGCTGCCAATCCCCCTTGGACTTGGGGAAGTTGGTGTCGTAGATCGGCAACTGCCAGGTCGACGTGGTCATCAGGATCGTCTTGCCGAGGTCCCATGTCTTGAAGACACCGGGGTCGGCGTAGGAGGCGTTGGAGGCGAGGTTGTCGTCGACCATGCGCTGCACGATGTCGGCGGCCTCGAGCGCGTCGGGCGAGGTGAAACCGATCTCCCAGTGGTCGCCGGCGATCCTGTACCACTCGGCGCCTGCCTGCCAGGAGAGATCCACGAGGGTGCTGGGGTCTTCACCCGCCATGTTGAAGATCTTGACGTTCTTGTCCTTCTTCTGCACCGCCTTGCCCGCGGCGATCAGGTCGTCCCAGGTGGTGGGGGCCTTGACGCCGTACTTCTGGAACAGGTCCGCGCGGTAGGCCGTGAACAGCGGGGAGGATCCGGTGGGGATGCCGTAGGTGGCGCCGCCGGGGCTGACGGCGTTCCAGGCAGGGGTGGTGTAGCGGGCCTTGTACGGCGCCGCGATCCCGGTGATGTCGGTGAGCAGTCCGTCGGCGGCGAAGTTCGCCAGGTTCATCCCGTCCATTTTGGACAGGCAGGGCGCGTTGCCCGAGGTCACCGCGGCGCGCAGCTTCTGGTAAACGGTGTCACCGGCCGCGTTGACGTACTTCACCTGGGTCTCGGGGTGTTCCTTGTTCCAGACCGCGACCTGCTGCTGGATGCCCTCCGTCCAGCTCCAGAACTCCAACTGCACATCGCCCTGGGTGCTCTTGGCCGCCGAGTCGCTGCCACCGCCCCCACAGGAACTCAGGGCGAGGGACAGGGAGAGGGCGGCGGCCGCGCCGGCGAGGGCTCTCGTACGGGTGGTGCTCATCGGTCCTCCGGGAGAAGGGCGGACAGCGCCGGCGGTGGGGAGAGGACGCGGGCGACTGAGGGCTGGGCGGAAGAAGCGGTTGCCTGCGTTTGGGTAACCGTTTCCTGTGGACCGTAGGACCTCGGGGACAGCGCCACAAGAGGGAGGACGCCAAAATGTTTCACCGAGCTTGCCGGTCGATTACCTGGAGGTGGTTTCTGACCTGGAGGTTTTCGCCTGCTTGTGCGTTTGGAGGGGGAAGGGGCGCCAGGAGCGGGCTGAGGCAGGGGCGTTGACCAAGGAGTCTGGCGGGTCGTAGCGTGGATACGTTTACTACGACGAACGACGACTGGCGCTCATCGGCGAGTCGATCTCCGGGAAGGCTGGAAGGGGCCGGGCGTGCGGTCGTCGCGGCGGAGCAGGGCGCGGCAGAAGCAGGGCGTGGCAGAAGCAGCCGTCATTCACGACAGGTCGATAAGAAATCGTTTACTGCATGAGCGCGTAGCGGTCACGCGTAGGGATCATCCAGGAGCGCGACCGGCAGGTTCCCCTCTTCGACATCGGCTCTCGGGATGCGAATGCCGAGGGAGTCGCTCACCGCCTGCCACAGGACAGCCGGCACGCCGCCAAGGTGTGCGTCGACGAATCGTGTCCACTCCGGCACGTCACCGAACTCGGGAGGACCAGGGTTCACGGCTCCGGCGGCGCGCAGCGCCTCGTCCAGCACCGCCACCTTGCCGGTCACATCCTTGCGCCGACTGTCCAGCGGGCTCTGTCCGAACTCCGTGAACCACACCGCCCCGTCGCCCGGGGCGTACACCAGCCAGCAGGGCTGAACCGCGATGTTCGGGTTGATGCACACCATTTCTTCGCCGGGGCGCGGCTTCACGGCAGGATCGTCGTTGAACCATCTCTCGTACCAGGTGGCCGAGCCGGAGTCTTCCAGGACGTAACTCCAGTCACCCGAAACCCCGTACATGCACGGCGTCCGTGATCCCGTCCCTGCGGGGAAGTCGAAATCCCGGTACCGGACAGCGGCTCCCCCGCCCTCACCCCGCGAAGCCCCCAGACGCTGGAGAAGCGTCTCCACCTTCAGCCCACGTACTGCGGTCAGTGCGACGCCACCCCGCATTCCCGGCGTCTGCCCCCGCCTCTCGTAGCAGTACGTACCGAGCCACCTCAGGCTGCCGTCGTCCACTTCACGCCCCCGCTCTCGCCGCCGACAGCCTTTCACACGGAGGCTTGCGTAAGCCCCGCCTTCGCCGTGGACGGCGGCGAAGGCGGGGCTACGGGGCTACGGGGCGGTCAGTGGCCGGCTCGGCGTGTGTGCGCTTCGGCGAGGAGGAGGTAGCTGGCGGCGGTCCAGGTGTAGGCGCGGTCGCGGAGGCCGGTGCCGGTGAGGGCGTCGAAGTTTTCGGCGAAGCCGTGGGTTTCGCACAGGGTGCGGAAGCGGGTGCTGATGTCGTTGGCGAGGTGGTGGTGGCCGGCGCGGCGGAGGCCGTCTTCGATGAGGACGGTGGCGGGGGCCCAGATGGGGCCGCGCCAGTAGCCGTCGGGGAGGTAGTGGGGGGAGGTGGGGAGTTCGGTGGCGAGGCCGTGGGGGGTGAGGTGGGCTTGGATGCGCTGGGCGAGGGTGGTGCTGATGTGGGGTGGGAGGTGTTCGCCGAGGGTGATGGGCATGAGGTCGAGGAGGCTGGAGGTGCTCCAGGTGTCCCCGGTGGTGACGCTTTGGGCCACGAACCGGTCGCCGGTCCAGAGGTGGTCGAGCATGGCGGTTTGGGTGTCGGTGGCGGTTTGCTGCCAGTGGGCGGCTTCGTCGGTGTGCCCCAACTCGGTGGCGAGGTCGGCGAGTTGGTGGAGTTGGAGGGTGAGGAAGGCGGCGAGGTCGGCGGTGATGATGAGGCGTTCGGGGTCGAAGGTGGTGGCGTTGTCCCAGCCGCTGTCGTTGCCGTGCTGGTAGTGGGGCAGGGTGTGGCCGGGGGCGCGGCGGGCGGTGAGCCAAAAATCTGTCCAGCGTTGGAGTCGGTCGTAGGTGTGGGTGAGTTGGGTGTGGGTGAGGGGTGTGGGCAGGAGGCGGCGGAGGTGGTTGAGGGTCCAGCCGTGGATGGGGGGTTTGACGAAGTTGTGGAGGACTTCAGAGTGGGTGACGGAGTCGGGCAGGGCGCCGGCCTGGTCTTGGTGGTCGAAGGGGAGGTGGTATTGGTCCCAGGCGAGGTGGGGGTGGCCGGGGGCGAGGGCGAGGGCGTTGAAGCAGTGGTCCCAGCTCCAGACTTTGTCCATCCAGTGTTTGGACATGAGGACGCCGGGGCGGGTGAGCAGGCCTGCGGGGCGGACGGTGGCTGACCACAGGACGTAGGCGGCGAGTTCGGCGGCGGGGGTGTCCGGGGTACGCCAGGGGGCGAGCGCGTCGACGAACTCCGCGAACGCGCCGTGGGCGGCGGTTGTGACCTCGTCGAACGTTGCTGATGAGCGGTAGGGCTCTCTCGCGGTGTCGAGTTCCTCGACCGCTATCTCCCAGGAGCCGCCGGGCTCGGCGGTGGTGACCGTCAGGCCGCGGTCGGCGCTGCCCAGAGCCTGGGATCCGGTCACCTCGGTGATCGTTCCGGTGAGCAGGGTGATGCGGTAGCGGCGGCCGGTTTCGTAGGAGGTGAATACGTGCGCCTGTGCGGCCGGGTCGTCGTAGAAGTAGGTGCCGCTGAAGGGGGTCAGGGCCTTCGCTGCCGCGGAGATGCGTAGAGCAAGTCCCGTCCCGAACACCCTGATGGTGTCCGGGGTTTCGTAGGCGAGGTCGATGCGCCCGTTCTCGCTGGTCCAGGTGAGCAGGCCCGGTGTCGCCGTCACCTGCGTCTGTGCCCGCTCGCCGGTAGCTACGACCAGCGGTACGAGGCGCAGGGTGGCGTGCATGCCGTTTTGGTGGGAGACGAGGTGGAGGTCTTCGGCGCGGGTCTTTTCCGCCAGGACGGGTGAGATGCCGAACCACGATCCGTGGGTGCTGAAGGGGATGTCCTGGACGCAGAAGACGGGGCCGGATCGGTCGGCTGTCATGGCGGCGGTACTCGTTTCTCGGGCAGGGGCGGCCGTCCGTCCGGGGTGCGGGGGGACGGTCGGTGGGGACCAGGAAGAAGGGGTGGGGGTCAGTCTTTGACGGCGCCGGCGGTGACGCCTGCGGCGACGTAGCGCTGGGCGAGGACGAGGATGACCGTGGCGGGCAGGGAGGCCACGACGGCGGTGGCCATGATGGCGTTCCACTGCTGGTTGTTGTTGCCGATGTAGTGGTAGATGCCCAGCGTGATCGGCTCGTGGGTGCCGCCGTTGACCAGCGTGCTGGCGAAGATGAAGTCGGACCAGGACCACAAGAACGCGAACAGGGACACCGTGACGATCGAGTTGCGGCTCATCGGCAGGACGATCGACCAGAACGTGCGCAGGGGCCGTGCTCCGTCCATCTGTGCGGCCTGGATGAGTTCACCGGGAATGCCGGTCATGAACGCGGTGAAGATGAGGACCGCGAAGGGCACGGCGAGGGTGGAGTCGGCGACGATCAGGCCGGGGAGGGACTGCAGGACGCCGAGTTGGAGGTAGATGGCGTAGAAGCCCATCGCCATGATGATGCCGGGGATCATCTGCGCGGCCAGCAGGAGGAAGCTGAGGACGCCGCCGCCGCGGGGGCGGAGTTTCGCCAGCGCGTATCCGGCGGGCGCGGCCAGCGTCACCGTCAACGCGACGGTGCCCAGGGCGACGACGAGGCTGGTGGCGAGGTAGGGCAGCTGTTCGGTGAGGACGGTGCGGTAGCCGGCCAGTGTGCCGTTGACCGGGAACAGGCTGGGCGGGGACTTGCGCATGTCCTGGTCGCGGGTGAAGGACACATTCAGCATCCAGTACACCGGGAACAGCATCACCCCGGTCAAAACGACCCCGATGACCGTCTTGCCCCACGTCCGGTCGCGGCGCGTGAGAGTGGGGGGAGCGGTTGCGGTCATGTCAGGGCCTGCTTTCGCTGGATGCGCAGATAGATCAGGCCGAAGACGAGGGCGGCGACGACCAGGAGGTTGCCGACAGCCGCTCCGGGCCCGAACGCCGGGAGGAGGCTGCCGAAGCCGAGTTGGTAGGACCAGGTCGCGAAAGTGGTCGAGGAGTCGGCGGGACCGCCCTTGGTCATGATCCAGATGATGTCGAAGACCTTCAGCGTGTACACCAGCCCGAGCAGGAGGGTGATCGCGGAGACCGGGCGCAGCAGGGGGAAGGTGATGGACCAAAAGCGTCGCCAGGCGTTCGCTCCGTCCAGGGCGGCCGCTTCGTAGAGGCCGGCGGGGATGGACTGCAGGCCGCTGTAGAGGACGACGAGGTTGAAGGGGACACCGATCCAGATGTTCGCGATGATCACCGAGGCCAGGGACCAGGTCGGTGAGGTCAGCCAGTTCACCGGGCCGATACCGACCGTGTTCAGGGTGGCGTTGACGATGCCGGAATCGGAGTTGAGCATCCAGGACCAGGTGGACGCGGACACGATCAGCGGCAGCAGCCACGGCACGAGGAACAGGGCCCGCAGGGTGGCCGAGAGGCGGAAGTGCTGGTGGAAGAAGACCGCGAGCGCCAGGCCGATGGCGTACTGGAAAACCAGGCACACCGCGGTGAACACGGCCGTGTGCACCAGGGCCGGGGTGAAGGTCGCATCGTCGAAGATCCTGCGGTAGTTGTCCAGGCCCGTGAAGGGGGCGTTGCCCTGCACGAACGAGCGGACCGTGTAGTTGCGCAGGCTCAGATCGAGGTTGCGGTAGAGGGGATAGGCGTAGAAGACGGCGAGGTAGCAGGCGACCGGGGCGATAAACGCCCAGGCCGTCCACTGCGCAGAGGCCGGACGGCGCCGGCGCGTGACGCGGACCGGGCCCGGGGCCGGAGCGGCGGTCGCCGCCCCGGCCCCCTCGCTCACCAGACGGCCGTCGTCCGGTGCGTGTGTCGTGCGGTTCATCAACTGGCCTTCGGCACTCGGTTACTTGACGGCGGACTGGGCGGCCGTGAGCGCGTCCTTGGGGGAGGTGGAGCCGCTCAGCGCGGACTGGACCGCCTTCCACAACTGCTCGGAGATCTTCGGGTACTTGGTGCCCAGGTCGTCACTGGTACGGCCCTTGGCCGCCTTCACCGCGTCCACCCACGGCTTCAGCTGCGCATTCGCCGCGACCTGCTTCTCCTGCACCTCACCGGTCGGCGCGACATAGGACAGCGTCGTGTCGGTGGCCAACAGGTTCTGGCTGCTGGTCAGGCAGGACACGATCTTCTGCGAGGTCGCGTAGCGGGCGGTGTCGTCCTGCACCGGCACCGTCACGAACTCCCCGCCCGTCGGCGCCGCCGCATTGCCCCCCGACGCGCCCGGGACCGGGATCACCCCGTACTCGAACCCGGCCTTCTCCGCGTTCGCCAGCTGCCAGGTGCCGTTCTCACTGAACGCGTACTCCCCCGACGCGAACTCCTGCCAGCTGGTGGTCTGCGTGTTGTTGAGGACCGAGTTGGGCGCGTAGCCCTTGTCCAGCCAGCCCTTCCACAACGCCAGCGCCGACACCGACTCCGGCGAATCCAGCGCGGTCAGCTTCGCACCCGACCCCCAGAACCAGGGCAGGAACTGGAAACTGCCCTCCTCCGTACCGATCGCCGAGAACGTGATCCCCTTCTTCCCCGCCTTCTTCACCTTCGCAAGCGCCGCCGTCAGCGACGCCCAGTCCTTCACCGACGCGATATCCACCCCGGCCTCCGCCAGGACCTTCTTGTTGTAGTAGAGGGCCAGGGTGTTGGCGCCGATCGGCGTCCCGTACGTTTTGCCGCCCGACTGACCCGCCGCCAGCAGGTTCGGATCCACCGCGGACGTGTCCAGCTTGTTGTCGTCCGTCGTCGTCAGCACACCGGCCTCAGCCAGCGTCGAGACCACCGGGTTGTCCACGATCAGCACATCCGGAGAATTGCCCTGCTGCGCCGCGAGCAGCGTCTTGTTCGCCAGGTCACCCGTGTCGAACCCGGTCCGCTTGACCTTCACCCCGGCCTTCGTACCGCAGTCCTCCAGCAGCTTCACCCACGCCGAACCCTTCGCGAACTGCGGGTAGGGGTCCCAGATCGAGTAGGTACCGCCGTCAGCGGCCTTCGTGTCCGAACTGCCCGAGCCGGACGAACAGGCAGTGGCACTCACAGCGACGGCCAGCACGGTCACAGCGGCGGCGGTCAGACGACGCTGTCTGGTGGATCGGTTCATGGCGGAAGTTCCTTTGTTTCTGGGCATGGGAGTGCCGAGGCAAGGGCCGGCAGGCGGATGCGCGCGCACGGGCGAGCGTGCGGTGAAGTGAGGAAGAAGGGAGGTACGGAGGTACGGCGGTAGGGAGGTAGGGAGGGAAGTAAGGAGGTCAGGCCGTCATACCGGCCCCGGCGTCTGTACTCGGCGCGGTTCCGGCCGGGCCTGTGCTGGCCCGTAGCGAGATCGGCGGGGTGAGGAGATGGTGCCGGGGCGGTGCGTCGGGGTGGTTGAGCCGCTCTACCAGCAGGTCTACGGCGAGGCGGCCCATCTGCTCCGCCGGTACGTCCGCCGCGGTGAGCTGCGGCGTCACCGTCTCCGCCCACCGGCCCGCCACGACCCCCGTGAGGGAGAAGTCGCGCGGTACATGGCGGCCTGCCTCGGCGAGGCCCCGATAGAGGCCGCCGAGCGCAGCCTCGTTGAGGGTGACCAGGGCGGTGGTGGCCGGGTCGTCGTGCAGGATCCGTTCCAGGCAGGTCTGGCCCGAGGCGGCGTCGTCTCCGCAGCAGTACGTGCGGACGGTGAGCCCACGTTCGGCCGCGGCCTTGGTGAAGCCGTTCAGCCCGCGCTGGGCCGACTCGTACCCGGTGCGCAGCAACTGCTCGGGACGGTTGACGAAGGCGACCCGGCGGTGGCCGAGATCCGCCAGGTGATGGACACAGCGCTCCACCAGCGTGGTGTGGTCGAGCCCGACCCATGAACAGCTCTCGGTTCGAGCGGTACGGCCGATGGCGACGAACGGGAAGTCGAGGGCTGCCAGGTGATCGACCCGGTCGTCCTCCAGCCTGATCTCCATGAGGATCGCGCCGTCGACCCGGCGCTCGCCCAGCAGGCGCTGGAACGAGCGGTCGCTGTCCACACCGCTCGGCGAGAGCAGTACGTCGTAGTCGTGGGCCGCCGCGGCCTCCACCACGCTGCCGATGAAATCCAGCTGCATTCCCGTGTAGTGGTTCCCGGCCGGCGGAAAGACCAGACCGAGGGTGCTGGTCCGGCCGTTGGCCAGGGCGCGGGCGCTGGCGCTGGGCTGGTAGCCCAGTTCGTCGACGACGCGCTGGATCTTGCGGCGGGTGTCGTCCGAGACTGGGCGCTTCCCGCTCAGCGCGTAGGAGACGGTGCTCCGCGAGACACCGGCCAGCCGGGCGATCTCACCGATGTTCACGACAACTCCTTGTAGGAAGGGTGGAGCGGCGACTATCGGCTGTCGAACCGGTTCGCGTGAAGTGAAACTAGAAACAAGCCGGGCGCCTGTCAACACCCGTACCGGGCTTTCGGTGAAAACACCTTGCAATCCGGCGTACACGGCACAGGTTCGGTGTGTCGGGGGGATTGCTGGCCGGTTTCCTCGATGCTAGCTTCGCCGAACCGGTTCGACCGGCTGCCTCTCCCCCTCCGGCCAACCGGAACCTCCCCCTCAGGAACCAAGAATTTAAGGACGCACTCCATGCCACCTGCTGACAGATCCGTCCGGCGCCGAGGTGCGGCCGCCGTGGCGCTGACTCTCGGCGCGGGGCTGCTCTCCGCGCCGGCCGTCCTCGCGCAGGCGGCCGACACCCCCCAGCCCGTCGCCCGCTACACCTTCGACCAGGACGACCTCGCGTCGGGCAGCATCACGGACAGCTCCGGAAACGGCCTGACGGCGAGCCTCGTGAACGGCGGCACCGCCCGCTCCGTCGCGGGCGCGGACGGTGGCAAGGCCATCGCGCTGCCCGGCGGGGCGCCCGACTCGAACGGCGCGTATGTCCGTCTGCCCCGTGAAGTGGTCGGCGACGCCACGGACTTGACGGTCTCGGCCCGGGTGAAGTGGGACGGCGACAAGTCGTCCTGGCAGCGGATCTTCGATCTCGGCACCAACACCACCAGGTATCTCTTCAGCACTCCGTACAGCGGCAACGGGCTGTTCCAGACCTCGGTGACCACCGGCGGAGGCGGGGCGGAGGCCCAGGCCGTCGGCTACGCGATGCTGCCCGCGAACGCCTGGCGGACCGTCACCGTCACTCTCGACACCAGTGCCGGACGGCTCACCACCTACCTCGACGGCACGGCGGTGGCGTCCGCCGCGACCGGCATCAAGGCCAAGGAACTGCTGGACGGTTCGGCCACGGCCGCCGGCTACATCGGCAAGTCCTTCTGGCCGGATCCGCTGCTCAAGGGCGCGATCGACGACTTCGCCGTGTGGCACTCGGCGCTCAGCGCCGAGCAGGTGGCCGGTCTGGTCGGGACCGTGCCGACGCTCCAGGACCTGTCGAAGACCTCCTTCGAGGTTCGGACGACGACCGGCACCGCCCCGTCCCTGCCCGCGGCAGTCCGCTCCTCCTTCTCCGACGGCTACGACCGCGACGCGCCGATCACCTGGGACGCCGTACCGGCCGACAAGTACGCCCGGCCGGGGACCTTCACCGTCGCCGGAACCGTCGCCGGTCGAGCGGTCTCGGCGACCGTCACCGTGGTCCGCGAGGGCCAGCTGACCGTCGACCTCGGCTCGAACACCGGTGCGTTCCACGGCGGCGCCTCCGGCACCCTCTACGGGGTGTACGGGCCGGACGTCCCCACCAACAACCTCATCGAGGGCATGGGGCTGCGCACGGTCTCCACCAAGGCACAGGACGGCCCGCAGCACCCGGGCGCCGACGCGCTGGACGTGGTCGGGCCCCTGGCCGACTCCACCGACGGTGATGTGTACATCTACATGACCGACATCCACCGCGGCTTCCCCTACGAATGGCCGGGCGACACCCCGCAGGAGAAGATCGAGCTCTACGAGGAGAAGATCGCCAAGCAGGTCGACCAGGTGCTCCAACTGCCCGAGGAGTACCAGGACAACGTCGTCTTCGTGCCGTTCAACGAGCCCGAGGGCAACATGTTCGGCACCGGCGACTGGAGCTACGACAAGGTCAGCTGGCTGAACGACCCCACCGACTTCTTCGCCGCCTGGGACGACGCGTACAAGCTCATCAAGGGCAAGATGCCGAGCGCCCGTATCGCCGGCCCCAACACCAGCGTCCTCTACGACCAGGTGAAGGGTTTCCTCACGCACGCCCTGGCCGCCGGCACCCTCCCGGACGTCATCACCTGGCACGAGCTGAGCCACCCCGAGGCGGTCCGCTCGAACGTCGCCAAGTACCGGACGTGGGAGAAGGAGCTGTTCAAGGGCACCGCCCGAGAGGGTACGCGGCTGCCGATCAACATCAACGAGTACGCGTTCAACTACCACACCTCGGTCCCCGGCCAGATGATCCAGTGGGTGTCCGCGATCGAGGAGTCCAAGGTCGACGCCGACATCGCCTACTGGAACATCGACGGGAACCTGTCCGACTCCGCGGTGCAGTCCAACCGGGGCAACGGCCAGTGGTGGCTACTGAACTCGTACGCCTCGATGAGCGGGCACACGGTGACGGCGACGCCGCCGTTCCCCGGCGAGAACTACACCATGCAGGGCGTCGCGACCCTCGACGAGAAGAAGAAGCAGGCCCGGCTGATCTTCGGCGGGTCCACCGGGAAGGGCCACATCACGTTCGCGGGCGTTCCGAAGAAGCTCTTCGGGAAGAACGTGCACGCCTGGGTGCGGGAGATCGCGTGGAGCGGCCAGGTCGGCGACTCCTCCGGTCCGAAGCTGCTCGCCGAGCAGAACCTGAAGGTCGGTGACGACGGCACGGTGGTCGTCGACTTCGGCGACGGCACGCTGCCGAGGCTGGAGGAGTCCTCGGCGTACGAGATCGTCCTCAGCCCGGCCGGTAAGGCGAAGGGCACGCAGTCCCCGCCCGTGCGCTGGCAGGCTTCGTACGAGGCGGAGGACGCCGTCCACACCGGAACCGGCTACTCGAAGAACGGCCCCGAGGGCTCACCCCGTGACGTGTCGAAGTTCTACACCTCCGGTGGATACGACGTCGGCGGTCTGCGCACCGGCTCGGACGTCACGCTCGAGACCACCGTGGACGTGCCGGAGGACGGCACCTACGACCTGAGCGTCTTCGCCAACTCCCTGAACACCTTCGACAAGGTGAGGGAGCAGGGCCCCACCAACGTCTTCCTCCGGGTGGACGGCAGGGCCGACAGCGAGCAGGAGCTGTACATGCCGCTGGGCTACAAGTGGGTGGTCTGGGACCACACCGACACCAAGGTCCGGCTCACCAAGGGCAAGCACACCCTGACGCTCGCCGCGAAGAGCCTCGACGGCAAGCGCGTCACCAAGGGTGACGCCATCGTCGACCGTCTCACCCTCTCCCTCCCCGCGGCATCGGCCACCACCCAGGTGTACGAGGGTGAGCTGGCCTGGCTGGGCGGCGGGGCGCGGCCGGTGTACGACCTGCCGAAGCAGGCCCGGGTCCCCGCCACCGGCTCGCGCGCGGCCCGGCTCCGGAAGGGCCAGACCGCCACGTTCTGGGTCTACTCCCCCGCCGACCGCGAGGCCACCCTCGAGGTCGACACCGTCGAGGGCAAGGGCGCCCGGCTCTCCGTCAACGGGCACGACGTCCTGCGCCTGGACAAGAAGACGAGCAGGGTGGCGGTCTCCCTGTCGGGCGGCGTCAACAAGGTGACGGTGACCGGGGGTTCGACCACCACCCTCGTCGACCGCCTCACCGTCACTCCCACCGAGGGCACGCTCAAGACGCGTACGTACGAGGCCGGCGACGCCGTACTCGCGGGCTCGGCCACGCTCACCCCGCTGTCCCTGGCCACCGCGGGCACGGCGATCACCGGGGTCGGCGGCGCGCCGGGCAACGGCAACACCGCGACGTTCACCGTCACCGCCGACCAAAGGGGTCTGTACGCGCTGCGCATCCGGTACTCCAACCCCGAGCAGGCGGAGGCCACCCACTACAACCCGGACCCGCTCGCCCGCCACGCCGACATCAGTGTCAACGGCGGCGAGACACGGCGCGTCAGCTTCCCGCACAGCTTCCACCAGAACAACTTCTGGGAGCTGACCGTCCCCGTCCAGCTGAAGAAGGGACAGAACACGATCACCTTCCGCTCCGAGGAGCTGCCCAACTTCGACGGCACCACCTACGCCTCGGACACCTTCCCCGGCGTACCGCTGCGCTCGCGCTACGCGCCGCTGATCGACCGGATCACCGTCGCGCCGTACGCCCGCGAGACCCGATGACGTAGACGCCGACATAGACGTCGTCGTCGCCACTGGCGGCGAAAGCCCGGGCCCGGCACACCGCCGGACCCGGGCTTTCCGCTGTGAGAAGCCGCCTCAGTTGATGCGGACGATCTTCCAGAGCTGGTCGTCGACGTTCACGTCGGTCCACTGGACGACCGCCGCGCCGTTGGCGGTGGAGGACTGGGCGACGCCGGCGTTGAGGCCGCTGTTGACGTTCTTGAGTTCGTAGTAGCCGTTGCCCGCGTCGGTCAGGGTCCACTTCTGCGAGTTGGCGGTGGAGGGGGTGTTCTGGACGACCGCGGCTCCCGGGGTGGTGGAGCCGCTGCGGATGTCGAGGTTGAGGTTGCTGTTGGCGTTCTTGATGGTCCAGGCTCCGCCGCCCGCGGACTGGAAGGTGAACAGCTGGCAGACGCAGGCGGAGTTCTGCCACTGGCCGACGGCGGTGTTGGTGGCGGTGGAGCCGGCCGGGATGTCGAGGTACTTGCCGCTGTTCTTGTTGACGAAGATGTACTGGCCGGTGCCCAGCGGGGGCAGCGCGGTCTGGGTGAGGTTCCAGCGCTGGCAGGCGCAGCCGGTGTCGCTCCACTGGCCTGCGGTGGTGCCGGTGGCGGTGGAGCCGCCCGGGATCTCGAGGAGCTTGCCGGTGACGCGGTTGGTGAGCGTGTAACCGCCGGCGGGGTTGGGGGCGACGGCCCATTCGTGGTCGAGGGTGCCGTTGTCGTCCCACTGCAGGATCTTGGCGCCGTCGGCGGTGGAGCCGCTCTGCACGCCCAGGACCTTGCCCGTGGCCACGTTGAAGATCTTGAAGTAGCCGGAGGGCTGCGCCGCGAAGCGCCACTGCTGGTCGGTGCCGCCGGTGGCGGTCTGCTGCGTCGCGAAGGTGCCGTTGGCGGTGGAGCCGCCCGCGATGGCCAGGTTGAGGGCGCTGCCCGCGTTCGAAGCCGCGTAGGTGGCGCCGTCGGAGATGCCGCCGCCCAGGTCGATGGTGCCGTACGTGACGGGGTTGTGGAGGTTGCTGCCGCCGCTTCCCCCGCTGAGCACCAGGAGGCTGTGGCCGTCGGGCAACGGGAGCAGACCGCGGCTGTAGCCGCCGACGACGGTGGAGTTGATGCGCGTCCAGGTGTCAGCGGCACCGTTCGCGGTGTTGAGGAACAGGTCGCCCGTGCTGTAGGCGCTGACGACCAGGGTGCCGTTCGGGCCGCCGGTGGGCAGCCAGGTGATGTAGGGGGTGCTGGTGGGGACGGTGCCGTCGGTCGCCCGCAGGGGTATGCCGGTGACGGAGTTGAAGGCCTCCGGGTCGGCGGAGATCTTGTAGTAGACGGCGAAGTTGCCCGAGGGGGAGCCGCCGTACTCGTACGTCATGATGTAGTTGCCGTTGGGCAGCTTGGCCACGGTGGGCATGCCCGGGCGCTGGCTGTAGGTGGGCATCGCCACGTCGTTCACCACGGGGCCCCAGGTGCGGCCGTCCGTGGAGACCTGGTGCACGACCTTCTGGCCGTAGGCGGAGTCGCGCTGGTCGGAGTAGTAGACGATCAGCTTGCCGCCCGCGTAGAGGAAGAACGGCTCCCAGACGGGGGTGTTGCCGTTGCCGTTCGTGTCGAAGGCCGGGCCGCCGGTGGCGATGTTGCTGACGAAGGTCCAGGTCAGTCCGAGGTCCGTGCTGGCGTAGACGTCGATCTTGATGGCCGAGCGGTCGGCGGGGACGGACGCTCCGGCGGCGAGGATGGTGCCCGCCGGGAAGTCACCCATGGCCGCGGGGAGCTCGAACAGCTCCGGCTCCCAGCGCATGCCCCAGCCGTTCTGGGTGTCGGCGACCTCGGAGATCTTCGTCCAGGCGTTGCCGTTGTCGGTGCTGCGGTAGATCGGGAGAACCGGTGTGCCGGTGCTGTACTGCTCGAACGTCGCCAGAATCGTGCCGTTGGCCGAGCCGTTGTGCTGCAGCCGCAGCGCCCGCGGATACAGCGACCCGGGCGAGGGCGCGTCCGACGGCGGGGTGTACATCGTCTGCGACGGACGGGACAGGGCGTCCGCCCGGCCCGCGGCGGGCAGCAGCAGCGTCGCCACCGCGGCCAGCAGGGCGAGGACGGCCGTCAGGAGAAAGAGGGGACGGGAATGCGGAGCGGCGCCGGGTCTGGCGTCTGTCTGCGCATAGGACATTGCGGCTCCCGGGGGATGGGATGGAGGTGTGTTTCGATGCCCGCCGCCCGCTCGGATCGGTCCGGGCGCGGAACAGCGGAGTCAAGGGACGGAGACGCCGGCCGGCCTGACAACGGTCGACGCCGTGGCGACGAGGAATGCGACGAGGAATCCGGTGAGGTTTCGCGACGGGCTTCCTCGGCGTACAGCGGAGGTGCTCACGCGTGCCCTCTGTCCGCACCTGTGGGTGCGATGGCTCAGGCGGTGCGGGGTGCGGTCCGCCCCCGGTGGGAGGGCGGCGGCGCGGTCGAGGCGCGGATGACGAGCTCGACCTGTGGTTCGCTCGCCGGAGGCAGTTCGGTCTCCGGCTCTTCGACGGCGTGCACGAGCAGTCTGATGCCGTCCCGTGCCGCTTCGTCGAAGGGCTGACGCGCGGTGGTCAGCGGGGGTGTGACGTGGGCGAAGACGGGGTTGCCGTCGAAGCCCACCACGCTCACGTCCTCCGGTACCCGGCGGCCTGCCTCGCGCAGGGCGTGGATCAGGCCGATGGCCATCTCGTCGCCCGCCGCGAAGACAGCGGTCACGGTGGTGTCCGCAGCCAGTTCCCGGCCGGCCGCGTAGCCGGACTCGGGTGACCAGTCGCCCTCGATCACCGGATGCTCGACCGCACCCCGTGCCGCCAGCGCGGCGCGCCAGCCGTCAGCACGGTCCTTCGAGGCGTACCAGCGTCGAGGGCCCGCGAGATGGTGGACGGTGGTGTGCCCGAGATCCAGCAGGTGGTCGGTGGCCGCGCGCGCCAGTTCATGGGCGCCCACGCCCACACTCAGGGTCCGGGCGGAGGTGAAGAAGGCCGGCGGCGCGCCCAGGAAGAGGACCGGCACGTCGATCCGGACGGACACCTCGCCCTCCACGATGGGTTCGGACACCACGATGCCGTCCACGCCCTGTTCGAGGAGCGACAGCACCGCGCCGGCGATGCCCTCGGGGTCTCCGTCCACGGTGTTGACCACCCGCAGTGCGTAACCGGCGTCCCGTGCGGCCCTCTCCACACCGACGAGGAGTGAGGCGGTGCCGTACCCGGCTGTGCCCAGGGCGACGACCCCGATCGAACGGCTGCGGCCCGAGGCCAGTGCCCTGGCCGCGTGGTTCAGCCGGTATCCGAGCTCCCCGGCCGTGTCCAGGACCCGACGGCGGACCTCGTCGGAGACGTACGGCTCGTTGTTGAAGACCCGTGACACCGTCTTGCGCGAGACGCCGGCCGCATGGGCCACGTCCGCGCTGCGCGGTGCCGGGGAACCGGCGTTCCGCCCCACCACTCGTGTCATGAGAACTCCCGATGGCCGTGAGTATCGAACCAGGTCAACCGTATGACCGCGCGGTCCTGACCGCGCGGTCATGTCTACGCAGCACCGGGGTCCCCCGTCAAGGGAACCGGCAGGTTTTCTTGCACCGAGGCACCGATTTCCTTCTCCTGGGACGGTCTGACGGGCGCCTTCTCCGCACGGCCTTGACAGCGGGCCCCCGGAAAGTTCACTCTTCACCGCGTCAGCCGATCGGATCTGTCCGATCGCGTTCATTTCTGGTCGTATCCGTCGACCGCTTCCCGTCATGCCCCCTTGAGCCGATGCGCCACGCCCGGGCCATGACAGCCCTTCAGGAGCCGAAATGCGCCATTCATCCCTTGGTGAGCCCTTGCCCGGCACAAGCCGCCGCGCCGTGCTGCGCGGACTCGGCGGGGCCGCACTCCTCGGTGCCGGTGTCCCGCTGCTGTCCGCGTGCGGCGGCGGTGGCACCGGGTCCGACTCCAAGACCGTCACCGTCGGCTCCAACGCGTCCGACGCCGTCCCGAAGAAGGGATACGGCGACATGTACGCGGCGTTCACGAAGCAGTCCGGGATCAAGGTCGCCATCAACACCAAGGACCACGGCACGTTCCAGGAGCAGATCAACACCTATCTGCAGGGCACGCCGGACGACGTGTTCCAGTGGTTCGCCGGCTACCGGATGCAGTTCTTCGCGGCCAAGGGACTGGCCTCCCCTATCGACGACGTGTGGAAGACGATCGGCGGCAACTTCCCCAGCGCCATGCACGACCTGAGCAAGGGTCAGGACGGCAAGTACTACCTGGTGCCGCTGACCACGTCCCCGTGGGCGGTCTTCTACCGCAAGAGCGTCTTCCAGCAGTACGGCTACCAGGTCCCCACCACGTGGGACGCGTATGTCGCCCTGTGCAAGCAGATGAAGAAGGACGGCCTGGTCCCGATCGCCTTCGGCGACAAGGACGCCTGGCCGGCGATGGGTTCCTTCGACCAGATCAACTTCCGCCTCAACGGCTACGACTTCCACGTGGAGCTGATGGCCGGCAAGGCCTCGTGGACCGACGCGAAGGTCCGCAAGGTCTTCGACACCTGGGCCGAGACCCTGCCCTTCCACCAGGAGGGCGCGGTCGGCCGTACCTGGCAGGACGCCGCCCAGACGCTGGTCGCGAAGAAGGCGGGGATGTACATGCTCGGCATGTTCGTGGCCCAGCAGTTCACGAACAAGGCGGACCTGGACGACCTCGACTTCTTCCCCTTCCCCGAGATCGACCCGGCGTACGGTCAGGACACCGTGGAGGCGCCGACCGACGGCATCATGCTCAGCAAGAGCCCCAAGAACCACGCCGGTTCGGTCAAGCTGCTCGAGTTCCTGGGCACGCCGCAGGCCGAGGAGATCTACCTCAAGGCCGACCCGAGCCTCATCGCCGCCTCCACCAAGGCCGACACCTCCGCCTACAGCACCCTTCAGAAGAAGGGCTACGACATGATCGCGGGGGCCAAGCACCTCACCCAGTTCATGGACCGTGACAGCCGCCCGGACTTCACCTCGACGGTGATGCAGCCCGCGCTGCAGAAGTTCGTCCGCGACCCCAAGGGCGTCGACGGCATCCTGTCGTCCATCGAGCGCCAGAAGAAGGCGATCTTCGCCTCCTCATGAGCACCGACATCCTCACGAAGTCCCCGGAGGCGGCCGCCGAGCCGCCCCGGGGCGTGCCCTCGAACAAGCGGGTCCCGCAGGGCCATCGGCGTCTGCTGACCCGCCGTGACCGGCTCACGCTCGGTCTGATGGCCGGCATACCGACGATCCTGCACGTGGCCCTCGTCTGGCTCACCGCGCTGGCCTCCATCGCTCTCGCGTTCACCACCTGGGACGGCATCGGCTTCGACTCCATCAAGTGGGTCGGGCTGGACAACTTCCGCGAACTGTTCACCAACAACCCGCAGTTCTGGCCCGCCGTCGAGCACAACGTCATCTGGTTTGTCGTGCTCATCCTGATCCCGACCCCGCTCGGACTGCTCCTGGCGGTCCAGCTGGACAAGAACATCCGGTTCAGCCGGGTCTACCAGACGGCGTTCTTCCTGCCGGTCGTGGTGTCGCTGGCCGTCACCGGATTCGTCTGGCAGCTGGTCTACAACCCGGACACGGGCCTGATCAACAGCCTCATCGGGGCCAATAAGCCCGGCCACTACATCGACTGGATCGGCGACCCGGACCTCAACCTGTGGGCCGTCCTGGTGGCCGCCTGCTGGCGGCACACCGGCTACATGATGATCCTCTACCTGGCCGGTCTCAAGGGCGTCGACCCCTCGCTGCGCGAGGCGTCCTCACTCGACGGCGCGGGCGAGTGGCAGACGTTCAAGAACGTCATCTTCCCCACGCTGCGCCCCACCAACACGGTCGTGCTGGTCGTCACGATCATCGAGGCCCTGCGCGCCTTCGACCTGGTCTTCGTCTTCAACAAGGGCGCCCAGGGCACCGAGTTGCTGTCGATCCTGGTCACCAACAACATCATCGGCGAGTCCAGTCGCATCGGGTACGGCTCGGCGATCGCCGTGGTCCTGCTGGTGATCTCGCTCGCCGTGATCATCCCGTATCTGATCTCGACCTTCCGGAAGGAGCGGAGCGCATGAGCACCTCCATGGCACTGAGACAGCGCACCCCCGTCCGCCCCGCCCGGATCCTGCTGCACACGTTCCTCGTCGTGACGTCACTGGCCTGGCTGGCGCCGCTGCTGTGGGCGATGTTCGCGGCCCTGCGGCCGTACGCCGAGACCAGCGACAAGGGCTATGTCTCCTGGCCCGACAAGCTGAACTTCGCCAACTTCACCAACGCCTTCACGCAGTCGGACATGCTGCACTACTTCGGGAACACGCTGCTCATCGCGATTCCGGCGGTGCTGCTGACCCTGTTCCTGTCGTCCTGCGTGGCGTTCTACGTCAGCCGCTTCGACTTCCGGGTCAACCTGTTCCTGCTGCTGGTGTTCACGGCCGGCAACCTGCTCCCGCAGCAGGTCATCATCACCCCGCTCTACCGCCTCTACCTGCTCGTGGACCTGCCGGGAATCACCGCGTCCGGCAAGCTGTACGACTCGGCTCTGGGGCTGGTTCTCATCCATGTGGCGTTCCAGTCGGGCTTCTGCGCGTTCGTGCTCGCCAACTACATGCGTTCCCTCCCGCACGAGCTGACCGAGGCCGCCCTCGTCGACGGCGCCTCCGTCTGGCGCCTGTACTGGCAGATCGTGCTGCCGCTGTGCAGGCCCGCGATGGCGGCCCTGGCCACCCTGCTGTCCATCTGGATCTACAACGACTTCTTCTGGGCGATCGTGCTGATCTCCACCGGCGAGAACATGCCGATCACCTCGGCCCTCAACAACCTCTCCGGCCAGTACTTCACCGACCCCAACCTGGTCGCCGCGGGTGCGCTGCTGACCGCCATCCCCACCCTGATCGTTTACTTCGCGCTGCAACGCCAGTTCGTCAGCGGTCTGACCCTGGGCGCCAACAAGGGCTGACCCAGCCGTACGCGCCCGCCCTCACCCCCGACTTTCCGGAGCACTCCCCCATGAGCACCGCACGCCGCCTCCGTCTTCCCGGCATCGCCTACGGAGGCGACTACAACCCCGAACAATGGCCCGAGGAGGTGTGGGCCAAGGACATGCGCCTGATGCGCGAGGCCGGGGTCACCATGGTCAGCGTCGGCATCTTCTCCTGGGCGCTGCTCGAACCGGCCGAGGGCGTCTACGACTTCACGCGCATGGACCGGATCCTCGACCTCCTGCACGAGAACGGCATCGGCGCCGACCTGGCCACACCCACCGCGTCGCCGCCCGCCTGGTTCTTCAAGGCCCACCCCGAGGCACTCCCGGTGGACAAGGACGGCCGCCGGCTGTGGTACGGCAGCCGCCAGACGTTCTGCCCCTCCAGCCCCGCCTACCGTGAGGCCGCCCTGCGGATGGCGGGCACGCTGGCCGAGCGGTACGCCGACCATCCGGCCGTCGTCATGTGGCACGTCCACAACGAGTACGGCTGCCACAACCCCGCCTGCTACTGCGACGAGAGCGCGGAGTCCTTCCGCCGCTGGCTGCGGGACAAGTACCAGGACCTGGACGCGCTGAACGACGCCTGGGGCACGACCTTCTGGAGCCAGTGGTACTACGACTGGGCCGAGATCATCCCGCCCCGTGCCACCGCGGCCCCTCCGAACCCCACTCACCAGCTGGACTGGCGCCGCTTCTGCTCCGACGAACTGCTCTCGCTGTGCACGGCCGAGCGCGAGGTACTGCTCCGGGCGGCGCCGGACCTGCCCGCGACGACCAACTTCATGGTCCTGCGCACCTTCGACGCCCTCGACTACTGGCGCTGGGCACCGGAGTTGGACATCCTCTCCAACGACCACTACCTGATGTCCGACGACCCGGAGGCGGAGCTCGACATCGCGCTCAGCGGCGACCTGATGAGGTCGCTCGCGGGCGGCCCGTGGTTTCTCATGGAGCACTCGCCGGGTGCCGTCAACTGGCAGCAGGTCAACCGGGCCAAGGGCCCGGGTGAGATGCGGCGCAACGCGCTCGCCCATGTCGCCCACGGCGCCGACGGCATCGCGTTCTTCCAGTGGCGGGCCGCGAAGGCGGGCGCCGAGCAGTGGCACTCGGCGATGCTTCCGCACGCCGGCACCGACAGCCGGATCTGGCAGGACGTCGTCCAACTGGGCGCCGATCTGCGGGCGTTGGCCGAGGTGCGGGACACCGATGTCGCGGCGCGCGTGGCGATCGTATGGGACTGGGACGCCCGTTGGGCGCTGGAGCTGCCCGCCCAGCCGAGCGGTGAGCTGCGTTACCAGGACCTGGTGCGTGACTGGTACACCCCGCTGTGGCGTGCGGGTGTCGCCGTCGACTTCGTCCGTCCCGACGACCCCGGGCTCGACCGGTACCAGCTCGTCCTGGTCCCGTCGCTGTACGTGGTGACGGAGTCGGCCGCGGCGAATCTCGCCCGGTTCGCGGAGAGCGGGGGGACGCTGGCCGTCGGCTTCCACAGCGGCATGGTCGACGAGAAGGGCCACGTATTCCTGGGCGGGTACCCGGGCGCGTTCCGCGACGTCCTCGGCGTGCACACCGACGAGCTGTTCCCGCTGCTGCCGGGGCAGACCACGGGCCTGGCCGGCGAAGTGCCGCCGGGCGCCACGGCCGACCTGTGGTCGGAACGGGTCGGGCTGGCCGGCGCCCGGGCCGTCGCCTCGTACGCCGACGGTCCGCTGGCCGGGCATCCCGCCGTCACCCACCACCGGTACGGCAGCGGTAGCGCCTGGTATGTGGCGACCCACCCCGACCAGGACACCCTGGCGGCCCTCCTCCACCGCATCCGCGAGGAGGCCGGTGTGGCTCCCGAGCACGAGGTGCCCGCCGGGATCGAGGTCGTACGGCGTCGCGGCGCGGAGGCCGACTTCCTGTTCCTCGTCGACCACGCGGGCAAGGGCGCCGAAGTCCGCGCCGAAGGGGTGGAACTCCTCACCGGCACCCCGGTCTCGGGGACCGTCGTCGTCCCCCCGGGAGGCGTCGCCGTCGTCCGGGAGCCGCACGGCACGCCGTCCTGACCTACCGGGACCGGACAGGGGTTCCGCTCAGTCGAGCGGGACCCCTGTCCGGCTCTCCAGGGCCTGGATGAGGCGAGCCTGGAACTCCTTGTCCTGGGAGGCGGGGTGCGGTGGCTGGGTCCGGCGGTGGTACCAGTAGCCGCCGGTGCTCGGGGTCACGTCGTCGTGGGTGGCGAGCCACGCCTGTGTCCGGTGCCCGGCGACCAGGTCGTCCGCTGCGCCGGCGCCGCCCATCCGGGTGGGCACCCAGCCGGGGTCGACCGCGTGGGCGACGGTTCCTTCCCAGCGGGACGCGAAGGCCAGCGTGAGGGTGGTGACCCACAGTTTGGTGTCGGAGTAGGTGGCGGTGCCGTCCGTCAGCCGTCCGAGGTCCGTGGAGCCGGATCGGTGCATGGAGCTGCTGAGGTAGACGAGTCTGGCCGGCTTCTCCATCAGGGCCGTCAGCAGGTAGGGCGCGATCGTGTTGACCGTGGTCTGCTCCGGCGAGTTCAGGACTCCGGCGTTGTGGATGACGGCGTCGAAGCGGCCGAATCCCGAGGCCTGGCGGGCGACTTCGTGAATGTCGTCCGGTCGGGCGAGGTCCCCGAGGACGACGCCCTTCCACCGGGCGCTGTCGTCCTCGCGGGTGAGACGTGCCGGGTTGCGGACGTGGACGACCACGTCGTGACCGTCGTCGGCCAACGCGTTCGCCGCGTCACGCCCGAGCCCGGAGGCCGCGCCGGTTACCAGGATCAGTGCCACGTCAGTCATCTTTCGTCGTAGGGGAAACGACAGTATCGGCCCGGCGATGTGCGGCCCCGGCCGCCGCACATCACGCCCCACAGGCAGTCGGCTCGAAGAGCCGATCCGCTGCCCCGGTCAGCGGATCGTCGTGCCGTCCGGCTCGTCGAGCAGTCCCAGTTCGTCCCGGGTCGGAAGGCCCTCCCAGTCGCCCCGGGCGGCGACGGCGAAGGCCGCCGTGGTGACGGCGCGGTGCAGCCGGGCCGGGATGTCAGCGCCGTCGAGGACGCCGGACAGGTATCCGGCCACGAAGGCGTCACCCGCGCCGACCAGATCGACGGCGTCGACCTGTCGTGCGGCGCGGTCGGTCGGACCGTCCGCGGTGAACGTGGTCGCGCCGCGTGCGCCGCGTTTGACGACCACCTCGGCGACCCCCGCGGCCAGGACGCTCTTCACGGCCTCGGCCTCGTCGGCGTCGGGTCGTTCCAGTACCAGCGGCAGCTCGTCCTCGGAGGCTATGAGCAGGTCGGTACGGAGCAGCAGCGGGCGGAGCGCGGTGCGGGCGGCGTCCGTACTCCACAGCCGGGAGCGGTAGTTGACGTCGAGGCACACGGTGATGCCGGCGTCGCGCGCGGCCGTGGCGGCGGCCAGTGCGGTGTGGGCGGCGATCGCGCTGAGCGCCGGTGTGATGCCGGTCAGATGCAGGACGCGAGTGCCGGGGGTCAGCGCGGGCAGTACGTCGGCCGGTGACACCGCCGAACCGGCGGAACCGGTGCGGTAGTAGCTGACGCGGGTCAGGGTGCCAAGGCGGGGTTCGGTCAGCAGCAGTCCCGTGGGGCGGCCGGTGTCGTCGGTGGCCGCGTGGTCGGTGTCGACGCCCTCCGCGCGCAGCGTACGCAGGACCAGCGCGCCGAGTTCGTCCGCGCCGACCCGGCCGGCCCAGCGCACCCGGTGCCCTAGTCGGGCGAGGCCGATGGCCACGTTGGACTCGGCGCCGGCGACGGACAGGCCGAGGTTGCCGCCGAGTCGTAGCGCGCCGTGGGCGCGCAGTGCCGCCATGGTCTCGCCGAAGGTCACGACCTCGGCCGGAGTCCGGGTCGTCATACCGTGCCCCCTGCGGTGACTTTGCGGAACTCGGCCGCGCGGAGGCGGAGTTGACCGAGGTCGCCGCCGTCGGCCGCGTCGCCGACGAGCGGTGAGCCCACGCCGACGGCGAGGGCACCCCGGTCCAGGTAGGCGCGGGCGGCCGGTGCGTCCACTCCGCCGACGGGTACGAAGTGCACCTCGGGGAACGGGTCGCGCAGGGCCTTCAGATAGCCGGGGCCGCCGAAGGAGCCGGGGAAGAGTTTGATCGCGGCGGCGCCCCTGGCGAGGGCGGCTTCGACCTCGCTCGGTGTCAGGGCGCCCATCAACACCGGTACGCCGTACGGCTCCAGGCCGTCGACGAGGGCCGGGGTGACGAGGTAGGACGCGCCGGCGTCCAGGGCGCGGGCGGCGTCCGCGGCGGAGCGCACGGTGCCGGCGCCGAGGAGGGCGTCCGGGCCCAGTTCGGCGCGCGCCCGCCGGATGACGGTCAGGGCGTCGGTGGTGGTCAGCGAGACCTCGATCGCCGCGATGCCCTCCTCTGTGAGGGTGCGTACGGTGCTCAGTGCCGCGGCGGCGTCCTTGCCTCGAACGACCGCCAGCAGGCGGTGGGTTCGGAGGGATTCCACCAGGTTCATGAAGGCGCGCTCTCCTTGTGCCAGGGCAACAGGCCCTGAGGGGTAGGGGGTTGTCGTGCCGCTGGTCACCACTCGGTGAATGCCCCGTCGGGGCCGCGCCATACGGGGTTGCGCCAGCGGTGTCCTGTCTCGGCGGCGTGGCGTACGGCCTTCTCGTCGATCTCGACGCCGAGTCCCGGGCGGGTGGAGGCGACCGCGTACCCGTCCTGGAACCGGAAGGGTTCGGGGTCCATCACGTACTCGAGCAGGTCGGACCCGTTGTTGTAGTGGATGCCCAGACTCTGTTCCTGGATGAGGAAGTTCGGTACGGAGAAGGCGATCTGGAGGCTCGCGGCCAGCGCGATCGGGCCGAGGGGGCAGTGGGGGGCCATGGTGACGTCGTACGTCTCGGCCATGGCGGCGATGCGGCGGACCTCGGAGATGCCGCCGGCGTGCGACAGGTCGGGCTGGGCGACGGCGATGCCGCTGGTCATGACGGGGCGGAAGTCCCAGCGGGAGTAGAGGCGTTCGCCGGTGGCGAGGGGGATGCTCGTGCTCTCCACCAGGCTGCGCAGCTGGCCCGAGTATTCCGGCGCGACGGGTTCTTCGACGAACAGCGGGTGCAGTGGCTCGAGTTGGGGCAGCAGTCGGCGTGACATGGCGGTGGAGGCGCGGCCGTGGAAGTCGACGGCGATGTCCCGTTCGTCGCCCAGCACCTCGCGGACGGCCGCGACGCGTTCGACGACCTCCGCGGTGCGGGCCGGGGTGTCGATGCGGGCGAGTTCGGCCGAGGCGTTCATCTTGACGGCGGTGAAGCCCGCCTTCATCTGTTCCTCGGCCAGTTCCGCGACATCGCTCGGCCGGTCTCCGCCGATCCAGGCGTACATCCGGACACGGTCGCGCACGGGGCCGCCGAGGAGGCGGTGCACGGGGACGCCGTAGGTCTTGCCCGCGATGTCCCACAGGGCCTGGTCTATGCCGGCGACGGCGCTGGAGAGGATGGGGCCACCCCGGTAGAAGCCGCCCTTGGTGAGCACCTGCCAGTGGTCCTCGATGCGCAGCGGGTCCCGGCCGACGAGGTGGTCGGCCAGTTCGTGGACCGCGGCCCGTACGGTCTCGGCGCGGCCCTCGATGACGGGTTCGCCCCAGCCGGTGACGCCCTCGTCGGTGGCGACGCGCAGGAACAGCCAGCGCGGGGCCACCAGGAACGTCTCAAGTCCGGTTATTTTCAAGGGAGTTCCTTCGGCGACGGGTCGGTCGCGGGGTCGGGGCCGGTCCTGGCCCGTACGGCTGCCAGGTCGTCGGTGGCCTGTGCCAGGAGGGAGTCGACGGCGGCCGCGGCGGCGTCCGGGTCGCCCGCCTCGACGGCGTCGAGCAGGTCCTGGTGCACGGGGATGGAGTCGGAGAAGTGCTGGGCGCCGTGCACGATCCGGTCACGGACGCGCAGGCCGGCCTCGATGACGACCTCCATCCGGCTGAGGAGTTCGTTGTGGGCGGCGTCGAGGAGGGCACGGTGGAAGGCCAGGTCGGCCTCGACCATGGCCGCCGCGTCGGCGCCCGCCGCCGCCATCGCGTCCAGCGCCTGCCGCAACGCGTCCAGGTCTTCGGGGGTACGGCGCACCGCGGCGAGCCGGGCGCCGGCGGGCTCGACGATCGCGCGGACCTCGGCGAGGTCCTCGAGGAAACCGTCGGTCGGAGCGCTGCTGCCCTGCCAGCGCAGCAGGTCGCTGTCGAGCAGGTTCCAGTCGGCTCGGGGCCGGATCGTCGTACCGCGTTTCTGCCGTGACTCCAGCAGGCCCTTGGACGCCAGTACGCGCATCGCCTCACGGACCACGGTCTTGCTGACGCCCAACTCCGTTTCGAAGTTGGCCGGGTCCACCACGGAGCCCGGGGGGTAGTCGCCGCGGACGATGCGTCGGCCCAGCTCCTCAACCGCCTGGCCGTGCAGCCCCCTGCCGGGATGGATCACCGTGTTCTCCGTTTCCGTTCCGGTCCTGTTCGCCGGGACCGCGCACGGTCCACCGCCGGGTGCGCGCCGCTCACGAGGACTCCTTCATGACGCTCCATCCTCCATCAACCACCAGGCTCGCTCCCGTCACATAGGACGCGTCCTCCGATACCAGGAAGGCGACGGCGGCGGCGACCTCCTCCGGCCGGCCGAACCGCCGTGCCGCGGTGGCGGCCACACTGCGCGCCCGGTCGGCCTCCGGGATGCCGTCCCAGGCCGCGGTGAGAACGGGGCCGGGCAGCACGGTGTTGACCCGGATGTCGGGCCCGTACTCGACGGCCAACTGCCGCCCCAGCGAGCACAGCGCGCCCTTCGCGGCGGCGTAGGCGGCATGCCCGGGCAGGCCCATGACCGCGTGCACGGAGGAGGTGAGGACGACGGAGCCCGAGGTTTCGCGCAGCAGGGCCGCGAAGGTCTTCATCCCGCGCCAGGCGGGCTTGAGCAGCACGGCCATCTGACCGTCCCACTCGGCCTCGCTCAACTCGTGGGCGGGCTTGTTGAGTTGGGCGAAGGCGTTGCTGTGCAGGACGTCCAGCCGGCCGTGGTGCTCGTCGACGTGGCGGGCCAGGTGGTCCCAGTCGGCGGCCGAGGTCACATCGCAACGCACGTACTCCGCTCGTCCGCCGCTGTCCGCGATGTCGGCCGCGACGGCCTTGCCGGCCGCGTCGTCCACGTCCGTGACCACGACCACCGCCCCTTCGGCCGCGAGCCGGTGTGCCGTGGCCGCGCCGATACCGTGCGCAGCCCCGGTGATCACCGCCACGCGCCCGGTCATCCTGCGGCATCCCGTCATCACGTGCGTCTCCCCTCGCTTCTGTCCACACACCCACCATAGCTGTTTCAATTAATTATGAATATATCTTGACGGCGTGGCGATGCCGCTCCAAGACTGACCGGCACGCAACAGGCACCTGCAGGACGAAGCCAGGAAGGACCTCCTCCCATGAGCCGCACCACACCCCGCCGCAGAAGCCGGGGCACATTGGCGACGACCCTTGTCGCCGTCTCCCTGCTCATCTCGGCCTGCGGGGGTTCGGCCGATTCGACGGACAAGGACAAGGCACAGGCACCCGCCAAGCCCGGCCAGAAGGTCGACCTGCGCTTCTGGTCGTGGGTCCCCGGCGTCGACAAGGCCGTCGACAAGTGGAACGCCACCCACCCGGACATCCACGTCAAACTGGAGAAGGTCCCGGCGGGCAGCAGCGGCACCTACGCCAAGATGCGCGCCGCCCTCAAGAGCGGCAACGCGCCCGACCTGGCGCAGGTGGAGTACCAGGAGATCCCCTCGTTCCTGCTGGAGAACGGCCTGGTGAACCTGTCCGAGTACGGCGCGGACAAGGACAAGTCGAAGTTCGTTGACTGGCAGTGGGAGCAGGGAGTCTTCGGCTCGGCCGTCTACGCGATCCCCCAGGCGTCCGGTCCGATGGGCCTGTTCTACCGCTCCGACCTGTTCAAGAAGTGGGGCATCGCGCCGCCCACCACCTGGGACGAGTACGCCCAGGCCGCGGAGAAGATCAACAAGGCGGACCCGAAGGCGTACATCGGCACCTTCCCGCCCGGCAACTCCGCCTGGTTCACCGCACTCGCGTGGCAGGCCGGCGCCAAGTGGTTCGGCGTCGACGGCGACACCTGGTCGGTGAACATCGCCTCCCCGCAGACCCTGAAGGTCGCCGCCTACTGGGACGAACTGCGCACCAGGAAGCTGATCAAGACCGAACCCGACTTCGCCAACGGCTGGTACAAGGACCTGCAGACCGGCTCCATCACCTCATGGGTCAGTGCCCAGTGGGGCGACGCCATCATCAGCGGAAACGCTCCCAAGACGGCCGGCAAGTGGGCGGTGGCGCCCATGCCGCAGTGGACGAAGGGCGCGAACGTCTCCGCGAACTGGGGCGGTTCGTCCACGGCCGTCCTCAAGGGCGCCAAGCACATCCCGGAGGCACTGAAGTTCGCCGAGTGGCTCAACACCGACCCCGCGAGCGTCGACCTGCTGCTGCAGGGCGGATACGGCTGGCCCGCGGGGGCCGACGCGTACAAGGGCTCCTCACTGGACAAGCCGTCGGAGTTCTACGGAGGCCAGAAGTACAACGAGGTCTTCGCTGAGGCGGACAAGAACATCGACACCTCGTGGAAGTGGATACCGACGATCGACGCCACCTACCAGCACCTCAACGACGGCTTCCAGGCCGCCGTGGCGGGCAAGGGCTCGTTCGTCTCCGCGGTCGAGCAGGCGCAGAAGCAGACCGTCGAGGACCTGAAGAAGAAGGGCCTGAAGGTTTCCACCGGCCAGTGACCGCCTCCGGAGGGGCGCGACACGGCCGCCGCCGTTCCCCCCTCCGGACTCCAGAAAGCACCCTGATGCCCACCCGCACCCGAGCACCCCGCCGCCGCAGAAACCTGGCGCCCCTCGCCTTCGTCGCGCCCTTCCTCCTGCTGTTCCTGCTGACCTTCGGCGCCCCCATCGGCTACGCCGTTTACCAGAGCGTCATGGACGTCGAGCACACCGGCCCGCTGGGGCTCGGCGGCAGCCGTACCGTCTTCGTCGCGCTGAACAACTACTCCGACGCGTTGTCCGACGACACCTTCCTGCGCAGCGTCGGTCGCGTGCTGCTGTTCGCGGTCGTCCAGGTGCCGGTGATGGTCGCGCTGGCCGCCGGGCTCGCGCTGCTCCTCGACAGCGCCTCGGCCAGAGGCGTGCGGTTCTTCCGCGCCGCCTACTTCCTGCCCTACGGCGTCCCGGGGGTCATCGCGTCCATCCTGTGGGGCTTCCTGTACGTACCGGGAGTCAGCCCTCTCGTGGACGGCATGCGCCACCTGGGCGTGTCGGTGGACCTGCTGGGCGGAAACACGGTCCTGTGGTCCATCGCGAACATCGTCACCTGGGAGTTCGCCGGCTACAACATCCTGGTCCTCGTCGCCCAACTGCGTACCATCCCCGCGGAGTTGTACGAGGCCGCCCGCATCGACGGCGCCAGTGCGTGGATGACGGTCCGGCACGTCAAGCTGCCGCTGCTGCGCCCGGCCCTGATCCTCACCACGGTCTTCACCATCATCGGCACGCTGCAACTGTTCGCGGAGCCACTCGTGCTCAAGCCCGTCTCGTCGAGCATCGACAGCGCCTACACCCCCAACCTCAGCGCCTACAACGAGGCGTTCACCAACGACAACTACCACCTCGCCGCCGCCGAGGCAGTGCTGCTCGCCCTCGCCGCGTTCGTGCTCTCCTTCGGGTTCCTGCGGCTGGTCAACAAGAGAGGCGGGGACGCGTGAGTCTCCAGACAGCGGCCCGCACGGTCCCGCCGAGCGGTGAGAAGCCGGCCTCCGACGACGGCCCGACTCCGCGCGGCGGCATCACCGGGGTCACCACACGCAGCCGCATCCTGGTCACCGGTCTGCTCGTGGCAGCCGCCGGGTACTTCCTGCTCCCGGTGTACTGGCTGGTCGTGGCGTCCACCAAGTCCACCGGCGACCTGTTCGGCAGCTTCGGGCTGTGGTTCTCCCATCCGCAGTTCCTGAGCAACCTGCACCAGGTGGTCACCTACGACCACGCGATCTACCTGCGCTGGGCCGCCAACAGCCTGCTGTACGCGGGGGTCGGCGCCGGCGTGGCGACGCTGCTGGCCGCGATGTCCGGCTACGCGCTGGCCAAGTTCTCCTTCGCCGGCCGCGACACGATCTTCAACATCGTGCTGGGTGGCGTCCTGATCCCCGGCACGGCGCTGGCGCTGCCCATGTACCTGCTGTTCAGCGAGGCGGGCCTGGCCAACACCTACTGGGCCGTGCTGGTGCCGAGCTTCGTCAGCCCCTTCGGCGTGTACCTGTGCCGGATCTACGCCGCGGCGTCCATACCGGACGAGCTGCTGGAGGCGGCCCGCATCGACGGCGCGGGAGAGTTCCGCATCTTCACGACCGTCGCTCTGCGCATCATGACCCCCGCCCTGGTGACGATCTTCCTCTTCCAGTTCGTCGGCATCTGGAACAACTATTTCCTGCCGCTGGTCATGCTGTCCGACTCCAAGCTGTACCCCATCACCCTCGGTCTGACGTCGTGGCAGTCCTTCGCCGACCGCCAGCCGCAGCTCTACCAACTGACCGTGGGAGGCGCCTTCGTCTCCGTCGTCCCCCTGATGATCGCCATGGTCGCCCTGCAGCGCTTCTGGCGCAGCGGTCTGACGGACGGCAGCGTCAAGGGCTGAGCCACAGGAAGGGCAGAGCAGGAAGGGTGGAGGGGGAGGGACGGACCGTCCCTCCCCCTCCACCCTTCGACGTCAGGTCATCGGCCCCTGGGGTTCACCGCCTTGCGGAACACGTCGTAGACGAGCTTGGGCCGCTCCTCGGTGAAGGTGACCAGGCCCATCACAGAGATGCCGTTGTAGTCCTGGTTGTAGCCGGCCCGCTGCTTGTAGTCCTTGAGCACCCAGTAGGTGAACCCGGCGACGAAGGCGCTGCGCGCCGTCACCTGCGCCCAGTGCGCGGTGAAGCTCGACGCCTGCCACTCCTCCGTGCCCTGGGTGGTGGCGGGCCCGTGGGTGCCGGCGATGGCCCAGGTGCCGTTCTCGGTGATCAGGATCGGCTTGTCGGGGTACTTCGCGTGGACCGCGTCCAGCGTGGGGCCGAGGTCGGCGTCCTTGCCGTAGAAGTAGCCGAAGTACTCGTTGAACCCGATCACGTCGGCGAGGTCGAAGGCGGGGTCGTTGCTGGTGTTGGAGGCCCAGGTGACGGGCCGGGCGGTCAGGTCCACCGCCTTCACCGCCGCCTTGAGGTCGGCGAGCCAGGCCCGGTAGACGGGGGCGCCGCCGGTGTCGATCTCCGACTCGTTCTGGAGTCCCCAGAGGATCACCGAGGGGTGGTTGTGCTGGTTCCAGGCCATGGTCAGGGCGAGGGCGCGGGCGAGGCCGTAGCGCTCGGTCTGGAGCTTTTCCTGGGCGGTGTTGAGCCACATGGTGTCGATGTCGTCCATCACCAGTACGCCGTGCTCGTCCGCCCAGTCGTAGACGTACGGGTGCCGGTTGTAGACGCAGTTGCGGACGAAGTTGGCGCCCAGCCTCGTGAGATGGCCCAGTTCGCGGTCGTACTCGGCCGGTGTCATCGCCCTGCCGTGCGCGGCGGTCTCCTCGTGCCAGTTGAGGCCCTTGAGGAACAGCGGCTTGCCGTCCAGCTTCAACTGGGCGTCGCTGATGGACAGTTCACGTACGCCGTACCGGGTGGAGAGCGTGTCCACCCGTGGGCCAAAGTGCCTCCCGGCGGTCAGGGTGGCGCGGGCGGTGAGCAGGTGCGGTGCGGCCGGGCTCCAGCGCGGGGCGTGGGGCACGGGGACCGGGACGCGTACGACGCCCGCCGACCGGGCGGCGATCCGGGCGGCGACCACGACGGGCCGGCCGCCGCTGCCCCGGCCGGGATCCAGCGTGAGGCGGCCGTCGAAGTCGACGTCGCTGCGGTTCTCGACGACCGCCCGCGCGTCGAGGCGGCCGCCCGCGCCGGCGACGAGCAGTTTGGCGATGGTGACCTGCGGGACCGCCTCGATCCAGGCGGACCGGGTGAGGCCCGCGTAGGGCCAGTAGTCGACGGGCTTGTACGGCAGCTCGTGGTCGTCCGTGACCGGCTGGGGAGCCGCGGCCGTGTAGTCGGTGTAGCTCGCCCGGCGGAAGACCCGGACGGCGAGCGTCTGGCGCGTACCCGGCCTCAGCGCCCCCGCCACCGGTAGCGCGAAGGGCGAGTTGGCGCCCTCGTGCTTGCCGAGATGCCTGCCGTCGAGCCAGACCTCGGCGCTGTATCCGGCCGCGAGAAAGGCGATGCGGATGTGCCGGGCACGCCAGGAGGCGGGCACGTCGACGGTGGTGCGGTACCAGGCGTAGCCGTCGCTGAAGGCGGTGCCCTTGGCGAAGGGGGCGTCCTGCGAGCCGAATCCGGGGGTGTCCAGGAGGTCCCAGGCCGCCGGGACGTCGATACGGCCCCACGCCCGGTCGTCGTGGTGCGCCAACTGCCAGCCCTCGTCGAGCCCCTGATCGGCGGGATCGAAGCGGAAGCGCCATTTCCGGTCCAGCGAGAGGTAGTCGCGGGTGGGCTCATGGGTGCGCCAGCCGTCGAAGGCGGGGAGGACCGCGCCGTACTGGAAGACGACGTTGGTGCCGCCGACGTCCCGCACATGGGTGCCGGAGGGTTCGGTGGCGGGGTGGGTGTCGAGCACCGGGGTTTCGAGCACCGGAGTGTTCGCGTCCTGCGCGGTCGCCGGCCAGGCCGGAAGGGCGACGAAGCCGAGGGCGCCGATCGCCGCGACGACGGTACGCCGGGACGGAGGGATGGATTCGGTCATGGCACCTGAGACTGGGGAGTCCCACCACCCCTGTCAAGCATTATTCATAAATAATGAATTGAGCTACCGTGCCTTCATGACCACACAGCAGCAAGCAATGGCCATCACCCTGTGGGACTTCAGCTGGTACACCCAGGCGGGCCCCGGCGAGCCGTTCGCCGACATCGACCGCGCCTTCACGGAGGCGGTGGAGCGGGGCTTCAACACCGTGCGCATCTGCGCGATGCCCTTCCTGCTGTTCTCCGGACGCGTCCCCGAGCCCGAGTCGCTCCAGGTCCGGGGACTGGGCGAGGAGTTCGGGCAGCGCACCCGCTGGTACAACGTGCGCGGCGGCTATCCGCTGGACGGCCGCCGCCGGCTCGTGGAGCTGTTCGAGGCAGCGGCCCGCCACGACTGCAAGGTGATCGTGTCCTCCTGGGAGTACCAGCAGTCACCCAGCTTCGCCGACACCGACACCTGGCACCGCGCCCTGGCCGAGGTCCCCGGCCCTGACCGCGCCGAGGCGGTGGCCGAAGCGCTCGCGGGGCTGCTCGACTTCCTCACCGAGCGCGGACTGGCCGGCCAGGTCGCCTACGTCGAGGTGCACAACGAGGTCGACAACTGCTCCCTCGTACCGCGCGACGGCGTCACCCACTACGCCTACCTGCACGGCCCTCTCGACCGTGCCGTGAAACTGCTGCAGGCCAGGCACCCCGGCATCCCCGTCACCTACTCACTGGGCGAACCCTGGCCGACCGAGATCGACGACCTGCCGCAGGGGGCGCACATCGCGCACTTCCACTTCTACGTCTACGGTGTGCTCGGCGCGCTGTACGAGGCGGTGGGCCTCGGACACGGCACCGAGGCGGCGCCCGAGACGGCCGCCTGGCCCACCCCCGAACTGGCCGCCATGCTGCGCCCGGACGCACCCGCCTTCGCCGACTACCAGCCGGACGAGCCCTGGCGGCTGGCCGCCACCGGGATTCCCCGCGAACTGTTCTACGCGCACGACTGGGTGGACCCCGACCGCTGGGACCTGTGGCTCTACGAGAACTACGCGGCGCACCGGGAGGCCATGCGGGAGACGCTGGCCGGCTGGGTCGACTCCGTCGCCGACTTCGCCCGCCGGCGTGGTGTCCCGGCCGTCCTCGGCGAGGGCGTCGTCGGCTACACGCCGCTGCTGACGCGCTTCGAGGACGACGCGGTCGGCAAGGACCTCGCCGAGTTCGTCGTCGACCGCTGCCTGGCAGCGGGCTTCCACGGGGTCGTCCTGACCTCCAACGCGGCCCCGCACCACCCCACTTGGCACACCGACCAGGCCTGGATGCGCCGGGTGAACGCCCGCATCACGGCAAGCTGAAAGGGCGGTGCCCAGGGTCCCTGCCCAGGCACAGGACCGCCGCAAGTCGGCAAGGCCGGCGGAGCCACGCGACGCGACAACCACCTCGCAAGCGGACGCCGATCGGGCCGGGGTGACACCGTTCGCCGCCGTCAACCCGACGCCCGCGATCGCGCCGGCCCACGGGGGCGTCGCCACGAAGGTGGGCACCGCCACACTCACCCAGCAACGCCCCACCCATCACACCAACGCCGAAGCCCGCGCCGGGCTGGGCTGGGCCGGAGCGCGCCGGGCCGGACCGGGGCCGAGCCGGGCCACGCCGGGCAGGGCCACGCCGGGCAGGCCGGGTTGGGTTGGGCCGGGCCGCGCCGGGCCGCGCCGGGTTGGGCCGGGCCGGGTTGGGTTGGGCCGGGCCGCGCCGGGCCGCGCCGGGTTGGGCCAGGTTGGGTTGGGCCAGGTTGGGTTGGGTTGGGTTGGGTTGGATCGGGTTGGGTCGGGCCGCGCCGGGCTGCGCCGGACCACGCCGACTCGGACCGGACCACGCCGAGCTGGACCGGACCGGGCCACGCAGGGCCGGACCGGGCCACGCAGGGCCGGACCACGCAGGGCCGGACCGGGCCAGGCCGGGCCAGGCCGGGCCAGGCCGAGCCAGGCCGAGCCAGGCCAGGCCGCGCCGGACCGGAAGTCCGAGGCTCTGATCGGGTCCGGCCTCCGCGTTCACCGAGGAATCCCCCGAAAGATCGGGGGAAGACCGTGCCCGAGCCCCACCCCTTCCCGCAGGCAGTGCTGGGCCCGCTCACCGGCGCCGCCGTCCTCCTGGTGGTGACCGTCGATCCCGGCAGGGAGCCGGTCGTACGGGAGTTGTTGTGCGACCCGATCCGCCGCCCGCGCCGGGACTGTACCCGAGGTCGGCGCCCGGGTCGCCGACGGCCTCCGACACCGCTCCGGCCGCGCCCCACGCGTAGCCGCGCAGGCAGCCCTACGAGGGGTTCGTGCCCGTCCCCGCGCCCTGCAGGCTCGTTGGACGGGTGCGGAGCACCTCCTCGACGGAGGCGAGGGCGAACCGTACCGCTCCGGTGATCACGGCCTCGTCGCCCAGGGCGGACAGGCGCCACCGGGGCAGGTCGACGAGGAGGCTGGCGGCTTCCTCCTCGGCGGCCGTCAACAGGAGTTGGGCCGCCGGGAGCAGCGCGGGTACCGGGAAGGGGCCGGTGCCGAGCACGACCAGCGCCGGGTCGAGGGCGAGCAGCACCGGGGCGATGCCCGCTGCCAGTCTTCGCCCGTACGACGTGACGGCCGCGCTCGCCTCCGGGTCCCCGGAGGCGGCGCCCCGGACGATGCCGGCGCCCGCGCGGCCCGGGGCCGCGTTGTCCGGGACGAGGGGTTCGAGGCCGGGCTGCGCCGAGGTGCTGCCGGGGAAGCGGATGAAGCCGATCTCCCCGGCCGCGCCGCGGTGTCCGCGCAGCAGGCGTCCTCCGGTGATGACTCCGGCGCCGAGGCGTTCGCCGAGCAGGACGAAGACCATTTCGTCGGCGGCGCCGCCGACTCCGCGCCACTGCTCGCCCAGCGCCGCGAGGTTGGCGTCGTTCTCCACGGCCACCGGGCAGCCGAGGGTGTCACCGAGGACGGTGACGATGTCCGCCTCGGCCCAGCCCTTGAGGTTGTCGGCCTGACGGATCCGGGTGTTGCTCCGGTTCACCAGACCGGGGGTGCCCACCGTCGCCGCCCACACGCTCCGCACGTCGGTTCCCGCGCGTTCGACGGCGCGCTGCACCACTCCGGTCACGGCGCGGGCCCGGGCCTCGCCGCCCAAATCGGCGCGCACCGCCCTGCGTTCGACGGCCACCGTCCGGCCGTCGAGGTCGGCGAGAGCGGCGCTCACCGACCGGGCCCGTACGTCCACGCCGACGACGTAACCGGCGTGCGGACGGAAGCGGAACCGGCGGGCCGGGCGGCCGGGCGACCGCTGGCCCCGCGCGGAGACGGCGGGTGCGACCTCGATGAGGCCGCGGTCGGTGAGTTCCTCGACGATCGCCTCGACCGTGGGGCGGGAGAGTCTGGTCGCCTCGGCCAGCGCGGCGAGCCTGGGGTGGGGGTCCGTCGAGCGGACGGCGGCGAGGACGGCCGCCGCGTTCGTGGCCCGCAGATCCGCGACGCCCACCACCGCGGGCAGTTCACTGCCCGGCGAGGGTGGCTGCGGCAGTCCACCGAGCGGCCACCACGTCTGTGGAGCGGGGGCCGTGGACGGGGAACGGTCCCTCGACGTGGCCAAGATCAACCTCCTGTGAAGCGGCGCGACGGGACCGGCGCGGACCGCCCCGACGATAACAATCCAGCCATGAGTGCTTGACGCGTACCGGACCCACTCCGATTATAAAACGCAACTGCGTTATCGAACTACGGCGCCTCACGCCCCTTTCCTCCTTCCTGGCTCCCCACAGTCCCGTCGTGCCTGTCCTGTCATGCCCAGGAGACCTCATGAGCCCCAGCACGTCGTCCACGTCGTCCCCATCGTCCCTGTCGAGACGCACCTTCCTCGCGGCCACCGGCGCACTCGGCGCCGCCGCGCTCACCGCCTGCAGTGATCTGACCCCGGGCGCCTCGTCGTCCGACAAGAGCAGCAGCGGCCCCGCCTCCACGGCCGTGCCCACCGACAAGATCACCCTGGTGGTCGCCGACGCCGACGACACCACCATGACCCCGGGCCTGATCGCGGCCTTCCGCGAGAAGCACCCCAACATCACCGTCAAGCGCCAGTACACCGGCTGGGACGACTACCTCAAGAGCATCAACACCACGATGTCCGCCGACAGCGCCCCCGACATCGCCCAGTTCACCTCCGGCATGCAGAACCTCGTCCCCGGACGGCTGCTGCTCAAGGTCGGCGAGTACGGCAAGGCGTACGGCTGGGCGGGAAAGTTCCCCGGCCTGGACCAGATCACTCTCACTCAGGACGGCAGAACCGTCGGCACCGGTGACTTGTACGGGGTGGGCGCGGGCCTGTCCTTCGAAGGCCTCTACTACAACAAGGACAAGGCGAAGAAGCTCGGTCTGACCGTCCCGCCGGCCACCCTGGCGGAGTTGGAGGCCCTGTTCGCCAAGGCCAGGGCGGCCGGGGAGACCGCGCTGGTCGCAGGCAACCTCGACGGCGGGCTCAACCACCCCTTCAACGTGCTGCTCTCGGCGTATCTCGATCCGAAGGACCGCGAGGCGTGGGCCTTCGGCCACAAGGGCGCCACCATCGAGCTGCCGGAGGCGAAAACCGCGGCCGAGACACTGCTGCGGTGGGTGGACAAGGGGTATGTCACCCCGAAGGTGAACGGTGTCAGCGACAACGACGCCACCGCCGCGTTCGCCAAGGGCCAGGGTGTCTTCCGGATCAGCGGGAACTGGGCCGCCGCCGCGGTGGCCAAGGGGCTGGGCGAGCAGGCCGGATACTTCAACATGCCGCCCGTCACCGCCGGCGGAAAGGTCAGAACGACCGGCGCCGGCGTGTACTACTGCGTGTCCAGCAAGTCCCGCAACGCCGCCGCGGCCGCCGCGTTCCTCGACTTCGCCGCCGGCGCACAGGCCGCCGCCGTCACCGCCAAGGCGGGCTTCATGGCTCCCGACGCGGGCGCCATGCCGAGCCAGAGCGGCCTTCTCGCCGACGTCCAGCAGGGCTGGCAGGCGATCGTCAAGGACGCCGGACTGCAGCCCTTCATCCAGAACTCCTCCACCCCGACGATGGGCGACACACTCACCACCCAACTGCAGCTACTGGTCGGCGGCAGGGCCACCCCGGAGAAGTTCCTGGCCGGGCTCCAGACGGACTACGAGAACTACCACAACAAGTGACCACTGCCGACCGCCGACTTGTCGATCCCGCCCGCGCTCCCCGCGCCCCGCGTCCGGCGGAGCGCGGCGCGGCGGACCACACCCCGCGCGGGGCCCTTCGTACGGCGCGCTCCGGCCGCCGCCGACGTCGGGCCGTGGCGTTCCTGTACCTGCTGCCGGCCCTGCTGCCCTACACGCTCTTCGCCGTGCTGCCGACGCTGCACACCGCCTACCTCTCCCTGTTCGACTGGGACGGGGTGACCCTCCCGTCCTTCGTCGGCCTCGACAACTACCGCCGTATCGTCGACGACCCCCAACTGCGCGCCGCCGCCTGGCACGCCGGGGCGCTGATCCTCTTCTTCTCCGTGCTGCCGATCTGCGTCGGGCTGGTCGCGGCGGCGATCGTGTCCCGGCGGGCCGGGCGCCGGGGTACCGGCCTGGTCCGTACGGTGCTGTTCCTGCCCCAGGTCATCCCGCTGGTCGCGGTGGGCATCCTGTGGCGCTGGGTGTACGCCGAGGACGGCATCCTCAACCAGGCGCTGCGGGCGGTCGGTCTGGGCGGGCTCGCCGACGCCTGGCTGGGCAGTTTCACCTGGGCCCTGCCTGCCGTGGGGCTCATCGGGACCTGGGTCGTGTCGGGCCTGTGCATGGTGCTGTTCCTGTCCGGGACCCAGCGCATCGACCAGGAGATCTACGAGGCGGCGCGGATGGACGGGGCGGGCCCGGTAAGGGAGTTCGTGTCGATCACCGTCCCGCTGCTGCGGCCGGAGTTCGCGGTGGCGCTGTCCATCACCGTGATCGCGGCCCTGTCCAGCTTCGACCTCGTCTACATCACCACCGGCGGAGGCCCGGGCAACAGCACCGTCGTCCCCGGCATCCTCATCTACCGGCTGGCCTTCGGAGGCGGCGCCGTCGGGGTGGCGAGCGCGCTGGCGATCGTCCTGACGGCGGTCATCTCGGTCGCCGTGCTGGTGATCAACCGGCTGTCCAGGGAGGCACCGTGACCTCGCCGACCTCGCCGACGAGAGCGGTCGCGGGACGCTTCGCGGCGCCCGTCGTCCTCGCGGTCTTCATGGCCGTCGTCCTCGTGCCGTTCGCCTCGCTGCTGCTGGCGGCGCTGCAGCCGGCGGGCGCCCCGCTGACCGGTTTCGCCCTGCCGGACGGGCTGCATCTGGAGAACTTCTCCCGCGCCTGGTCGGCGGCGGGGTTCGGGACGCTGCTGCGGTCGAGTGTGGTGATCGCGGTGTGCGTGGTGCCGGCCGCGGTGGTGTGCGCGACGCTGGCCGGGTACGCGCTGGCGACGCTGGACGTCCCCGGCCGGGGGCGGCTCTACGCGTATCTGCTGCTCGGCCTGTCCATCCCGACCGAGGGCACGGTCATCCCGCTCTACTACGACCTGCGCGCCGTGGGACTGACGAACACCGTGCCGGGGCTGGCCCTCGCGGAGATCGGCGCGTTCATGCCGTTCGGGGTGTTCTGGATGCGCGCCCACTTCGCGACGATGCCGCGCAGCCTGATCGAGGCGGCGCGGCTGGACGGTGCCTCGTCGTGGGCGACGCTCTGGCGGATCCTGCTGCCCAGTTCCCGCCCGGCGGTGACCACGCTGGGCGTCCTGTACTTCGTGTGGAGCTGGAACCAGTTCCTGCTTCCCCTCATCCTGATCCAGGACCCGGCCCGCCGTACGGCCCCCGCCGGACTGGGCTTCTTCACCGGGCGGTTCGGCGTCGACGTGCCGCTGCTCGCCGCGGCGACCCTGATCGTGATCGCCCCGGTGGTGCTCGTCTATCTGTTCTTCCAGCGGCATTTCATCAGTGGCGTGCTCAGCGGCGCCCTCAAGGGCTGACCGCGCACATGAACGAACGCACCGGAGGTCGGAGATTTCCATGGCAGAACTCGAAGTCGCGCTGATCGGCGCGGGCGGCATCGCCCGCACTCATCTGCCCGCGTGGACCGCCCTCGGCGCGCGGGTTCGTCTCTACGCGCCCGACGGCCAGGCGCCGGCCCTGGCCCGCGAGTTCGGCGCGACGTCCGTGGGCTCACTGCGCGAGGCGATCACCGGCGCCGAGGTGGTGGACGTGTGCACGCCGACCGACAGCCACCGGGAGATCACGCTGGCCGCCGTAGCGGCCGGGGCCCATGTCCTGTGCGAGAAGCCGCTCGCGCTCACCGCCGCCGAGGCCGGGGAGATGGCCGACGCGGCGGAGGCGGCCGGGGTGCTGCTGTACCCGGGTCACGTGGTGCGCTTCTTCCCCGCCTACGCGCGGCTGCGCGACCTGGTCGCCGGGGGTGGCCTCGGCCGGGTGGCGGTCGCCCGGTTCACCCGTACCGGCCGTTATCCCACCTGGAGCGACTGGTTCGCCGATCCGGCGCGTTCCGGGGGGATCCTGACGGACCAGATGATCCACGACATGGACATCGCCCGCTGGCTCTTCGGCGACGTCGTCCGGGTGCACGCGTGGCAGCGGGGGCATCTCACCGCGCCGGCCCCGGAGGACGCGGTCGCCACCGGGACCGCCGTGCTCACCCACGCGGGCGGCACGATCACCCAGGTCGTGGGGGTGTGGGGGCCGCCGGCGACACCGTTCCGTACGACGTTCCACGTGTCGGGCACCGGCGGGACCGTGCAGCACGATTCGCAGGCCCATTCCGAGCTGCGGATCACCGGTGCGGTGTCCGGCGGACCGGCGGCGGGCATACCGGGCGGGGATTTCGGGGAGTCGCCCTACCTGACCCAGATCCGCGAGTTCGCCGAGGCGTTCACGGGCGGACCGCGACCCCGGGTGAGCGGCCGGGACGGCGTGGCGGCCGTCCGTATCGCCGAGGCCGCCGCCGAGTCCGCCCGTACGGGGAGGGCCGTGGAACTCGGCGCGGGCGCAACGACCGTACTCACGGAGGGAATCGACCAGTGAGAGTCGCCGTACTGTCCTTCGCCCATCTGCACGCCGCGGCCTACATCCAGTTGCTGCGCGACCGCGAGGGCGTCGAACTGATCACCGCGGATCCCGAGGCCCCGCCCGGCGACCCCACCCGTGGCCGGAGCCTCGCCGAACGGCTGAACGCGGACTACGTCGACACCTGGGACGAGGTGTTCGCGCTGCGCCCCGACGCCGTCGTGGTCACCAGCGAGAACGCCCGCCACCGGACGCTGGTCGAGCGGGCCGCCGCGACCGGGGCGCATGTGCTGTGCGAGAAGCCCCTCGCGACGACGGAGGCGGACGCCCAGGCCATGATCGACGCCTGCGCCCGGGCGGGGGTGCGGCTGATGACCGCGTATCCGGTGCGGTTCAGTCCCGCTTTCACGGCTCTGCGCCGGGCGCTGGCCGAGGGCTCGCTCGGCGGGCTGATCAGTGTCCACGGCGCCAACAACGGTTCGAATCCGGCCCGTTCGCATCCCTGGTTCGGCGACCCGGAGCTGGCGGGTGGCGGAGCGCTGGCCGACCACACCGTCCATATGGCCGACCTCGTGGACGCGCTCCTGGACGGCGAGCAGGCGGCGGAGGTGTACGCCCAGGCGAACAGCGTCCTCGACGACGGCGGGTCCACGCCGGAGGTGGAGACCGCGGGGCTCGTCACCATCCGGTACCCCAGCGGGCTGGTCACGGCCGTGGACGCCAGCTGGAGTCATCCGCCGGACCACCCGACCTGGGGCGGGCTCGCGATGACCTGCGTCGCCGAGAAGGCGATCGTGGAGTTCGACGCCTTCCCCCCGCTGCTCGACGGCTTCGACTCCACCACCGGCCGAGGCCGTTGGGAGGCGGGCGGCGCCGATCTGGACGCCGCCATGCTCGACGAGTTCCTCGACGCCGTACGCACGGGACGGCGCCCCTCCCCCGACGGCGAGGCGGGCCTGCGCACGCTGCGAATCGTGCTGGCCGCCTACGAGTCGCTGCGCACCGGGCAGCCGGTCGCACTGCCGGTGGGGTGAGAGCGGGGCGGCGGTGCGGGCGCCGCGCCTCGTTCCGGGGGCGCGGCGCCTCGTCGTCGTCCGGCGAGGCAGACGGGGAGGCCGCTCAGTGTTCGGTCTTCTGGAGGGTGGGCTCGGGTACGCGGTCGGCGACGGGGGCGTCCGTTTCGGCGCCCGGGTGTTTCGCCCGCTGGATCTGTTCGTAGACGTGGGCGCGCAGTTCGGCGAAGCGGGGGCTGGAGCGGGTGTGCAACTGGTCGCGTTCGTCGGGGAGGTCGATGGTGAGGTCCTCCTGTACGACGGTCGGCGACTTGGACAGGATGATGGTGCGCTGACCGAGGTAGACCGCCTCGTCGATGTCGTGGGTGACGAACAGGACGGTGACGCCGAGTTCGCGCCACAGGCGGCGGATGAGGTCCTCGAGTTCGGCGCGGGTCTGGGCGTCGACGGCCGCGAAGGGCTCGTCCATGAGCAGGACCTTCGGTTCGAAGGCGACGGCGCGGGCGATGGCGACGCGCTGCTGCATACCGCCCGACAGCTGCCAGGGGTAGGCCTGGTGGGCGTCGGCCAGGCCGACCACCTCCAGCGCGTGGTCCACGAGTTCCTGTGTCCTGGCCTTGCCGAGCTTCTTGTTGCGCAGGGGCAGGGCGACGTTGTCGCGGACGTTCATCCAGGCGAACAGGGAGCGGCCGTACTCCTGGAAGACCACCGCCATGCCGGGCGGGGGTCCGTCGACCGGGCGTCCGTCCAGGAGCACTTCGCCGGAGGTGGGGGTGAGCAGGCCCGCCATGCACTTCAGCAGCGTGGTCTTGCCGCATCCCGAGGGGCCGACCAGGCAGACGAGTTCACCGGCGGCGAGCTCGAACGTCAGGTTCCGTACGGCTTCGACGCTTCGGTTCCGTCCGGTGTAGATCTTCTGCAGGTTGCGTACGTCGAGCATCGACGGCTCCGTTTCAGGGGTTGCGCTGGGCGCGGCGCAGGCCGTGGTACCAGGCCAGGACCCGGTTCTCGGCCAACCGGAAGAGCAGGGAGAGGAGGAAGCCGAGGATGCCGAGCAGCAGGACCCCGCTCCACATCTCGGGGATGGCGAACGAGCGCTGGAACTGCACGATCGTGAAGCCCAGGCCGTTGCTGGCGGCGAACATCTCGCTGATGACCATGAGGATGATCCCGATCGACAGCGACTGGCGCATACCGGTGACGATCTGCGGGCTCGCCGCGCGCAGCACCAGGTGCCGCAGCCGGGCCGTGCCGGTGATGCCGTAGGAGCGGCAGGTGTCGCTGAGCACCTCGTCGACGGCGCGGACGCCCTCAACAGTGTTGAGCAGGATCGGCCATACGCAGCCGCTGACGATGACGATCACCTTCATGGTGTCGCCGATGCCCGCGAACAGCATGATCACGGGCACGAGTACGGGCGGGGGGATGGCCCGGAAGAGTTCGAGGACGGGTTCGAGGACGTCCCGGACGGCGCGCCGCATCCCGACCAGCAGGCCGAGGCCCACTCCGACCACCACCGCGAGGAGATAGCCGGCGGTCAGGCGCAGCAGACTCGGGACGACGTCGGACATCAGCCGCTCTCCCGTCCAGACCTTCCCGAAGGCTTCCAGGATGGTGGACAGCGGCGGGACGTAGAAGTCGGTGCTGTCGGCGGTGGCGAACCACCACACGGCGAACAGGACGGCGGGCAGGCCCAGGACCAGCAGGGCGCGTCGCAGGACGGTGAGGACGGTCATGAGGCAGCCACCTCTGTGCGTACGGACTGGTGCCAGTGCAGTGCCCGTCGCTCGACCGCGCGTGCCACGAGGTTGACGGCGACGCCGAGCAGGCCGGTGACCAGGACTAGGGCGTAGACCCGCGGCACGGCTCCGGACGTCTGGGCGACGGCGATCTCGTTGCCGAGTCCGGGTGCGCCGATGACGAGTTCGGTGGTGACGGCGAGGATGAGCGCGACGGTGGCGGCCAGCCGTACGCCCGTCATCACATACGGCAGGGCGGTGGGCCACATGACGTGGCGCAGCCGTCCCCAGGTGCCGAGCCGGTAGCTGCGGGCGGTGTCGTCCGCGACCGGGTCGACGTCCTGGATGCCGGCCAGGACCTGGACGAGGACCTGCCAGAAGGAGGCGTACACGACGAGCAGCAGCTTCGACCTGAGGTCGGCGCCGTAGAGGAGGACGGCGACGGGGATCAGGGCGACCGACGGGATGGGGCGCAGGAACTCGATGGTGGAGGCGGTGACCGCGCGCAGGACGGGTACGGCGCCGATGACCAGTCCGGTGGCCACACCCGCCACGACGGAGATGGCCAGGCCCAGGCCCCAGCCGGTGAGAGTGTCGCCGAGAGCGGTCCAGAAGGTCTGTTCGGCGAGCAGTTGCCACAGCGCGCGGAAGGTCTCCGAGGCCGGTGGCAGATAGTCGGCCGACACCAGGCCGGTGTGCGGCAGGACTTGGAGTACGGCGACGAGCCCGGCGATTCCGGCCAGTCCGCGCAGGGGGGTGATGGCCCCCTCGGGGAGCCGCCGGGCGGGGGCCCCGCCGGGCCCGGTGACGGTTTCGGCGGGGCGGGTCACCTCGGTGGTGACAGCGGAGCGGGTCATGAGAAGAGGGCGTTCAGGTCGGGCTTCTTGCCGTCGAAGAGGCCGTCCGCCTCACCGAGGGAGGCCAGCTTCTGCAGCGAGGCCAGGTCGATCGCGGTGGGCCAGGCGGGCAGCGTGAGCTTGTCCAGGACGTCGCCGCCGATCTTCGTGTAGGTGGTGAGGATCTGGCGTGCCTCGTCGGGGTGGTCGGTGGCGTACTGGAGCGACTCGCTCATCGCCGCGGCGAACTTCTTCACCAGGTCGGGGTTCTGCTTGGCGAGCTTGGTGGAGGTGAAGTAGGTCGCGACGGTGAGCTTGGGGTCCGTCTCGGCGAACGGCGAGGCCACCACGCGGGCACCCTGCGCTTTGGCCATGGTCATCGCGGGATCGCCCATCCAGGCGGCGTCCACCCGTCCGCCGTCCAGCGCGGCCGGCATCTGGTCGAACGGCATCTCGACGAACTTGACCTTGGACGCGTCGCCCCCGGCCAGCCGTACGGACTCACGCACCGTGGTGGACCCGATGTTCTGCAGGGTGTTGACGGCGACCGTGCGCCCGGCGAGGTCCTTGGCCGACTTGATCGAGCTGTCCTTCTTGACGGCCACACCGGTGACGTCCGCCCCGACCTTGCCGTTGGAGGCCGCGCCGTTGACCACGGACTTGATGGGTACGCCCTTGACCTGGGCGATCATCAGCGACGTGGTGTTGCTGAACCCGAACTGGAACTGGTCGCTCACCACACCGGGGATGATCGCCGCGCCGCCCTGGGCGCTCACCATCTCCAGCTGGATGCCTCTGCTGCTGAAGAACCCCTTCTTCTGGCCGAGATAGAGCGGGGCCACGTCGATGATCGGGATGATGCCGACCTTGACCTGCGTGGTCTTGTCGCCGTTCGACGACGACGAACCGCTTTCGGCCGGATCCGAGGACCCGCATCCGGCCACGCCGACGACCGTGATCACTACTGCGGCAAGCCCGAGAACGCGCCTTTGCATGGGCCTCTCCTGACGGGAGCAACGCTGAATGGGTGAACGCCCCGAGGTGACGGAACGCCGTGGACGGAACGAGGTCGACGGAACGAGTCGGCGGACCCGCGAACCGAATGTTGTGCACTTTATTGACGGCCGCAATGTACACGCCTAGGTTCGCGCTGTCAGCACTCCGGACAAGACCGGCTCCGAGAACTTCGACGAGCCTGGCCACGGCCCAACAGGGCCCGGACAAAAGGGAGTTTGCGTCCATGCAGCTCAGCGCGAGAATCAGCGGCCTCGTCGGCCCGACAACCCCGTGACCTGGCCCGTCCCCCCTGGCGCCGATGACCGGCAGGGCGGCCGTACCCTTTCCGACGTGCACGACGAGAATCCACAGGCCGCCGGGGAGACCTCCGCCGGACCACAGCTGCGCCCGCAGTCGCTTCTGTTCGCCTTCTTCGGCAGTTACGTTCTGGACGAGGGGCTCGGGCATGTGTACTCGGGCAGCATCATCGATGTCCTCGCCCGGGCCGGGGTGGGGGAACACGCCGTCCGCTCCACCCTCACCCGCATGGTCAACCGGGGTCTGCTCCAGCGTCAGCGCCAGGGGCGCAGGATGCACTTCGGGCTGACCGCGCAGACGGAGGAGATCCTCCTGGACGGCAAGCGGCGTCTGTGGCAGACCGGCGCCGTCAACGCCGACTGGGACGGCACCTGGACGCTGCTCGGCTTCTCGCTGCCCGAGTCCTGGCAGCGTCAGCGGCACGATCTGCGCTCCCGGCTCACCTGGTCGGGCTTCGGCGCCCTGTACAGCGGGCTGTGGATCGCGCCCGGTGACGTCGACGCCTCCTCGCTCGTCTCCGAGCTGGGCCTCGCCGCCCACGTCAAGATCTTCCACGCGACCGCCGACGAAGCCACCGACATCGGCCTGATGATCCGGGACACCTGGGACCTCGGCGGCGTCGGCGCCCGCTACGCCGACTTCGACAAGCGCTGGCGCGCCTGGCCGGGCGTCGACTCCGGCGACCCGCTCGGTGTCCGGCTGCACGTGATCAGCGAATGGCTGGACACGATCCGCACGGACCCCCGGCTGCCGGCCCGCCATCTGCCCCCCGACTGGCCGGCCCGCGCGGCCCAGAAGACCTTCCACCGCGTCGCCCACGAGACCGAGGCCCCCGCCCACCGGATGGTCACCGAACTCCTGGCGACACAGTCCAGTGCCTAGCCGCCGGAGATGTCGTTCATGGCGGGACAGCAACGCACCCAATGATCACGTATCGGTAAAACGATCCAATGGACACACGTATGAAGTAATGATGACCCCTTCGGCCGGAATGACGATGGGGGAGTCACCAAGTGCCCAGCAGTCAGTACAAGTTGGCGGCGTTTGTCTTTGCAGCGGTTCTGCTGGCAGGCTGCGGGGGCGGGGGCGACAGCGCTTCCGACACCACGGCCTCCCCCTCCGAGTCTCCGTCGGTGTCCGCTTCCGCGTCGACGGACCCGGACGCGGATGTGCCGACGGCGTCGCCCGCCCAGGCGTCCGAGACTCCCGCCGAACCGCTCGGCGCCACCGAGCTGAAGTCCGCGGCGCTGTCCGCCACCGAGGTGGACGGCTTCCAGATCGCCGACTTCCCCGCGAAGCCCGCCGGCGGTGGCACCGCCCGGCCCGCCGCCTGCCAGCCGCTCGAGAACATGCGCACCGCCTCGCCGAAGCCGGCGCCGAAGCAGTTCCTCGGCCTCCTCGCCTACGCCACCTCCGGCTCGTCGGCAGGCTCGGGCACCACCATCGGTCTGATGGCGTACGACCAGGCCGGCGCGAAGGACGTTCTCGACGGCCTGCGCACCGCTGTGCAGGCGTGCACCGCCTACGAGGGGGGTGTACCCGCCCGCACCACCGTGAAGGCGGCCACCGCACCCGACGCGGGCGACGAAGCCGTCGCCTTCGAAATGCAGACCCGGGGCGGCTCCTCGGACGCCTTCGTGGTCGTGCGCAGCGGCGCCACAGTCGTCCTGTTCTACACGGCGAGCGGCACCGGATCCGCCGCCGAGGTACCGGGTGAACTGGTCTCCGCCCAGATCAAGAAGCTGGAGCAGGCCTAGGCCTGTCCCTAGAGCCGGCTCATGTCTGCCGCAGCGGCTCGTACGCCTCCGCGGTGATTCCGAACGTCCAGGCCACTCCCTCGTGGGCCGTGCGGGTCGTGGGCGGCACGCGCAGCCAGTAGGTGCGGCTCGTGCCGTCCGGTTCCGGGGTGGAGTTGACGACCTCGACCATCACCACGTCCTCGTCACCGGCGAGTTCGACGCGCCACAGCACTCCCGTCTCGTCACGATGGACGGGTTTCGCGCCCGACTCCTCCAGGTAGCGGTCGTAGCCGTAGAACTCCAGCATCACCCGGCGGAGTTCGGCGTTCTCCTCGTCGCGGATCCGCTCCGGGGTCAGCGTGGTCAGCTCGTCCAGGAAGTCCCGGGGAACGGGCATGCCACGCCAGGCGTACAGCTCGAATCCGTCCGCGTAACCGAGCGCCGGCCCGTCGCCGCGGTCCAGACGGCCCGCCTCGTCGCGGTGCAGGGTCAGGGGGCGCTCGCTGACGATCGCCGTCTTCTCGTAGGGCCACCACCAGCCGGCTTCGCGCGCCACGGCGGCCAGGCCGGCCAGGGGGCTGTCGTCGCCGGATGCGAACGCGCACAGCCAGGCGGAGTCGTGCTGACCCAGCGCGGCGTCCAGGAGAAGCAGGCGGACCTGTGTCTCCTCCTTGCGGTCGGCGGCGAGTTCCTCGACGATTCCCGCCCGGACCCGGTCGACCAGGGTGCGGGTCGACTCCCACAGGCTCGCTCCCGTGGCCCGCCAGTGCCCGCTCCACCGCTCCGGCCCCAATCGGGCGTGCAGCCGCTCGCGTTCGGCGGCCCAGGGCGCGCCCAGCACGGCCTCGCGGACCCCGCGGCCGAGGGAGCCCAGCGGCGAACCGTCCGGCAGCGTCGCCGTCATGAGTATCCGTACCGCCTCGCGGGGCGAGCGCGCCCAGACGATGCGCTCGGGTTCCGGCAGTCCCGCCAGCCGGTAGGCGAGTCGCACGCCCTCCTCGGCCGCCGCCCGCTCCCCCGGTCCCGTCGCTGCCGCCGCCGCCCGCCAACTGCCCTGATCCGTCAACGCCGTTCCTCTCCAAGTGCTGTGGTGTGCCGGGCCGCATCCCCGGTGCCGCCCGTGTCCTGCCCCGCCCGTGCGGACGGATGGTGTCAGTCGGCGACGACGCGCACCGAACCCGGCACGTACTCCCGCTGCCGGATCACCCGGTACCAGCCCTTCGGGATCGTGATCGCCGCGTGCTCCTCGTGCACGACACGCGCTCCCTCGGGTACGTGCAGCAGCATCGGCCCGAACACGCCGGCCTCGCGGATCAGCCGTCCCGGACCGGCCACCGCGTGGGCGTGGCCGGTGACTTCGCCGAGTGCCAGGACGAGTCTGCCGCGGCCGTCACGCGGCTCCGACGCCGCGTCGATCGCGTACTCCGGCACCGCCTCCTCGGCCAGCGCCACGATCAGAACGTCTCCTTGCCGGTACATGGGTCTCCCTCCCGTAGTGGCACGTCGAGTGCCATAGAACGACCGTAGAGGCGGGCACTGACAATCGGTCCTGACGGCCGGTCACGGCCCGCCGGGGCCGGGCGGGTCGGCGGCCCGGAGGCCCCCGTTCGCGGCGTTGTCAGTGGGGCTTGGTAGAACTCCTCTACCCGGACGCGATCGGCGCGCGCCGGGCCGGGCGACACCACCGCCGATCCACCGGCCGCAGCATCAGGGAGCAGGCACACGTATGACACTCGGTAACCACCTCGAGGAGTTCCACGGCCTGCCGGCCTTCACGTTTCCCGACGCCGGTGACACGTCGGCGGACGTGTCCGTCTTCCCGTCGCCCGAGTCCGTCGCCTGGCGGATCGCCGTGGACTCCTACGAGTCCGAGGAGGAGTGGGAGGAAGCCTTCGCCCGCTTCCTGAAGGCCGTCGACACCGAGCGGGTCCGCGCACTGATCGTCGGCGCGTGGAGCGACGCGTACGACACCGGGCCCGACGCCGTGATCGGGGCACTGCTGGCGGCCCGCGACCGACTGCCCGCCCTGCGCGGTCTGTTCCTGGCCGACATCCTGTCGGAGGAGTGCGAGATCTCCTGGATCAACCAGGGCGACGTCACTCCCCTGCTGGAGGCCTTTCCCGACCTGGAGGAGTTCGGGGTCCGCGGGGGCAACGAGCTGGTCCTGTCCGCGTTCCGCCACGAGCGGCTGCGCAGCCTGACGGTGGAGACCGGCGGCATGCCCGCCGCGGTGGTGCGCGCCATCGCGGCCAGCGATCTGCCCGCCCTCGTCGAACTCGACCTGTGGCTGGGCACGTCCGAGTACGGGGGCGACGCCGACGTCGCCGACCTGGAGCCGATCCTCGCGGGCACCAGGCTGCCGAGCCTGACCCGTCTCGCGCTGCGCAACAGCGAGATCCAGGACGCCATCTGTACGGCGCTCGCCTCCGCCCCGGTGGTGGCCCGCCTGGAGGTGCTGGACGTCTCGATGGGCGTGCTCACCGACGAGGGTGCGACGGCGCTGCTGACCGGTCAGCCGTTGACCCATCTGAAGAAGCTCGACCTGCATCACCACTACGTCAGTCAGGCACTGTGCACCCGGCTGCTGGAGACGCTGGAGCCGGCCGGTGTGGAGGTCGACACCGACCGCGACGACGCCGATGACGACGAGGACGACGACGGCACCGTCTGGCGTTTCGTCGCCGTGGGCGAGTAGCACGCCGGCATAGGTACGAGGCGGACCGAGGCAGACCGAGGCAGTCAGGGGGGAAGGTGAGGGTGAGCGGCATGCGGTGCACCGGGGACGGGGGCGGGGGCGCCTCGCCGAGGTGGGCGGTGGTCGCCAACGGGGACAACCGCCGCGTGGGCCTGTTCGTCGCGGCGGCCGAGGCAGCAGGTCACGGCACGCCTCGCGTGGTCGAGTGGCGGGATGTACTGCGGGAGGGCGGGCACGAGTTCGCCGCCGACGAGCTGGTGCGCCTCGACTCTCCGGGGGAGGACCCGCGGGTGGACGCCCTGTTGCGTGGGGTGGACGATCCGACGCGGGTTGAGGGGTCCGCGCGCTGGTACGGCCGCTTCCTGGAGTGCGTGGCCTCGTTGCGCGGCGGGAGACGGCTCGACGACCCGGCCGAGCTTGCGGTGATGTTCGACAAGCGGCTGTGTCACGACCGGCTTCTCCGGGCGGGCGTGCCGGTGCCGCCGTCCCCGACCTCCGGAGGCGTGCCGCCCGTGCGGGACTGGACGGACGTACGGCGTCTCATGGAGGAGGCGGGCCTGCGGCGGGTCTTCGTCAAGCTCGCGCACGGTTCCTCCGCGTCCGGTGTGCTGGCGATCGAGACGACCGGCTCGGGCCGTATGCGCGCGACCACGTCCGTGGAGCGGGCCGAACAGGGCCGGCTCCACAACTCCCTGCGGGTGCGCCGCTACACCGAGGAGCGGGAGATCGCCGAGATCGTCGACACGCTCGCCCCGGACGGGCTGCACATCGAGCGGTGGCTGCCGAAGGCCTCGCTCGGCGGCCGGTCGGCGGATCTGCGGGTTGTGGTCGTGGGCGGCCGGGCCACCCACGCCGTGGTCCGCACGAGCCGTTCCCCGCTGACGAACCTTCATCTGGGCGGGGCGCGCGGCGATCTGGCGGCCGTACGGGCGCTGGCCGGTGAACGTTGGGCGGCGGCGCTCGAAACGAGTGAGCGGGCCGCCGCCTGCTTCCCCGGCACCCTGTGCGTCGGTGTCGATCTGCTGCCCGCCATCGGCTGGCGCCGCTTCGCCGTCGGCGAGGTCAACGCCTTCGGCGACCTCCTCCCCCGCCTCACCGGCCTCCCGGGCAGCGGGGCGGAGGGCCTGGACACGTACGCCGCGCAGGTCGCGGCGGCCCCCTCCTTCCTGCCCGGCCCCCTCCCGGACACACGGGGGCCGTCCGCACGGCCCACCGCACAAGCACAGGCACCCGCACCCGCACCACCCGAGTTGCCGAAGGAACTGCATGCCACCGTCTGAGCCCCTTCCCGCCCCGGCCGCCGAGCCGGACATGAACCAGGTGGTGGGCCGCGACGACCTGCTCCTCCTCACCCTGGACACCCTCCGCCACGATGTGGCCGTCGAACTCGCCGCCGCCGGACGGCTGCCCAACCTGACCGCGCACCTGCCAGGCGGCACCTGGGAGAAGCGGCACGCGCCGGGCAGCTTCACCTACGCCTCCCACCAGGCGATGTTCGCGGGCTTCCTGCCCACCCCGGCGACACCGGGTCCGCATCCGCGTCTGTTCGCGGCCCGGTTCGCGGGCAGCGAGACGACAGCGGACGGCACGTACGTCTTCGACACCCCGGACCTGGTGTCCGGTCTGGCCGCGCACGGCTACCGCACGGTGTGCATCGGCGGCGTCGGCTTCTTCAACAAGCAGGGCGCCCTGGGCGGCGTACTGCCCGGGTTCTTCCAGGAGAGCCACTGGGAGCCGGAGTTCTCGGTGGCCTCCCCGACCTCCTTCGAGGCACAGGTCGCTCGCGCCGAGCGGACAGTGGCCGAACTGCCGCCCGAACAGCGGCTGTTCCTCTTCCTCAACGCCTCGGCACTGCACCAGCCGAACTGGTTCCACCTTCCCGGTGCGACCCGCGAGGCGGGCGACAGCCGACTCACCCACGCCGCCGCGCTGGAGTACATAGACCGTCACGTCGGGCGACTGTTCGCGGCGATGAGTTCACGCCGCCGCTGCTTCGCCATCGTCTGCTCCGACCACGGCACCGCCTACGGGGACGACGGCCACACCGGTCACCGCCTCGGCCATGAATCCGTGTGGACCGTGCCCTACGGCCACTTCTTCCTGGAGCCGTCCGTATGAGCACGACCCTCCCCTTGGTGGACCCCGCTGTGGACCTGCCTCGGCCCTACCAGAGCTATACGTACGCGTACCCGCACAAGACCGCCTACGGCGAGCTGCCCGACAAGCCTCGCCTCGCAGACCTGTGGGCCGGGGAGTCCCGCCAAGCCCTGTCGCTGTACCTGCACATTCCGTTCTGCGAGGTCCGCTGCGGCTTCTGCAACCTGTTCACCCGGATCGGCGCGCCGGACGGCCTGACGGGACGTTACCTGGACGCCCTGCGGCGTCAGGCCGCCGCCGTCCGCGAGGCCCTGGGCGACGAGGAACCTCCGAGGTTCGCCAACGCCGCGTTCGGCGGGGGCACTCCAACCTTCCTGGAGGCGGCGGAGCTGGAGCGGCTGTGCGACATCGCCGAGCGGGAGATGGGCGTGGACCTGCGGGCCGTCCCGCTGTCCGTGGAGGCGTCGCCGGGCACGGCCACCGCCGACCGGCTGGCGGTGCTGGCCGAGCGGGGCGCCACCCGCCTCAGCCTCGGTGTGCAGAGCTTCGTCGAGGAGGAGGCGCGGGCCGCCGTACGCCCCCAGCACAGGTCCGATGTCGAGGCGGCGCTGGCCCGTATCCGCGAGGCGGGCGTGCCCGTCCTCAACATCGACCTCATCTACGGCATCGACGGGCAGACGGCGGCCAGTTGGCGCTGCTCCCTGGACGCGGCCCTCGCCTGGCGCCCCGAGGAGATCTACCTCTACCCCCTCTACATCCGGCCGCTCACCGGCCTCGGCCGCCACACCGACCCCCTGGCGGCCGACCGGGAGTGGGACGAACAGCGCCTGCGCCGCTACCGGGAGGGCCGCGACCACCTTCTCTCCCACGGCTACGAGCAGGTGTCGATGCGCATGTTCCGGCGCTCGGACGCGCCACCGCAGGGACCGGACGACTACGCCTGCCAGACCGACGGCATGATCGGCCTCGGGTGCGGGGCCCGCTCGTACACCTCCCGGCTGCACTACTCCTTCGACTACGCCGTCTCCATGCGGGAGATACGCGGCATCATCGACGACTACACCGCCACCGAGGACTTCTCCCGCGCGCTGCACGGTCGCTGGGTCGACGAGGACGAGGCACGGCGGCGCCATCTGCTGCAGTCGCTGCTCCAGGCGGAGGGGCTGTCCGTCGCGGAGTACCGCCTGCGGTTCGGTACCCGGCCCGGCGACGACTTCCCCGCCGAGCTGGACACCCTCGCCGCCCGTGGCTGGCTCGACGACGGTCCGGCCGACCGGCTGCGGCTGTCCGCCGAGGGGCTGGCTCACTCCGACGCCATCGGCCCCGAGTTCTTCTCACCGGACGTGCGCGAGGCCATGGCCGCCTACGAGACGAAGTGAGGGGCGCGCCGTGGATCTGACGCTGCTGTACCGCGGGCCGCTCTCCTCCTGCGACTACGACTGCCCCTACTGCCCGTTCGCGAAGCGCCGCGACACCACGGCGCAACTGCGCGCCGACCGCGCGGCACTCGAGCGGTTCACGGCGTGGGCGGGCGAGCAGCGGGAGGACAGGCTGTCGGTGCTGTTCACCCCGTGGGGCGAGGGGCTGGTCCGCTCCTGGTACCGGCGCGCGCTCGTGGAGCTCTCCCATCAGCCGCACATCCGCCGGGTCGCCATCCAGACCAACCTCAGCTGCCGCACCGGCTGGCTGGCGGACGCGGACCGCGACACGGTCGCCCTGTGGTGCACCTACCATCCCGGGCAGACGCCCTACGAACGGTTCCTGGCCAGGACGCACGAGCTGTCCGCCCTCGGGATCCGCTTCAGCGTGGGCATCGTCGGCGTACCGGAACATCTGGAGGACACGCGACGGCTGCGCGCCGAGCTGCCGGACCACGTCTATCTGTGGGTGAACGCGGCCGAAGGGCACACCTACACCGACGAGCAGGCCGATGAGTGGAGCGCACTGGACCCGCTCTTCCCGTACAGCCGCCATCCGCACCGCTCGGCGGGTCTGCCGTGCCGCACGGGTGAGTCGGTGCTCTCGGTGGACGGTGAGGGGACGGTTCGCCGCTGTCATTTCGTCCCCGCGGAACTGGGAAATCTGTACGACGGTTCCTACCGTGCGGCGCTGCGCCCCCGGCCGTGTCCCCTGGACGTGTGCGACTGCCACATCGGCTACGTGCACCTGGAGACGCTGCCCCTGTACGACGTGTTCGCGGGCGGCGTCCTGGAGCGGGTGCCGCGTTCGCTTCCTGACCGGCCGCTCCTGCCACTGCTCCCGTCCGGGTTGGCGCCGACGGCGGCCGGCGTGACAGGGTCGCCCGAGTCGTGAAGATGCAGTTGGTGAGAGGAAGTTCGTGGACACGCAGACCTGGGACGCACTGGCCGCCTCGATGAAGAACGCGTACACCGCCGGCCTGGGCGAAGGGGCGGTGCCCCGCCCGGTCATCATGCCGCTGGTCCGCGGTGAACTGGTCGGCCTGATCCGGCTGCGTCCCGTCGAGACCGGCAAGGACGCGCTCACCGGCATCGCCCAGCTGTCGAACATCGCCGCGGCGGCCGGAGCCGACGAGGTCGTCCTCGCCTGGGAGACACAGGACGTCGCCGCCGTCTGTGAACTCCCGGCCGCCGACCCGGCGCCGTGCCTGAACATGGTGCACGCCACGAAGGACGGCCACACCTTGCACCGCTTCCCCTACGCCGAGCAGACCCCGGGTGACTCCGCCGAGCGTTCGAACGGGGTCGTACCGCAGTGGCTGCCCGCGCCCGAAGCGCAGCCGGGCGGCGAACTGATCCCGCCGGTGCGGGCAGCGGTCGACTACTCCTTCATCCCGCTCGAGATCGACCATCCCTCGCCCTTCGGCGTCACCGTCGTCCTCATGGAGGAGGACGGCTACGACGTGCGCCTGACCGAGGCGTTCGCCCTCTGACGGCCGGCGTGCGGTCGCCGTCACCGCGCGACGCGCCCAGCGGTACCCGCGTGCCCGTCCTGCGGATCCGCGCCGGTTTCAATACACCCGGCGCGCTCCGCCGCCCGAGCCGCTCACCCCGACCCGACCGGAAGTGATGCCAGCCATGACCGAACAGCCCACCGAATCGTCCACTCCCCCGGTCGTGGTCACCGGAGCCACGGGAAACCTCGGCGGACGCGTCGCCCGACGCCTGGCCGAGCGGGGCGTCGCCCAGCGACTGCTGGTGCGCGACCCCGACCGGGCGCCCGAGCTGCCCGACGCCACGGCGGTCCGCGGCGAGTTCGGCGACCGCGAGGCCGTCGTCGATGGACTCCGCGGCGCGAAGACGGTGTTCATGGTGTCCGCGTCCGAGAGCGCCGACCGGCTCGACCGGCACAAGGCCTTCGTGGACAGCGCGGCCGAGGCGGGTGTCGAGCACCTGGTGTACGTGTCCTTCTTCGGCGCGGCGCCCTATGCGACCTTCACGCTGGCCCGCGACCACTTCCACACCGAGGAACACATCCGCACCAGCGGGATGGCGTACACGTTCCTGCGCGACAACATCTACGCGGACTTCGTCCCCCTGCTGGCCGGCGCGGACGGTGTCATCCGTGGTCCGGCCGGGCAGGGGCGGGCCGCCTTCGTCTCCCAGGACGACATCGCCGACGCGGCGGCCGCGATCCTGGCCGGGCCCGGCGACCACACCGGTGCCGTGTACGACCTGACCGGCCCCGAGTCGCTGACGCTGGACGAGGCCGCCGGAATCCTGTCCGAGGTACTCGGCCGCGACATCACGTACCGGCCCGAGACGGTCGAGGAGGCCTACGCCTCGCGCGCCTCCTACGGCGCGCCGCCCTGGCAGCTCGACGCCTGGGTGTCCACGTACACGGCCATCGCGGCCGGTCAGCTGGACGGCGTCAGCGACGCGGTGCCCTTCCTCACCGGCCACCCCGCCACCCCGCTGGCGGACGTCATCCGCGCGACCGCCACTTCTTGATCATCGCGGCGCCGGCCTCAGCGGCCCTTTCGGACCCGGGCCGCGGCACGCGCTTCCGCCGTCTTGCGGGCCTCCGCCGCCTTGCGGGACTCCTTCGCGGGGCGGCCCGGGCGGGTGCCGATACCGCGGAACGGGGCGTTGCCGGTGCTGCTCTTCGTCTCGGTCGGCGGGCGCTTCGCGCCGGTGATGGCGGTCAGCTTCTGCTCGCCGGAGCGCACCTGCGCGACCGTGGGCCGGATCCCGGCCTCGGTCATCATCCGGTTGGCGTCGCGCCGCTGGTTGGGGGTGACCAGGGTGACCACCTTGCCGGACTCCCCCGCACGGGCCGTACGCCCGCCGCGGTGCAGGTAGTCCTTGGCGTCGGCCGGCGGGTCGACGTTGACGACGAGGTCGAGCGCGTCGATGTGGATACCCCGCGCGGCGACGTTGGTGGCCACCAGCACGGTGATCTCGCCGTCCTTGAACTGGCCGAGCGTATGCGTGCGTTGGGGCTGTGACTTCCCGCTGTGCAGGGCTCCGGCCCGTACCCCGCTGGCCCGCAGATGGCGGGTGAACTGGTCCACTCCGGTCTTGGTGTCGAGGAACATCAGCACCCGGCCGTCCCGCGCCGCGATCTCGGTGGCGGTCGCGTACTTGTCGGCGGCGTGGATGTTCAGGACGTGGTGTTCCATCGTGGTGACCGAGCCCGCCAGCCGGTCGACGGTGGCGAGTACCGGGTCGTGCAGATGGTCGCGCACCAGTTGGTCCACGTTGCGGTCGAGCGTCGCCGAGAACAGCAGCCGCTGTCCGTCGACGGGGATCTGGTCCATGAGGTCCGACACCTGTGGCAGGAAGCCCAGGTCGCACATCTGGTCCGCCTCGTCCAGCACCGTGATCCGCACGTGGTTCAGGACGCAGTCCCGGCGCGACACCAGGTCGGTCAGCCGTCCCGGCGTGGCGATGACCACCTCGACGCCGGCCCGCAGCTCCGCCTGCTGCCGGTTGATCGACAGCCCGCCGACCACCGTCGTCAGTCGTACGTCCAGTGCCCGCGCGTACGGGGTCAGCGCGTCGCCGACCTGCTGGGCGAGTTCCCTGGTCGGCACCAGCACCAGGGCGAGGGGCCGCTTGGAGTCGGCGCGCCGGCCCGCCGTCCGGGCGAGCAGCGCCAGCCCGAAGGCGAGCGTCTTGCCGGAGCCGGTGCGCGCACGGCCCAGCACATCGCGGCCTGCCAGCGCGTTGGGCAGGGTCGCCGCCTGGATGGGGAAGGGCTCCGTCACCCCGAGGCCCGTCAAGGTCTTCATGAGCCCCGACGGCAGTCCGAGCTCGCCGAAGGACGCGGCCGGCGGCAGCCCCGGGGACACCTTCCCCGGGGTGGTGAGCTCGCCCTGCGGCACTGTGCGGGCCGGCGGTTCGGCGTTCATGAGGAGCCTTTCTGGTCTGACGCCCGCAATGCGCCGGGGCCCGTACCCCTCGGTACGGGCCCCGGCGGTGTCGAAGCGTGCACCCATTTTATCAGCGGCGGAACAGGCATTCAGCTGCCCGAGTACTGAATGCGTTCGTATTCCTCTATTGGACCTCTGGACGTCGGCAGGCAAGGCTGGGGCGCGACCCCTGTTTCGCGACATCCGAAAGAGGCCACGAGCACATGCACACTCGACGCATCGGTGATGTTGAGGTCAGCGCGATCGGTCTGGGCGGGATGCCCATGTCGATCGAGGGACGACCGGACGAGGCGCGGTCCCTCGCCACCATCCACGCGGCACTGGACGCGGGCGTGACCCTGATCGACACGGCGGACGCCTACCATCTGCACGCCGACGAGGTCGGCCACAACGAAACCCTCATCGCCAAGGCGCTCGCCTCCCACGACCGCGGCGCGGACGTCCTGGTCGCCACGAAGGGCGGTCATCTGCGTCCCGGTGACGGCAGTTGGACCCTGGACGGCTCCCCCGAGCACATCAGGGAGGCGTGCGAGGCCTCGGTGCGCCGCCTGGGCGTGGAGGCCATCGGGCTGTACCAGTTCCACCGCCCCGACCCGAAGGTCCCCTACGCGGAGTCGGTCGGCGCGGTCCGGGAACTGCTGGACGAGGGCAAGATCCGTATGGCCGGTATCTCCAACGCCGATCCGGAGCAGATCCGGCTGGCGAACGAGATCCTCGGCGGACGTCTGGTCGCCGTGCAGAACCAGTTTTCCCCGGCGTTCCGCTCCAGCGAGCCGGAGCTGCGGCTGTGCGACGAGCTGGGCATCGCGTTTCTGCCCTGGAGCCCGCTCGGCGGCATCGCCCGGGCCGGCGATCTCGGTTCGGCGTACGCCCCCTTCGCCCGCATCGCCGCGGCGCACGATGTCAGTCCGCAGCGCGTGTGCCTGGCCTGGATGCTCGCCAAGTCACCGGTGGTCGTCCCGATCCCCGGCGCCAGCCGCCCGGAGACCATCCGCGACTCCGCGGCCGCCGTGGATCTGGTGCTGTCCGCCGAGGAGTCGGCCGAGCTGGACGCCGTCTGAGCCGCTGGGCGCCCGGTCCGCCGAACCGGGCGTCCTTGACGTGGCTTTGAACAACCTGACGCCTGTTCATGTCCAACGGCGCCCTAGAGTCTCCTCCGGCCTCCGTGTGAGGGCCATGTACTCAGTTAGCCACATCATGGGGGGATCGACGTGCGACGTCGATGGGTGAAGGTTCTGGTGATCGTGGTCGTGGTGCTCGCCGCGCTCTTCACGACTGTGGACCGGATAGCCGTGCACTACGCCGACAAGGAGGCCGCGCAGCTCGCCAAGGAGAAGTACGGCTACGGGAACACCACCGACGGCCACCTGGACGTGTCGATCGAGGGCTTTCCCTTCCTGACCCAGGTGGCGAGCCAGGACTTCGACCACGTGTCGCTGACCGCGAACCGGTTCACCGTAGACACCATGAACAACGCCCAGGGCGGCTATCTGAACGTCGACCGGCTCCATCTTGACCTGCGGGGTGTGACGGTGACGTCGCTGGCGGCGCGCAGCGCGGAGGCGAACCTCGCCACCGGCACACTGACCCTCTCGTACAAGGAACTGTCCGAGGTACTGACCCGGCTCGCGGGCCACGGCGGCCCGCTTCAGGTGTCCCGGGCGCCGGGGTCGAACGGCCAGGCGGCACGCGTGAAGGTCTCGGGCACCGTGGACGGGACGGCGTTGGACGCCACGGGCACGCTGCTGGCGCAGGGCGACGAGTTCTCCCTGACGGTCCCCGGTGTCGATCGGGCCGGGATGGACTGGCGGGTCGGTCTGCCGGAGGGCGTCGGCTTCGAAGCGGCGCGCGCCACGGCGGACGGCGTCGAGATCAGCCTCGTCGGTCACCAGGTGCGGCTCGGCTCGTCGCGGTTCGGAGCGTAGGGAGTTCGTCGGTCGTCAGTTGACGGTCGTCGGCCATCAACGGGCCTGTGTGCGGCGGCGGTTGTCCGGGCGGGACCAGTCCGGTTCTACGCGAGCAGGCCCGCCCGGCGGGCGGCGGTGACGGCCTCGAGCCGGGTTCTGGTGCCGAGTTTGCGCATCGCCGAGCGCAGGTGGCCCTTCACTGTCTCCAGGCCGATGCCGAGCCGGTCGCAGATGACGAGGTTGGTGCAGCCGGCGGCCACCGCGGTCAGGACGTCGAGTTCGCGCGGCGACAGCCGCACCGCCGCCTCGCCCGCCGTCCGTTCGGAGCAGCAGCCCGACTCCAGTAGGGAACACACCTCGTGGAAGCGTTCCTTGAGGTGGGTCTCGTCGATGGTCGCCGTCAACTCCAGCAGCTCGGTGTGGACTTCGTGCACCTGCGCCAGGGCCGCAGTGCCGTGGGGCGTGGCGGTGGTCCGTCCGGATCTGGCCTCCGTGAGTAGCCGGTGCGCGTGCTCGTGGGACGCGAGGAACTGCTCGAGGTCGCGTGCCGCCTCCGCCACCGCGGTCAGTACGCGGTCGCCCAGTCGTAGCGCTTCGCGCGAGCCCACGAAGAGCGCGGCCCGCACCCTGGTTCCCACGATCACGGGCGCCGCCGCCATCGCCCGTACGTCCTCCGCCGCGATGAACGCGTCGTACTGATGGGTGATCTGCCGGGCCGACCGGTAGTCGCTCACGGCTACCGGCCGACGTGTCGTCAGCACCTTGCCGAGCAGACCGGTGCCCGCCGGTACGGGAAACCCCCGGCGTTGCGGTGACTTCGCGCCGCTGGTCTCACCGATCCGCAGCAGCCGCGGGCCGACGACCCAGGCCGTCCCCGCGACGGGCAGACCGCTGTCCCTGCGCAGCGCCAGTACGGCGGCTCGGGCGGCGGCGGCCTCTGCGCTGTCTTCCGCCGGCAACATCACGGGCTGACTCCCTACCTGGCCGAACCCGGCCGACACTCGGAGTCCCCCGTCGCGAGGCAAACAGTCCTGCAAGCGCTTCCTGGCCGTCAAGAGGAGTGCAGGCAAAGGTAATTGACGGTACGTCACATTCCCTCTCCGCTGCCCGAACCCGCGCGCCCACCTCCCTCATCCGGGGGTAGCTCGGGCGGCCCGCTTTACCTCATGGTGGTGAAAGGGGAAGGCCGCTTCCAGCTCCCAAGAACGGGGTGTACGCCTGTATAACCTGTCGAGTCGACCCGCGCGGACCGAGGAAACGCATGACAGTGAAACCACCCCCCACATCGGACGACGACCGCCAGCTCAAACGCTCCATCGACGCGTTACGCCACACCGCCGGCGTGGATCTCACCTTCGGCGGTGTCGTGACCAGAGGGCGGCACGCCCAGCTCACCGAGTTCGCCGGCAATTCGACCAGAGCCCTCATGGGCCTGACCCTCGGCTTCGGCATGGGGCTCGGCGGGAAGGCGGTGGCTCTGCACCGCCCCGTCGCGGTCAACGACTACGCGAACTCGCGGCAGATCAGCCATCACTACGACCTCATGGTCGCCGCGGAGGGCATCCGTGCCGTCGTGGCGGCCCCCGTCGTGGTGAACCGGACGGTGCGGGCGGTGATGTACGGGGCGGTCCGCCAGTCGGTCGGGCTGGGTGACCGCACCGTCGACGCCGTCATGGACACCGCCCGCGCCCTGGAACAGAACCTGGCGGTGCGCGACGAGGTGAGACGCCGTCTCACCGCTCTCGACGAGCCCCCGGGGGACGAAGGGCGGTCGCCGCTGGGGGCGTCCCCCCGCTGGGAGACGATTCGAGAGGCGTACGCCGAACTGCGGGTCCTCGCCCAGCACCTCACCGACACCGATCTGCGGGACCGGGTCGCCGCGCTGAGCGGCCGACTGGCCGACGCGGGAGCCCCGGCGGACCGACGCTCCCCGGCCCCGGCCCCGGCGCTGTCGGCGCGTGAACTCGACGTGCTGTCGTGCGTCGCGCTGGGGCGGACCAACACGGACGTGGCGGATGAACTCGGCCTGCGGGCCGAGACGGTGAAGAGCTATCTGCGCAGCGCGATGCGCAGGCTGGGCTGCCACTCCCGGCTGGAGACGGTGACGACGGCCCGGCGTCTGGGCCTGTTGCCCTGACAGCGGAGGACCCGATCGCGGAGGGCCCGAGAGCGGAGGGTTCGTCACCGGCCGCGCGCTGGAGCCGCCCGGCAGCCGCCGGGCGGCTCCAGGCGTCGGTCAAGAGGTCAGGGCCTCCTTGCGGAGACGCTCGAGGACGGCCAGCCGGTCCTCCTGTTCGATCCGCGCGGTGGTGGAGCGCTCGGGGTAGCAGCGCATGAACATGTTGGTGAAGTGCGTCCCGTAGTGGATGAACTCGTCGGAGTCGGGGGCGTCCAGGGGGCGCGCCACGGCCTGGAAGGACGGCTCGTGGAAGTACGCCATGGTGAACCGCTCACGGTCGGCCAGGCGCACCTTGTGCGGGGTGGAGAGGAGCGTCCCGCCGGTGATGAACTGCATGATGTCGCCGGGGAAGACGGTGAACACCGAGGGGGTCGGGGGCACGAAGGTCCAGGGGTCCTCGTTCTCGTAGCGCCCCGCCATGGACTCCTCGGGGAGCCAGTTGCGTCCCCGGGTCTCGCCCGGGACGGGCGGCCGTATGTAGAGGCCGCCGACCTCGTCCTGGGCCGCGATGACGAGCAGACCGTAGTCGGTGTGGGAGCCGATGCCGCGCTCGGTGGTGGCGTCGGCCGGCGGGAAGCGCAGCACCCTCATGTGGTGCCAGCCGTCCTCCGTGAGTCGTGTGAAGTGCTCCATGTCGTCCAGGCCGAGGCCCAGCGCGGTCAGTCGGAGCAGCCGCAGGCCGATGTCGCCGACGGCGGCCATGTAGTCCTTCATGGCCGCCGCGTAGTCCTCGGACGGCCAGGGGGCGGGTCCGTGGCAGGGCCACTTGTCGAGGACGCGGGGGTCGTCCTCGGGGATGTCGGGGCAGACGGTGAAGATCTCCGAGCCGTCCTTCTCCCCGGCCGTCTCCTCCTCGCCGGAGGCGACGTATCCGCTGTAGGTGACGTCGGAGACGTGCCCGGCCTTCTCCTTCAACGGGCGGGCCACGAAGGCCCGGGAGGCGGCGAGGGCTCGTGCGGTGGCGGCGTCCTGTTCGGGGGTGGCCAGGATCTGGAAGATGCCGTCGGCCTGCCAGGCGGCGACGAGCGCCTGGCCGAGTAAGCGGTCGGCGTCGCCGCCGTCGACGGTCAGGGGCAGTTGGAAGGTCTGCAGTTCGGTCATGTGCACCACGATGAACCGGACGTATACGATCCACTACCCCCTTCTGAGGGGCCTGCGGGGCGGACGGACCGCGGATCCGCGCTCACAACGGCATCATGACGCGCTCAGTATCATCGGCAGCCCCGCACCGGCGGGCGCTCACCCGGGAGGGACCTGGACATGATCATCTTCGGCACCAAGGGGTACCTGTACCAGCTCGCGATACTCACGCTGGTCTGCGGGCAGTGCGGAAACCCGTCGGCGCACGCACTCAGGAAGCGCGTCACGAAGTTCACGCTGTTCTTCGTGCCCCTGTTCCCGTTCTCCACGAAGTACACGACACAGTGCACCTTCTGCGGCGTCGAACAGAAGGTGACCAAGGAGCAGGCGGAGCACCTGCGAAGCAGCGGCACCGAGGGCCGGACGCACACGCCGTCGCAGCAGCAGTCGTACCGCCCGCGATGATCCGCACCTGACGCGGCGGGCTCGCCACCGTCGAGCCAAGCCCATAAGTCCACTTTATGAGCTCATAACCCCGACCCCCGTACCAGCTTAGGCTTGCCTTAGTTTAGGCTTCACTTCGAAGATCTTGTCATCGCTCGAAGGGAACCTGATCATGCCTCGCCCTCTGCGGGTGGCCATTGTCGGAGCCGGCCCCGCCGGGATCTACGCCGCCGACGCGTTGCTCAAATCCGCAGTGGCCGCGGAGCCCGGCGTGTCCATCGACCTGTTCGAGCGGATGCCGGCCCCGTTCGGGCTGATCCGGTACGGCGTCGCCCCCGACCACCCCCGCATCAAGGGCATCATCACGGCGCTGCACCAGGTGCTCGACAAGCCGCAGATCCGTCTCTTCGGCAACGTCGACTACCCGAGCGACATCAGCCTGGACGATCTGCGCGCCTTCTACGACGCGGTGATCTTCTCGACGGGCGCCACCGCCGACCGGGCGCTCGACATACCCGGTATCGAGCTCGAGGGCTCGTACGGGGCGGCGGACTTCGTGTCCTGGTACGACGGCCACCCGGACGTGCCGCGTACGTGGCCGCTCGAGGCCGAGAAGGTCGCGGTCCTCGGAGTCGGCAACGTCGCTCTCGACGTGGCACGCATCCTGGCCAAGACGGCGGACGAACTGCTGCCGACCGAGATCCCGCCGAACGTCCATGAGGGCCTGGGGGCCAACAAGGCGCTCGAGGTGCACGTCTTCGGGCGTCGTGGCCCGGCGCAGGCCAAGTTCAGCCCGATGGAGCTGCGCGAGCTGGACCACTCCCCCAACATCGAGGTCATCGTCGACCCCGAGGACATCGACTACGACGAGGGCTCGATCGCGACCCGGCGCGGCAACAAGCAGGCCGACATGGTCGCGAAGACGCTGGAGAACTGGGCGATCCGCGACATCGGCGACCGCCCGCACAAGCTGTTCCTGCACTTCTTCGAGTCGCCGACCGAGATCCTCGGCGAGGACGGCAAGGTCGTCGGCCTGCGGACCGAACGGACCGCTCTGGACGGCACCGGCAACGTCAAGGGCACCGGCGAGTTCAAGGACTGGGACCTCGGAGCGGTCTACCGCGCGGTCGGCTACCTCTCCGACAAGCTGCCCAAGCTGCCCTGGGACGTCGAGTCGGGCACCGTCCCCGACGAGGGCGGCCGGGTGATCGAGGAGACCGGCAACCACCTCACGTCGATGTACGTCACCGGCTGGATCCGGCGCGGCCCCGTCGGGCTGATCGGGCACACGAAGGGCGACGCCAACGAGACCGTCGCCAATCTGCTGGACGACTACACGAACGGCCGTCTGCCCGAGCCCGCTTCGCCCGCGCCGGAGGCCGTGGACGCCTTCCTCGGCGAGCGGAACGTCCGCTTCACCACCTGGGAGGGCTGGCACCGGCTGGACGCCGCGGAGAAGGCTCTGGGCGAGCCCCAGGGTCGCGAACGCGTGAAGATCGTCGAGCGCGAGGACATGCTCCGGGCCAGCGAGGCATAAGCAGCACCGCGGTACAGAGGTACACAGGTACACAGCACGAGCGACGACGAGGGCCCGGCCCGCGGAACACCGCGGGCCGGGCCCTCGTCGTTTCTCAGCCGGACGATCGTTCGCCGTCGAGCTGCCGCCCGCCCTGCGCGCGCAGACTGCGCAGCGCCAGCAGGAGTACGCCGATGTCGTCGAGGTAGACGGGGTCGGGCACGAGGTCGGTCGGGAGCACCAGATAGAGGACCGCGCCCCAGAAGACCCAGCGCGGGCCGGTGGGCAGGCCCGCGCGCCGCAGGTCCCGGCGGGCGCGCACCAGCCGTACCAGCAGTGTGGCCGCCACGGCCAGCGCGGCTGCCGCGAGGGCCGCGGCGATCAGGATCAGTGTCGTGGTGGAATCCATCGCCCCTCCGCCGTTCGCCTCTCTCCCTCTACGACTTCCCCTTCACGATGTCTCCACACCGCGGTCCCCCACCTCTGGAGTACGGCACATTTGCGCACCGCGCGCCCAGTGCAGCAGGACCAGGGAGCAGAGCGCGGCGAGGGCGCACCAGGTCGACACGAACTCCAGTCGCCACAGCGCCCAGCACACCGGCGCGCCCACACCGGCCAGGACCCCGAACAGCAGCAGCCGGCGGTCGCCGGAGAGGAGGAGTGCGCCGACCGTCGCGAGCAGGTAGCCCGCGAGGATCAGTCCGGAGTGGGAGAGATGGACGGCGTACCCGACTGTGTGGCCCCGGATGTCCGCGGTCACCTGGTGCGTCGCCAGGTTGTACGCGAGTGCCGTGCTCGTCGCGAGGCCGGCGGCCAGCGGCAGCAGGAGGCGGCGTCGCGCGGTCCTGGGTGCCGCGCTCAGGACGGCTACCGGCACCCACAGCGCGAGCAGCGGGAGGGCGATGACGGCCCAAGCCAGGGTCGCCGGACCGGCGCCGCCGTCCGCCCGCCAGACCAGGGACTCGACGATCTGGTGGGCCCCCAGGAGCAGGGGCAGCGCGGCCAGCGGCAGATCACGGCCCCGGCCCGTCCGGGCCACGGCGCTCACACTCGCCACGCCCACGGCGGCGATGCCCACGCCCGCCACGAGATCCGCCGTCGCACTCCAGCACATCGCACCGCCACCGGGTCAGTCGTCGTAGACCTTGACCTCACAGCGGATCACGACGCGACCGGGGCCGCACGCCGGGCCTCGACGCCTGAGCGGCGATTCGGGCACGTCACGCCGATCAAGGGGGCCCACCCGCTCCATGAGTCACTTACGGCCCGAACCACCGCTGCCGAAGGATCCGCTGTTGCCCGGCGACCAGCGCGGACGCGTCTGGTCTTCGCCCCGTTTGGTCCCGGAGGCATGGAGATTGTGCGGGTTGAGCCGTTCGCTCTCTTCCGTGGCGGGCGGCACCTCGTTGGGCGCGCGCTGCTCCCGCTCCTCGCGCACGGGCCCCGACTCCGGCAGCCTGGGCTGCTCGTCGGGGCTGGGCGGGGGCGACTCCGCCTCCTTGGTCCGCACTCCCAGCCGGACGGCCCAGATCAGCAGGGCCACGACGATCAGGCCACCGGCGAAGGCGGCGATCACATTGAGTACGTTGCTCGATGCGGCGAGTACCTGTCCCGCGTCTGCTGCTTCTGCGGTAGTCATGGCGGCCGAGTGCCCCGAAAGCGGTCGGCTACTCGCACCCCGGAACGCGGAAGTGATCGCGGGCGCGGGGAACGGCCGCACCCCCGTGCCGGCCGCGCCGCGCCCGCAAAAGTGAACTTACGTCCGTACGGACACGATGTGTATCTCGCCCGTGCCCTCTCCGGTGCGCCGAACACTCAGTCGTGCACAGTCGCGTCCTGATGGTCCCGCTTCGCCCGGCCGACCGCCGGTTCGTCGAGGTCGCCGAGCGCCAGATGGGCGAGGACGACCTCGTACAGGTCGCTGCCCCCGGCGAGGAGCTCGCGTTCCAGGACGGGTTCCGCGCTGCGTACGTGGTCGCGCACGGTCTGCGCGTGGATGCCGAGCACCTGTGCGGTGCGTTCGGCGTTTCCGCCGGCGGTGATCCAGGTGCGGACCGTCCGCCGCAGGTCGCGGGTGTCACCGGCGAGACGCCCGAGGAGGCCGTCCGCCCAGGCCACCAGGGCTTCCGTACGCAGCAGTTCGGTCAGTCCGGCCGCCGGGGCCCCGGGCGGGCGCGGTCCGTCGGGGGCTGCTGCCTGGGTGTTCAGGGCCAGTTGGACGGCGGCCCGGGTGGTGAGGTCCGAGAAGTCGGCTTCGAGCAGGCCCTCCACGCGTTCCATCCGGGCCCGCACGGTGTTGCGGCTGACGCCGAGGATGATCGCCGTCTTCACGGCCGTGAAGGAGAATCCGAGGCGGGTGGTGGCGAGGAGTTCGGCGCGCGTGTGGTGGGGCAGGTCGTCGAGCGGGCTGAGCAGCCGGTCCGCCCAGCCGCGCAGCGCCGGCGGGTTCATGAGCCGCTCGGGGTGCGTGCGTTCCGCGTACACGGCGGCTCTGTCCGAGCGGAAGCGGGCCACGGCGAGGGCGCTCACGGCCTGTCCGTAGGCGGTGGCCGTCTGGGCCAGGTTCTGCCCCACGCTGCCGCCGATGAACGTGTCGGGATGGCCGCCGACGACCGAGCGCAGCTCCGGGCCCGCCAGGTCGTGCCCGCGTTCCATGGGCGCCACGACGATCAGGTGCTCGTCCACGGCCGGGCAGCGGACGATCAACGCGTGCCCCTCGGCCGCCGCCTGGCAGTCATCGGCCAGGTCGTCGCGTCGCGCGGCGTGGCCCTCCAGTACGTAGACGCGGGCGGAGTCGGTGTCGAACAGGCCGGGCCAGAGGCCGGCGGCGACCCGGCGGGCGGCGATGATGTCGCCCACCATCAGCAGCTGGAGGATGGCGAGCCTGAGGTCGGCGGTCGCCCGGTCGAGGCGGCGTACGGCGCCGGCCGTCTCGCGTTCCCGCAGGAGTAGTTCGAGCACCCAGACGGAGCGGGCGACGATGTCGGTGGCCCGTCGGTCGAAGGGCCGGCGACGGGCCACCCCGAGGACGCCCTTGGTGTCGGGGTGCCCGAGTCCGACCAGCCGGACGTGGTGTCCCGGGGTGTCCACCGCGGCGGAAGCGATTCTGCCGCTGGCCACGTCCGTCACCAGGGCGTCGTCCGCGGGCAGTCGGGTTCCGGCGAGGAGGGTGCCGGTCACGTCGTGGAGGGACACCTCCGCCTCGATGGCTCCGGCGAGCCAGGTGGTCACCCCGTTGATGTCGCGGGCGGCCGGCCTCAGCTGCTCGAGGAGTTCGTACGTCCAGTCGCCGCAGGTGCCGTCACGTCCGCCTCCGGTCCTGCTGCCCAACACGACGGCTCTCCCCAGGTCGATCACGTGCGCACCGCACCGGTCCGGAATTTACCTCACGTAGGGCATAGGCTCGACGGATGGCAAGGTACTTCGACGTCCATCCCGACAACCCGCAGCCCCGCACGATCAGTCAGGTCGCCGACAGCATCCGCTCCGGTGCGCTGATCGCGTACCCGACGGACTCCTGTTTCGCGCTGGGGTCCCAGCTCGGCAGCCGTGACGGTATCGACCGCATCCGGTCGATCCGGCAGCTCGACGACCGTCACCACTTCACCCTGGTCTGCCAGAACTTCGCGCAGCTCGGCCAGTTCGTGCAGGTCGACAACGACGTGTTCCGGGCGGTGAAGGCGTCCACGCCGGGCAGTTACACGTTCATTCTCCCCGCGACCCGCGAGGTGCCGCGCAAGATGCTGCACCCGAAGAAGAAGACCGTGGGCGTGCGCATCCCCGATCACACGGTCGTGCAGGCCCTGCTGGCGGAGCTGGGCGAGCCGCTGCTGTCCAGCACGCTGCTGCTGCCCGACGAGAAGGAGCCGCTGACGCAGGGCTGGGAGATCAAGGAACGGCTCGACCATGTCCTGGACGCGGTCGTCGACTCCGGGGACTGCGGTACGGAGCCGACGACGGTCATCGACTTCTCCAGCGGCGAGGCCGAGATCATCCGCCGGGGCGCGGGGGACACGTCCCGCTTCGAGTGACGGCGCCCTGACGTCGTTGTCACGGCGGTGCGGGGTGCGCGCGGGGCGTGGGCTGTGCATGGTGGTAGGAGGTCCGGTCGAGCAAGGAGACGTCATGCCGATCCAGCACTCCGATTCGCCCTCTCCGTCCGACGACACCACGACCCCCGACGCCCTGCTCCACACCGGTGCGGAGCATGGCGCTTCGGCGGAGGATCTGGTGTTGGCCACGGGTCGTGATCTCACTCCGCGTAATTTGGCTTGGGCGGAGCGGAAGCTGGCGAAGGAGGGGGCTGCGGCGTTGGACAAGTTGTTGCCGTGAGGTTGGTTGTTTTCTGTGCCCCGGGGCGTGGTTCGTTTGCTGCGGGCCGGTGGGGGCTTGTCGCGCAGTTCCCCGCGCCCCTTAGGTCAGTTCTGCGAGCGCGTGGAGCACAGTCAAGGGTTCGAAAGTGATCCTCGTGCGGGCGTTGTCCTCCGTCCATTGAATCTCGATCGTCTTTTCGGTGGCCTCGATGCCGGTGATCACTTGCTCGGGTACGACCGGTTTCGGGTCGGCTGTCAGGGTTGCCAGGGACGCGTGGAGTGAGGTGCCGGAGGTTTCGGTGGTCAGGCGGGGGACGAGGGCCCAGCGGGTATAGGCGGTGCCCTGGGGGGCGCGGGCCTCCTCTGTTTCCGGGTTCCAGCCGTACAGGGCGTGCAGGGTCGATGTCACCTCCTCCTCCGGGCCCGTCGCCCACCCGGTGTGGGTGACGCGGGTGCCGGACGGAGCGCCGGTCACGCGGTGGACACGGAGTTCGTGGCGGCCTCGTACCACCGTGACGCTCTCCACTCGCAGTCCCGGCACCATGGGCGGCCCGGCGGTGAAGACCGGCCGGTGCCAGGAGGCGGCCCAGCCCCAGCCGTCCCCGTGGCCCGCGCCCAGCGGGTGGAGACGGCGGCGCACACTGCCCCGGCCGCCGATCTCCACGGAGAGGTGGTTGTCGGCGAGATTCGCCAGGGCCGTCGGGCCGGAGTGCGTCGAGTAGGCCTGGCGGCCGTAGTGCGGATCGTCCTCGGCCGCCGTCTCGCCCTCGTGCGGGCGGACATGGTCGCTGCCGTGGTTGTGGAGCCGTACGATCCCGTCCGCGCGGGTCGACTGCACCAGCAGCCCCGGGGCGGGCAGCGCGAGCACCCGGTCGGATTCCTCGACCGGTGCCGGTTCCTCCGTGGCCGTCCACAACGGGGCGTCGGCGGGGGCAAGGAGCGAGATGAAGGCCTTCGAGGCCCAGTACGGGGAGGCGGGGCCCGAGTAGGTCTGGAGCGTGGCCGGGTGGGGGCCGTGCCAGCCGAGGGTGAGCAGGCCGTCGTCGGTCAGGGCTCCACGGTCGAGGAAGTGGCGGAGGTTGCCGCTGATCAGCCGGCGGCTCGCGCCGGGAGTGAGCGGGGTGTGGCCGGTGAGGGCGCCGAGGCCCACGGCGGCGGAGGCGGCGAAGCGGTAGGACAGGGAGCGGCCGAAGTGGATCGGGGCGCCGTCTCCACCGAACATCAGCGCGAAGCCCTCGAGGTGTTCGCGCAGCCGGGGGCCGTACAGGGCGGACTGTTCTCCGTCGTCGGCGAGATGGGCGTCGAGGACCGGGTACAGGTGCAGCGCCCAGCCGTTGTAGTGGTCGAAGGCCCGGCCGTCGCCGTCCGCGTACCAGCCGTCGCCCCGGTACCAGGTCTCCATCAGCCCCAGGGCGTGTTCGCGGGCCCTGGCCGTCTCCGCGTCCCCACGTCCCACGGACTCCAGGAAACCGGCGACGGTGTAGGGGAAGAGGTACCAGTTGTTCGGCGCGGGCGAATGCCGCAGCGAGCCGCGCAGCCATTCCTCCGCCCGGTCCTGTACGGCGGAGTCGAGCCGCTTCCACAGCCAGGGCGCCGTCAGTCTGAGGCCGAGGGCCACGGAGGCCGACTCGACCATCGGCTGGCCCTGGACGTCGTGGTCGAGGATGAGCGGCCAGGACTCGGTGTCCTCGCGGCCGGGGGTGCGGGTGCCGGCCGTGAGGCCCTGGGCGTACCGGTCGAGCCAGCCGTGCGGGTCGTCGCCGCCGGCGCCCGCGACGCGGAAGGCGGCGGCGAGGAACGTGCGGGCGTAGCCTTCGAGACCGTCGGAGCGCACCCCGGAGCGGGACGGGACGCCGGGCAGGTCCAGCAGGGCGCCGCCGGGGGTGCTGAAGCGCCACGCTGCGGCCAGCAGCCCGTCCGCCACGGCCTCCCAGTGGGCCCGTGTGTACCCGGTGTACGGGCTCGGCCCACGGTCCTCGGGCGGGAAGGCGAAGGGGATGCGGCTGCTGGTGTTACGGGCCGTGCTGCTCATGCGAGGAAGGCCAGCCTTTCGCGTCGTACGGGATGCCGGAAGCCCGCGCCGGATGCCCAGTGCTCCGTCTCGGCGACGGCGACATCGGCCAGGCGGCGCCATTCGTTGCCCTGGGAACCGGCGAGGTGGGGAGTGAGGAGCACGTCGGGGCAGTCCCACAACGGGTGCCCGGGGGGCAGGACTTCGGGGTCGGTGACGTCGAGCACGGCGCGGATGCGGCGCGCCCGTACGGCGTCGGTGAGGGCGTCCTGGTCGACGACGCCTCCTCGGGCGGTGTTGATGAACACGGCGCCGGGACGCATTGCGTCGAGCAGGGCGCGGCTCACCAGGCCCCGGGTGGCGGGCAGCAGCGGGGTGTGCAGGCTGACCGTGTCGGAGCGGGCGAACAGCGCGTCCAACTCCACCCGTTCCACGCCCAGTTCGGCCACGTCGGCGTCGGTGACGAAGGGGTCGTACAGGAGGACGTCGAAGTCGTGGGGGCGCAGTAATTCGATGACGCGCCGGCCGATGAGGGACGCGGAGACGATGCCCACGGTCCGGCGGTAGTTGCCGATGGTGCGGGAGGTGCGCAGCCAGTTGTCGCGGGTCTTGGTGGTGGCGTAGGCGTGGGCCCGTTCCAGCACCTGTTTTCCGCTCAGCAGGATCATGGCGAGGGTGTACTCGGCGACCGGCAGGGCGTTCGCGGCGGCGGCGGAGGACACCTCGATGCCGCGTTCCCAGCAGGCGTCGGTGACATGCGGGCGGACGCTGCCCGCCGTGTGCACGACCGCCCGCAGCCGGGGTGCCGCCTCGAGGACGTCGGCGTCCAGTACGGGGCAGCCCCAGCCCGTGACCAGGAGATCGACGTCGGCGAGGATCTCGCGTGCGCGCTCCGTGCCGAAGTCGTCGAGGACCGGCAGCGGGGCGAGGTCGCAGACGGCGGCGAGGGCGGCCAGCGAGGCGGGATCGAGGACGGCGGCAGCGGCGTCCGGGGACATGGCGAGGGCGGCACGGGGGCGGAAGCCGGGGCCCGGCGAGTACACGGTCATTCGGGTCGGTCACTCCTTGCTGCGAGACAGGGAAATCCTGATCGGCACAGAGCAAACGGTCAATAGAACGATCAGAAGAAAATAAAGCGGTCAAACGATCGTTGCGAGTCGGAGGCCGATTACTGGGAGGTCAGCGCCCTGGTCGAGCCGCGCACCTTCAGTTCCGGCAGCAGTTCGATCCGTCGGGCCGGCCGCCCCCCGCCGCCACGCGGATCCCGCAGGCGCTCCAGCAACAGCTCGGCGGCGGCTCGGCCGACCTCGCCCTTGGGTGGCGCCACTGCGGTGAGGGGAGTGCTGCCGAGGGCGGCCACGACATCGTCGTACGCGACGACCGAGCAGTCCTCCGGCACCCGGATTCCGTGCGCGGCCAGGTCCTGGACCAGCATCAGCGCGTCCGCGTCACCGTGCAACACGCAGGCCGTGGCCTCCAGTTCACGCAGGACACCGGGCAAGGCGACGGGCGGCCGGTCCGCGCCGTCGGTGCGGTCGGGGCCCGCCTCGGGGGAACTGAGGGTGAGAGTCCAGGCGTCGAGTTCCGGATGGGCGCCGGCGATCTCGGCGAGGGCGGCACGCAGGGCCCGGGCGGTGGGGCTGTCGTCCCGCGCGGCGAAGACGACCCTGCGGTGACCGAGGGCGACCAGGTGTTCGACGGCGAGATGGGCGCCGTACCAGTGGTCGGAGCACACGGAGTCCAGGGCGTGCAGGGCGCTGCCGGGGCGTGGTCTGCGTTCCATCAGGACCGTCGGTACGCCGAGGGCGCACAGCCACTTCGCGTCGGCCTCCTCGGCGGCGAGGGTGTGCCAGGTCGGGGCGATCAGCACACCCCGGGCTCCGTCCGCCAACGCCCGTTCCACCAGGGGCTGTTCGGCGCCGGCGACCTGCGGGGCGATGTGCAGGGCGATGCGCGCGCCCGCCTCCTCCAGGACAGAGCGGGCGCCGTGCAGGGTCTCATAGAGATAGGAGTGGCGGGCGGGTACGACCAGGACGACCGTGTCGCCGTCGCCGGACGCGGCGGCCCGCCCGGGCGGGGGTGCCGGGACGGGGAGGGTGGAGCGGGCGATGCCGTGGCCGCGCCGGAGTCTTCCCTCGCGGGCGAGTTCCTCCACGTCCCGGCGGACGGTGACCACCGAAACCTCCAGCTCGGCCGCCAGATCGGTCACCCGGGCCGCACCGCGCGCCTGCACGGCGGCCAGGATCCGCTGCCGCCTCAGTTCGACGGGCTCGCGCATGCCGTTCGCTCCCTCAAGTCGGCGCATCGGGCGGGCCGGTGCAGCGGATGTTCGTTTGAACGCTTTGTCGCGCAGCATAGCGATCAGCGAACCGAACAGCGGCATCACAACCGGAACAAGGGACTCCGACCGAGTCCCATCCTTTTTCGACCGATACTGACCTTCGTTCAAGCAAATTTCACCGAATACTCGCGGTAACTGCTTGATTTACTCGCATCCGAGGCGAGAATTTCATCCCTCAACATCTTGCGCCTCAGGGGGAATTGGCATATGCAGGGAACAATTGACGGATTCAGCTACGGGTTCGTCACCCCGGTGGCCGCCTACGTCATGGCCTGCCTGGGAAGCGCCCTGGGCCTGCGCTGCGTGGTCAGGACCCTGCTCAACCAGGACTCGTGGAAGCCGGGTTGGCTGGCGCTGGGCGCCGCGGCCATCGGGTGCGGAATCTGGACCATGCACTTCATCGCGATGATCGGGTTCCAGGTCGAGGAGACCGCGGTCCGTTACGACACCGGGCTGACGGTCATCAGCCTCGCCGTGGCGATCGTCGTCGTCGGTGTCGGTGTGTTCGTCGTCGGATACCGGGGCGCCACGCCCGCCGCGCTGTCCATCGCGGGCATCGTGACAGGCCTCGGCGTCGCCGCGATGCACTACCTCGGTATGGCGGCACTCCATCTGAACGGCACGATCCACTACAACGGGTTGACCGTCGCGCTCTCCGTGGTGATCGCCATCGTCGCCGCCACCGCCGCCCTGTGGGCGGTCGTCTCCATCCGGGGCTTCCTGACGAGCCTCGGGGCCAGCCTGGTGATGGGTGTGGCCGTCACCGGCATGCACTACACGGGCATGGCCGCCGTCAGCGTCCATGTGCACGAATCGGGTGGCACCATCTGGTCCGGGGACTCGCCGACCTCGCTCCTGCTGCCGATGCTGATCGGCCCGGTCATCTTCCTGCTGCTGGCCGGGGTCGTGGTGATGTTCGACCCGCTGCTCGTGCTGGGCGACGGCGAGTGGGGCGGGCGGACCTCGCGGCAACAGCCCACAGCTCAGGAGACGCCGCTCATCGGTAAGCAGCCGTCTCGGCGGGAAGCCGAACAGCCCTTCCCCGGCCGGCCGCGGACCACGTCGCCGACCCGGACGGATCTTCGGCTGTAGAACATTGCTACGGTGCGCCGATGGTCGACTCAACACAGTCCCACTCCTCCCGCGACACCCCGGAGGGCGCCGGCTGGAACCTCGAAGAACCGGGCTCCTACCGGGAGTTGATGCCACGTCGGGTCGAGAAGCTCTCCTGGGTCGACCCCCGGACCCTGTGGCCCGCCCGCAACGGTGTACTGGCCTCCTGGTTCGGGGACCCGACGGGCCGCACCCGGAGCCGTCTGGCGGCGGAGCGAACGGCAGCGGGCGCGCCCCCGGACAAGGTGATCAGGCGGAGCGATCCGGACCACTTCTCCTTCATGGTCATCGGCGACACGGGCGAGGGCGACGCACCCCAGTACTCCGTCGTACCCGGCTTTCTGAAGGTCGGTCAGGACACGGCGTTCACCGTGCTCGCCAGTGACGTGATCTACCCGGTCGGGGCGACCGACGACTACGGCACCAAGTTCTTCCGCCCCTACCAGGACTACCAGGCGCCGATCTACGCGATCCCGGGCAACCACGACTGGTACGAGGACCTGAACGGGTTCATGCGCGTGTTCTGCGGCGCTCCGCCCCTTCCGGCCGACCCCGCGCCCCGCCCCCTCACCCGGGCCTGGCTGCGTTCCCTCCTGTGGCACAGGCCGAGCGCGGTCGACGAGCAACGCCTGGCCGAGGCGGGCAAGTTGCGCTCGGCGCCCGCCCAACAGGGCCTCCAGCCCGGCCCGTACTGGGCGATCGACGCCGGACCCGTGCGCCTCATCGGCATCGACACCGGTCTGCTGGGCACGCTCGACGCCGAACAGGGCCGCTGGCTGCGGGAGGTGTCCGAGGGGCCGGTCCCGAAGATCCTCGTCACCGGCTCGCCCCTGTACGTCGACGGCGAGCACCATCCGTGCCCCATCGAGGGCGGAGGCACGGTCGACGACCTCGTCCGCGATCCGCAGCGCAACTTCGTGGCCGCGATCGGTGGCGACATCCACAACTACCAGCGCTATCCGGTGACCGTGCAGGGCCGCACCATCCAGTACGTGGTGTCGGGCGGGGGCGGTGCGTTCATGCACGCCACCCACACCATCAAGCGCGTCGCGGTCGCCGATGTCACCGAGGACGACTTCCGCTGCTATCCGCTGCGCGGCGACTCGCTGGCCTTCTACAGCGGGGTATACGGCAGACGACTGCGGCTGCGGCGCTTCTTCACCCTCTCCGAGGCCGAGGCGACGGCCGTGATCGCCGAGCGTCTCGGGATCCGTCCGGCGCGCGCACCGGGTGAGCCGGTCCGGCTGACCTGGCGCATCCGGCTGGTCGCGGGGCTGCTGGGCACGGCACGCCGGCCCGGCCGCACACGGCGCCTGCGGCTCCCTGTCCGCAAGGCGTACACACAGCTGTTCTCGCCCGGCTCGGCGACGTACAGTCCGCCCTTCTTCAAGAGCTTCCTGCGTCTCGACGTGTCCCCGGAGGCGGTCCGGCTGCGCTGTTTCTCCGCGACGGGCATGCTCAGGCAGGAGCTGGACCCGCCGGTCGAGGACGAAGTGGTGATCGCTTTGACCCCGCCGCCTGGCACAATCGACACAGCGTGAACATCCGTACGACGTTCGTTGGAGGAGCTCGTGCCCACCCCCTCACAGCCACTGCGCAAACTGGGCTTTCTCACCATCGGGCTGTTCGACGGGGACGATCCACGGGCAGGGCACGAGTCGACGCTGGAGATCATCGAGCTGGGTGAGCGACTGGGCTTCGACAGCGCGTGGCTGCGCCACCGTCATCTCCAGTACGGGATCTCCTCCCCCGTGGCCGTCCTCGCGGCGGCCTCGCAGCGCACCAGCCGGATCGAACTGGGCACCGCGGTCACCCCGTTGGGCTGGGAGAACCCGCTGCGCCTGGCGGAGGACTGGGCGACCGTCGACATCCTGTCCGGGGGCCGGCTCAACCCGGGTCTGAGTGTCGGCCCGCCGATGAACTACGACCACGTCAAGGACGCCCTGTACCCCGACACGGCGGACGCCGAGGACTTCAGCTACCGGCGGGTCGAACGGCTGCTGGACCATGTGCGCGGGAAGGCGGCCAGCGACTTCAGCGGGGTGCAGGGGTTCGAGGTGTTCTCGGACCGGGTGCAGCCCCATTCCCCGGGGCTGGGCAGCCGGCTGTGGTACGGCGGCGGGAGTCTGCGCTCGGCACGGTGGGCCGGTGAGCACGGGATGAACTTCCTGACCAGCAGCGTCGTCAAGGCCGAGGGCGACGAGGAGTCGCCGGACTTCGCCGAGATCCAGCTCGCGAGCGTCCGTGCCTTCCGGGCCCACCACCCCGACGGCGACCGGGCCCGGGTCTCCCAGGGCCTCGTCGTCATCCCCACCGACAGCGCCTCCCCCGAGCAGCGCGCGAAGTACGAGGAGTACGCGGCGAAGCGGCTGCCGCGCACCGCGTCCCCGCAGGGTCCGGCGCGCCTGATGTTCGCGCCGGACCTCGTCGGTACATCAGCCGAGATCGCCGAACGCCTGTACGCGCACGTCGCGTTCCAGGAGATCGACGAGGTGGCCTTCGCACTGCCCTTCACCTTCGAGCACGAGGACTACGTCCAGATCCTCACGGACATGGCGACCCGGCTCGGCCCCGCCCTCGGCTGGCAGCCGGCCACCGGCTGAGAGTCGTCGGGTTCTCACCACCGCCCGGGTTCGGTGCCGGTGACCGGCGCCGACGGCCTGCCGTCCACGCCCACCGGGATGTCGCCGGTCAGCATCACTCGGTGCATGACCCGTGGGTGGCCGAGGTGGGCGTTGTCGCTGGGGGCGAGATGGATGGTGGCCCGGTTGTCCCAGAAGGCGACGCTTCCGGGCTCCCAGCGGAACCGGACCGTGTACTCGGGCCTGGTCGCCTGTTCGAGAAGCATCTCCAGGAGCAGCCGGCTCTCCGCGCGGGAGACGTCCACGATCTGCTCGAGGTAGTAGCCGTTGACGAACAGCACCCGCTCCCCCGTCTCCGGGTGCACCCGTACCAGCGGGTGCACCGAGGCGACCTGGTGGTCCAGCAGATGGCGGAGGTACGCGTCGTCGCCGGGCCGTGCCTGGTAGCCGACGCCGAGCCGGTGCTCCGCCCGAAGCCCGTCCGCGAACTCCCGTACGGGCGCGGAGAGTCCGGCGTACGCGGCGGCCAGATTGGACCAGGTGGTGTCGCCGCCGTACGGCGGTACGGTCTCGGCGCGCAGGATGGTCGCGGCGGGCGGGTCGATACGGGCGCCGTGGTCGCAGTGCCAGCCGCGCAGCAGTGAGTGGCGGCGCCGCTCCAGCCACTCGGCGTGCTCCATGCCGTACCGTCCGCCCAGCTCCAGCCGGTCGGCGGTCGTCTCGACCTCCGGGAAGCCGGCCGGGGACGCGCCGCCGCGCCGTCCGAGAACGACGGGCTCGCCGAACCGGCGGGCGAAGGCGATGTGCCCGGCGTGGTCGAGGCGTTGGCCGCGGAAGAACACCACCTTCCAGCGCAGCACCGCCGCCCTGATCGCGGCCACCACGGTGTCGTCGAGGGGTTCGGTCAGGTCGACTCCCGAGATCTCGGCGCCGATGTGCCCGGCCACCGGCCTCACCTCGAGTCCGGCGGCCCCCGCCGCCGATGCCGGGGCGGGCGGCGGTACTTCGCCGTTCGTGGCCTGGTCCGTCCTCATGCACGCTCCGATCGTGATTCCGTGACGCCTGTCGGCCTCCCTCGTGAGTGTGCCGGTTGGACGCGGCGCTGGAAACGGCGGTCCACCCGACGGCTGGGCTGCCGCCTACGCGCCCGCCTCCACCATCCGCAACCCTTCTGTCCGGTCGCGCTGGGAGACCGCCTCCGCCGCGGCGAGGACCAACGGGGCCAGCCGGGACGATTGCAGCAGGTCCAGCGATCCCACGACGCCCACCGCCGCCACCACCGTGCCGCGCGCGTTGCGCACCGGGGCCGCGATCCCCCCATGGCCCTCGCTGAGGGCGCCGCAGAACATCGCGTATCCCTCCCGTCTGATCTTGTTCAGCAGGTTCCGCAGTGCGGTGCCGTCGGTGACGGTGGCACTGGTGTACGCGCGCAGCGGACCGGCGCAGACCTCGTTCTGCAGCTCGACATCGGCGTTCGCCAACAGGACGAGGCCCACCGCGGTGACATGCAACGGCAGCCGGCAGCCGGGGTCGCCCCAAACCGACGTGAGACAGGGATCGTTGGAGATGAACGAGAGACAGACGCTCTCCGTCCCGTCCCGGAGGGCGAGGACCGCCGCGCCGCCGGCCTGGTTCTGGAGTTCCACGAGACAGGGCCGCGCGGCCTCGGCCACGCTCGAGTAGCGGGGGGCGAGGGTCGCCGTCTCCCACAGTCTCAGGCCGATGCTGTATCCGCCTCGCTCTCTCCGTTCCAGCGCGCCCCAGCCATGGAGCTTGTTGACGATGCGATGGACCGTGGTGATCGGAAGCCCGGAGCGTCGGCTGATGTCGCTCAGCGTCAGGGTGCGATTGTCGCGGTCGAAGACGCCGAGAATGCTGAGCGTGCGGTCGACAACCGAGCGCTCGGGGGCGCCGGGGTGGGTGGTCATCCCGTTACTTCCCTTCACCTGCACATCATGCGGGGAACGTTACTCATGCATGGGCCGGACATGATCCGGCGACGGGCGGCCACGCCTATCATTGAGATTTGAAGGAGCATGAGAAAGGTCGATTCCGGAACGTTCATGGTCGATTTCGCTACGTTACCGATCCCTGTGGTCCCGTACACCCCCGCCTGCAGGCCCGGCATCGGCCTGGCGATGACCTCGCTCAGCGAGCTACGCCGGAGGCACTGCTCGGACGTGCCCACGACTCCGCACCGGCTGGCCTTCCACCAGGTCACCCTGGTCGGGGCGGGCACCGGGGAGATCACGATCGACTCCACCCGCTACCCCTGCCGAGCGGGTTCGCTGCTGTGGATCCGGCCGAACCAGGTGATCCAGTTCGCCCCCGGGCCGGACATGGACGCGCGCATGGTCATGTTCACCGAAACGTTTCCCCTGCGCCTGCGCGCCCACATGGGGATGCTCGACGACGTCCTGCGCCCTTCCCACTGGCAGCTCCACGACGACCAACTGGCCACCTTCGAACGCGTACTGGACATGTTGCAGGAGGAGTTCGAGCGGCCCGACCAGGGGCTCGGCGAGGACATCCTCAAGCATCTGCTCGCTGTCACCCTGCTGCACATCGACCAGATCTGCCGCAGCCAGGGCCGGGGGCTCGCGCGGCAGGAGAGCCCCTCCCACGAGAACGGCGAGCTCTTCCTCCGTTTCCGGCGAGAGCTGGAGCACAGCTACCGCACCACCCGCCTCGTCGAGGACTACGCCGCCGCCCTCAACTGCACGCCCCGCACCCTGTCCAGGGCCTGCCACTCCGTCGTAGGCACCTCCGCCAAGGATGTGATCGACGCCCGCGTCGCCCTGGAGGCGAAGCGTCTGCTGGTCCACACGGATCTGCCCGTGGGAACCATCGCCCGCCAACTCGGGTTCACCGAGGTCACGAACTTCGGCAAGTTCTTCGCGCGACGCGTGAACATGACTCCTGGCGCGTTCAGACGCGGCGCCGACGCCGGCGATTAGCGTGACCACGGAAGCAAACCAAAGTTTGTTTTCCACTCCGTGGAAGATCGGTTGTCCAAAATTCAGCAGGCTGGCAAGACTGTGACCTGCGTGCTTCGGGCGGCCACTCCCGAACTCCGCCTCTTTACACGTGGAACCGCATGTCTGGACCAGGTGATCGGACGCGTGCCCGCGCGGCAGCAATCGTGAGCCAGGAACGACGAGTTGTGCCGCTCCGTGTCCGAACAGGCCGCCGATCACAGACCGTTGGGAGACCCCCATGCCGAAATCGGACCTCACGGAGCTGGCCGGACGGCTGGAACGCGACCTGGGCGATCCGCACGACCCCAGCAGCCGTATGCCGTACACCCGTGTCCTCGAACACGACGAACAGGACGACCACCCCACCGAGTTCGTGCACCTTCTCCAGCGCTGGGGCGCCCTGGACTACTCGCTCCCCCGCGCGCAGGGCGGCAAGGCGGGCGATGTGGAGACCGGCTTCAACCTGATGCGGCTGATCGCCCGCCGGGACCCGACCACCGCGACCGCGTTCGTCATCACTAGCCTCAGTTTCATGCCGGCGTGGGTGGCGGGCACCGAGGCCCAGAAGCGGGCGCTGGTGGACTCCATCCGGCGTGGCAACCGCTTCGCCTGGGGCCTGTCGGAAATCCGGCACAGCGGTGATCTGCCGGCCGACGAGATGACCGCCGAGAAGACGGACGGCGGCTATCTCCTCACCGGGGAGAAGTGGCTGGTCGGCAACAGCAGTGTCACCGGCGGGCTCAGCATCTACGCCCGCACCGACCCCCGGGGCGGACCGGGCGGCTACTCCGTCTTCGTCCTCGACCGGCGGCAGACCCCCGCCGGGGCCGTGAACGAACTGCCGCGCGAGCGCATGCACGGACTGCGCGGGCTCGACATGAGCGGCTTCCGGCTCGACCGGGTCTTCGTGCCGGACTCCGCCCGCCTCGGCCGCGAGGGACAGGGCCTGGAGATCGCGCTCAAGACCGCGCAGACGGCCCACACCCTCGTCAGCGGCATCGCGCTCTCGGCCGTGGACACCGGATTGCGGGGCATCCTCGACTTCACCGACGGACGAACCGCCCTCGGCCGCAAGGTCCGCGAAACCCCTTACTCCCGACGGCAGTTGACCGAGTGCTTCGCGGACCTGATGGTCGCCGACGCGGTCAGTCTGGGCGCGGTGCGCGCCCTGCAGGTCGTGCCGGAGCACACCGGCGTGTGGTCGTCCGTCGTCAAGTACTTCGTGCCGACGCTCCTGGAACGCACCTACGCACAGCTCAACGTCGTGCTCGGAGCGAGCTTCTACCTCCGCGGCCATCCGCAGTACGCGATCCACCAGAAGATGCTGCGTGATCTGTCGGTCGCCACCTTCGCCGACGGCAACACCGCCGAGAACCTCAGGAACATCGCACTCCAGCTCGACGGTCTGCTCGCCACGGCCACGACAGCCGGCCAGGACCTGCTCGACGAGGCGGACACCCGGGCGGCCGTGCTCTTCGGCATCGACCGTCAGCTGCCGCTGTACCGGCCCTGGGACCAGGAGTTGAACAGCCGCGGCCGTGATGACGCCCTCCTCGCCGCTCCCGCCGCCCTCGTACGGTTGCGCCGGCTGGCCGCGGAAGCGAGGCCCGACGAGCGGGACCGGCTGACCCGGGCGGCGGACACCGCCGCGCAACTCCTCGCCGGGGCGGCCTCGTTGCGCGAACGCGTCACCTCGCTCAAGGCCTCGCTGGGCCGGGACTACGGTCAGTCCGCCGAGTTCTTCGACCTGGCCAAGGAGTACTGCCTCCTGCACGCCGCCGCGGCCTGCGTGCACACCTACGTCCACTCCGCGGCCGCGCTGGAGGAGCCACTGCCCAGCGGCGCACTGCTCCTGCTTCAAATGGAGCGTCTACGACGGCACTTGCGGCCCCACGAGGCCGTCACCGACGCCGGGGTGGTCAACGACGTGATGCGGGTACTGCGGCGGCTGCACCTGGAGAACCGGCTGTTCTCGTACTGGCAGTTCCCGCTCGCCGAGCGAGGCGACCCGCGCGCCGCCGGGCTCTGACCGGCGACGGACAACGCAGAGCGCCGAGTTTTCCGCACTCCGGCCCAACTCCTCCCCCAACGCGTCGAGTTCGGCCACCTCCGGGTCCGGGGCCCCCTTTCCGCCCCCGGCGCACCCCTTTAGGATCACGTCACCTGCTCGTCACGCGCTCACTCGCTCGCCCTCGAGGGGACCCCCACCATGCGCAGTCTGCTTCGCGCCGCCACCGCCGGGGCCGTCACGGTCACCGCCGTACTCGCCTGCGGCACGGCCCACGCCACGCCGCCCGGGCCGGGAGTATCGGGCCGCGTCCTCTTCCGGACCACCGTCGGCGACACCGACTACATCCTGCGGGAGGTCACCATCCCCGCAGGTCAGGCCACCGGCTGGCACTATCACGACGGCCCGCTGCGCGGTTACGTCAAGCAGGGCACCCTCAGCCACTTCGACTCCACCTGCGCGTCGGACGGCGTGTACACGCAGGGCGGCACCATCAGCGAGCCGGCCGGCTCCGACTACGTCCACATCGGCCGGAACCTCGGCAGCACGCCCCTCGTGCTCGACGTCCTGTACGTCCTGCCGCAGGGCTCGCCCTTCTCGGAGGACGCGCCGAACCCCGGATGCGACTTCGAGTGACCGGTCGCCGAACCCGACCGGCCGGCCGGATCACTCGGCCGGCAGCGGCTGCTCCGCCCAGATCGTCTTGCCGGTGCCCGTCTGGCGGCTGCCCCAGCGCTGGGTGAGCTGGGCGACGAGCAGCAGGCCTCGGCCACCCTCGTCGTAGGCGTGCGCCCGCCGCAGATGCGGTGAGGTGGAACTCCCGTCGGAGACCTCGACGATGAGGGCCCGGTCGCGGATCAGCCGGAGCTGGATGGGCGGTTCGCCGTACCGGATGGCGTTGGTGACCAGCTCGCTGACGACCAGTTCGGTGACGAACGTCTCCTCGTCCAGCCCCCAGGCGGCCAGTTGCTCCATGGCCGCCTGACGGGTGACCGCCACGTGCGCGGGGTCCGGCGGGACGTCCCAGGTGGCCACCCGGCCGGCGCCCAGCGCGTGCGTACGGGCGAGCAGCAGGGCCACGTCGTCGCCGGGCTGCTCGGGCAGTACGGTCTTGAGGACCGCGTCGCACACGGCGTCGAGCGAGGCGCCGGGCAGGTTCAGCGCGCGGCACAGCTCGGCGGTGGCGTGGTCGATGTCCCGGTCTCGGTCCTCGATCAGGCCGTCGGTGTAGAGGGCGAGGAGCGAGCCCTCGGGCAGTTGCAGCTCGGTCGCCTCGAAGGGCAGGCCACCGACGCCGAGCGGCGGTCCCGCCGACACCTCGATCAGCTCGGCGACACCGCCGGGTGCCAGGACGGCCGGCGGCGGGTGTCCGGCGGAGGCGAGGGTCAGCCGGCGCGACACCGGGTCGTAGACGGCGTAGAGGCAGGTGGCGCCCACCTCGGCGACGTCTTCGTCGTCCTCCTCGTCGGCCAGATGGGTGACCAGGTCGTCGAGGTGCGTGAGGAGCTCGTCCGGCGGCAGATCGACGTCCGCGAGGGTGCGTACGGCCGTACGGAGCCGTCCCATGGTCGCGGAGGACTGGATTCCGTGGCCCACGACGTCACCGACGCACAGGGCGACCCGGCTGCCGGACAGCGGGATGACGTCGAACCAGTCGCCGCCGATGCCGGCCACCGATCCGCAGGGCAGATAGCGGTGGGCGACCTCGACGGCGGCCTGACCGGGCAGCCCCCGGGGCAGCAGGCTGTGCTGGAGCGCCAGCGCGGTCGAGCGCTCGCGGGCGAACCGGCGGGCGTTGTCGACGCAGACGGCGGCGCGGCTGGCCAGTTCCTCGGCGAGGGCGACATCGTCCTCGGTGTAGGGGTCGGGCCGGGTGATGCGCAGGAAGACCGCGACGCCCAGGATGGTGCCGCGCGCCCTCAGCGGCACGGTGACCATGGAGTGGACGCCCACGCGGTACGGCCGTCCGACGGGCTCGCGGGCGTTGCGCTCCGCCACCCAGTCGTCGAACGCCTGCTCGCCGACGTTCACGAGAACCGCCCGGCCTTCCGCCATCGCCCGCACGGGCGGGGTGGACGGCGGGTAGGTGTCCTTGGCCCCCAGCGGAATCACGGCCTCCGGCGTGCCCTCGTTGCCGGACCCGTGGGCCACCCGGTGCAGTACGACCTCCTCGGCGGGTGCCGCCGGGGGTTCGTCCGCGCCGAGCACCCAGTCGAGCAGGTCCACGCTGACGAAGTCGGCGAACCGGGGAACGACCAGTTCGACGAGTTCCTCCGCGGTGCGCACCACGTCGAGGGTGGTCCCGATGGTGGCCGCCGCCTCGTTGAGCAGGGCCAGTCTGCGTCGCGACCAGTGCTGCTCACTGTTGTCGAACGCGGCGATGCCCACCGAGGTGATGGCGCCCCGGTCGTCGCGCACCGGCCATATCTCGAGGCTCCACGCGTATTCGCGGCCGTCGTTCGCGTCCTTGCCGAAGGTCTCGTAGCGCACTGGTGTTCCCGTGCGCACGACCTGCCGTGCTTTGAGCAGGAATCCCTGGCTGATCCGGTCGTCGGGCACCAGGTTCGTGTCCCCGTAGAACTGCCCGATCAGGTCCTGTTCCGTCGCGCCCATCAGGTCACAGGCGGCTTCGTTCAGCCAGAGGTATCGCTGGTTCGTGTCGAGGGCGGACATCGACACGGAGGCCTGCCGGATGGCCCGTTCCAGTGAGGCGGGCCGCTCCGCGACCGGTTGCGGCCGCGGTGCCGGCGGTTCGGGCAGGGCGGTGACGACGAATCCCCGGGAGGCGCCGTCCTCGCCCAGTACCGGGCACGCGCTGACGGCGATCTCGACGCGATGGCCGTCCCGGTGGCGCAGTGCGACCACTCCGCTCAGCCCGGTCATCGCCGACGGCGGCGGGTTCTCGGCGAGAAGTCCGGCCGCCGGACGTCCGACGACGTCCTCGGCCCTGTGTCCCGTCAACCGCCGGGCGCCCTCACTCCAGCCCGTCACCATGCCTCGGGCATCGATGATCACCGCGGCGGCGACTTGTTTCATACGCCCCAGGATGGTCCCTGGTCCCCGGGGCATCAACCCCGAGGACCCAGGTCGGCTCGGGAATCCCGCGAAGCCGCCCCGCCGCGGGGCGGCCGACCACGGTCCCGGCGGGCGTCAGCCCTTGTGGGCGCGGAGTGCGGCGAGGGCGCGGTCCGCGTGGGTGTTCATCCGCAGCTCGCTCGTCACCACCTCCAGGACCGTCCGGTCCTCGGCTATGACGAAGGTGGCCCGCTTGGTGGGCATCATCGAGAACCCGCGCTTCACCCCGAACAGCTCACGGACCTTACCGTCGGTGTCCGACAGCAGCGGCATGCCGAGGGTGTGGCTCTGCGCGAACTCCTGCTGGCGCTCGACCGAGTCCCCGCTGATCCCGACCGGCCGCGCGCCGACGGCGGCGAACTCGGCGGCCAGGTCCCGGAAGTGGCAGGCCTCGGCGGTGCAGCCGGGCGACAGGGCCGCGGGGTAGAAGAACAGGACGATCGGCCCCTCGGCGAGCAGTTCGGAGAGCTTGCGGGGCGCTCCGCTCTCGTCGGGCAGCTCGAAGTCCTCGATCTTGTCGCCGACGTTCACCTTGTGTGTCATGACCGGCCCTCTCCGTTCTTCGCGACGCTGCGTGCCCACAGGACGAGCGGTACCTGGAGCGGCAGCCGCCCGATGGCACCGGCCCGCAGGGCGGCGGGCTTGTTCCGCCAGTCGACGGCCATCTTCACGTTGGCCGGGAACACCCCGACGAAGAAGCCCGCCGTGGCGAGCGCGGCGGCCCGCCGGGTACGCGGCAGCGCCACCCCGGCCGCCAGCGCGAGTTCGGCGACGCCACTGGCGTACGTCCACGCCCTGGGCGTGCCGGGCAGTACGCGCGGCACGATGGCGTCGTACGTGCGGGGTGCGGCGAAGTGGGTGACGCCGGCGGCGGCCAACAGACCGGCGAGCAGCAGGGGCGAGCGTTGGGACCGGGGCACGCTTCCTCCTCGGATGGTGTGCCGGGCGATCCTACTGGACGGTAAATGCAGGTCGAGGGGCGGGTGTTCGTACCACACGAGGGCCCCTCGCACCGCGGGGCGACCGGTTCTCGAGCGGGAGGGCGGCCGGAAGGGTCTATCGTGTCGGCATGTCCGTCCCTGAACTGATTCGTATCGTCTCCCGCGACTCGCCCATGGCGCTGGCACAGGTGGAACGGGTGCGCGCCGAGCTGGCCGTCGCGCATCCGCATGTGCGCACCGAGGTCGTCCCCGTGAAGACCACCGGCGACAAGTGGATGGGCGATCTGTCCAAGGTCGAGGGCAAGGGTGCGTTCACCAAGGAGGTCGACGCCGCGCTGCTGGCCGGTGAGGCCGATCTCGCGGTGCACTGCGTCAAGGACGTACCGGCCGACCGGCCGCTGCCGGCGGGCACGATGTTCGCCGCGTTCCTCAAGCGGGACGACATCCGCGACGCCCTGATCCACCCGGGTGGCCGCACCCTCGACGAGTTGCCGGACGGCACCCGGATCGGTACGTCCTCGGTACGCCGGATCGCCCAACTGGCCGCCTCCCACCCGCACCTGGAGTGCGTGCCGTTCCGCGGCAACGCCAACCGGCGGCTGGAGAAGCTCGCGGCCGGGGAGGCGGACGCGCTGCTCCTCGCCGTGTCCGGTCTGGAGCGCATCGGCCGGATGGACGTGGTCAGCGAGGTCCTCTCCCCCGAGACGATGATGCCGCCGATCGGCGCGGGCATCCTCGCCCTGCAGTGCCGTGAGGGCGACACCGAACTGATCGACGCGGTCAGCGTCCTCGGTGACCCGGACACGCATCGTGAGGCGACGGCCGAGCGCATGTTCCTGCACGTTCTCCAGGGACACTGCAACAGCCCGATCGCCGGTTACGCGCAGGTGGCCCGCAACGGCGAACTCTCCCTGCGTGCCTGCGTGTTCACCCCGGACGGCAAGGTGCAGCTGAACGCCCACGAGTGGGCGGGGCGCCTCGACCCGGCCACGCTGGGCACGTCCGTGGCGGTGGCGCTGTTGCGACAGGGCGCGCGCGAGCTGATCGACAACATCGCGCACTGAGGTTCAGGAAGGCAGCTTCGGGCCGGCCGCTCAGGTGGGCCCGGTCTGATCCTTCTGGTCCCGCTGCTCGCGGAGGTCCCGCTGCTCCTTGAGGTCCCGCTGTTCCTTGAGGTCCCGCTGTTCCTTGAGGAAGTTGCTCGCCTGGTGGGCCACCCCGTCACGGGCGGGGCCGTGGTGCGCGCCGGTGCCGGTGAAGTCCTCGGGCAGGCCTATCCCGCCCGCCCAGAGACGCCGGGCGGTCCACTCCTCCTCGACCCGCAGCTGGATCTGTACGTCCACCTGCGTCAGGGACGCTTCCGGGCCGGCCGCGTACAGGACGGCGGTGGCACGGCGCAGCGGGTGGACGTCGAAGCCCTCGATGAACTGCGAGTTCCGCCAGTCGATGAAGGCGCCCTCGCCGTCGGGGCCGAGCCGGACGTCGATCTGGCCGTCCTCCAGGTGGACGCCGAAATGCCGGTCGCCGCGGTTCTCGACCGTCACCCGCAGGCTGAAATAGGTCAGCCCCTCGGCGGCGTCGTCGCGCCCGCGCGGCGGTTCCGCCGCCACCAGACGGTGGACGCGGACACGCAGGCCGGCATGCTCTTCGTACTCGTGCCAGTCCCCGACCACGTTCGGCTCGCGCACAGTCCACCTCTCCACCTCGGATGGCTGCTTCCTATCCTTGTGCCCGGCGCACAGTCAAATGAGCGGAATGCGCTGTGGCCAGCGAATTCGCCCCCTTGATCACTGATCAAGCGGTGAGCGGCGGAAATCCACCGAAGGGCCCTCCCACACCAGGTGGACGCGTGCCACACATCACGTTCGGGTGCATGGTCGTGACCGCCGTTCAGCGGGCCGGTCGGCAGCCTCCCGGATGTGCGCACGGTGTCATAGTTCATGCCGATTTGTTTCTTTATCGCCTGAAAGGGGAATCCCTTAGTCAGTGCTTCGGACTGGAGGCACGTCCGTGGGAGCCGGTTCCGCCGGATCTCGGCCGACGTCCGTCCGGTCCGAGCGCACCCTCCCCGGTGTCTGCCCATCCAGCACCAGCTGAGGAAGGTGCGCACCATGCGTGTCGCCACCAGAACGAAGCAGCATCCGCACGATGACGCCCCCGACACCGCCGCCGACTTCGAGCGGCTCGCGCGTCTGCCGGAAGGGCCGGAACACCACGCCCTCCGGGACGATCTCGTACAGGCCTGGCTGCCCATGTCGGAGCGGATCGCCGTCCGCTTCCGGGGGCGCGGCGAGGCCCTGGAGGACCTCTACCAGGTCGCGGCCGTCGGACTCGTGAAGGCCGTCGACCACTACGACCCCGAGCGGGGCGCCGCCTTCGAGGCCTACGCAGTACCGACCGTCACCGGCGAGATCAAGCGCCACTTCCGCGACCATCTGTGGGCGCTGCATGTGCCGCGCCGGGTCCAGGACCTGCGCAACCGGGTGCGCAGCGCCACCAAGGAACTGTCCGCCACCGTCCCCGGGCAGCCGCCGACCGTCGCCGAGATCGCCACGTACGCACAGCTGAGCGAGAGCGAGGTGCGTACCGGCATGGAGGCGCTGGAGTGCTTCTCCGTGCTGTCGCTGGAGGCCGAGCTGCCGCGCACCGACGGGTACGCCCTCGCGGACACCGTCGGCGGGCCCGACCCCGGCTTCGACCTGATCGTCGACCGCACGGCCGTCGGCCCCTGTCTGCGCGCCCTGCCCGAACGTGAGCGGACCATCCTCTACCTGCGGTACTTCCGCGGGATGACGCAGAGCCGGATCGCGTCGCAGCTCGGCATCTCGCAGATGCACGTCTCCCGGCTGCTGAGCACCTGCTGCGCACGCATCCGGGAGCAGCTCGAGGAGGAACCGTCCGCCGAGCCGCGTGACGATGTGCTCGCCGAAGCCTGCTGACGGAGTGGCCGGCCGTCCCGTACAGACCACGGTCGCCCGGGCGAGTCTTTCGCGACCGGGCGACCGGGGGACGGGCTCACTGCCGAACCCTCCCGGGAATGGCTCCTCAGCGCGCCCTCCAACCCCCGGTGTCACCGGAGGAAGGGACTTGAAACCCGCTGTCCGGGCCGGATGGCGGCCATGCGTCCGTGGGCCCGATCGGGGTACTCGACAGGCACTGGGAAGGGGTCCGGCCGGAGACTGGTGTCCGGACCGGTGCCTGCCGGCCGATCGAGTCAGGACGCGAGTGCCATGAACCACGACCCGACACATCCCAGCGGCGCGACGGACGTCGTCTCGACCCACTCCGTGTTCGGCGCCCCCTGCTGGGTGAGTCTCACCAGCCGCGACCTGCGGGCCACCGAGGCCTTCTACAGCGCCGTACTGGGCTGGCGCTGGCGTTCGGCCCGGCTGGGCGACCGGTTCCGGGTCGCGCTGGTGGACGGCACCCCGGTCGCGGGGATCGCCGCGGTGGCCTCCGTCTGGCAGATGGTGGTCGCCTGGATCCCGTACTTCGCCGTACCGAGCGCGGACGACGCGGTGGCCCGGGTCCGCGAGCGCGGGGGTACGGCGGCGGTCGGACCGCTCTCCTTCCCGCCGGGCCGGGCGGCCCTGCTGGCCGACCGGGACGGGGCGATCTTCGGAATCTGGGAGGGGGAGCTGCTCGCCGGCTGGGAGGCCTGGCGACGGGCGGCACCGACGTTCGTCCGGCTGCAGACCCGTGACGCGTTCGACGCGGCCATCTTCTACGGCGAGATCCTGGAGTGGGCGTCCGAGCGCCCCGGCTGCTGCCAGGTCGACTACGAGGGCGACGAGGTCGTGCTGCGCAGTAGGGGCGACGTCGTCGCCCGCATCGTCTCGGGTGCGCTGGAGGCGGCACCGGATCCCACGATCCGGCCCCACTGGCAGGTCCACTTCGCGGTCGAGGACGTGGCGGCCTGTGTCAAGGCCGCCCAGGACAACGGCGGCAGCGTCCTGCGGTACGACGCGGTCACCACGCCCTTCGAGGCGGTCCTGCGCGATCCGGACGGCGCCCAGTTCACGGTGACTTCACGCGTCCCGCGCTGAGGGGTCCCGGCTACCGCCCGGACCGACGACGCGTCGGGCGGAGTGCCCCTACGCGTTCGTGAGAACGTCCGAGCCCCTGCTCCGGGTGTCGGCGAAGGGCGGGAGGGGGCGGGGTGCCCGTCGGCCCTCGCGCAGGGTCGGCGGGGGCGGGGACGGGATCAGGGGGACGCCTTCGCAGGAGCGGGCCCGGCGCGAGAACCAGATGACCTTGGCACCGGTGCCCGTGGCGCAGCAGCCCCAGCCGTCGCTCTCCGCGGCGATCCGCGCCAGGCAGCTGCCGAGTTCCTGGTCGAGATGCGGGCCGGTGTCGTTCTCGCCGATGGCGGTGATGATGTGCTGGCCGTTCCACCACATCTCGACCACGGCGTTCTTGTCGGACGCGTGCTCGTCGATGGCGCGCAGCAGCGCCTCGGCGCCGTGACATACGGGCCCGACGAGGTGCTCCAGGTCCCAGAGCCGGAGGTGGGCGGCCAGGATGCGGCCCACCTGACCGACCCGTTCGGGACAGACCTCCACGTCGAGGTGGTAGTAGCAGGGCTCTGCGGTCTTCATCGTCGTTGGCTCCTCACGGCGGACTCACGTTTCTCCACGCGGCCCGGGACCGGGCCCGAACGCGGAGCGTGAGCACTGTTCGCTTCTGAGTCAGCTCCAGAGTGGGATCACTAGTCCATTCGTGCAACACGAGCAGCCCGCACGGTCGTTGAAGATCCAACAAGACGCTTGGTCGTCGCGCGTGCACCATGAGTGAAGGTCTCGCTGTAGAAGCCGTTCGGCCATCAGGCCGTTCAGTCACCAGGAAGGGGACCAGCGCCATGCTGTTGCCCGCCAAAGCCGAGGTCGCCAAGCAGCTGAACCGGTACCGGGCGTGGGAGCGTGTCACTCTCGCGGCACCCTCCGACCGTTCCGCTCGGGACAGTTTCGAGGACTCGGGCTACACCCTGTGCGTGCTGATGGGGAAGCGCTGCGCACGAGAGGCCGTACACGCAGCCGAGCGCTATCTGCGCACCAGCCTGGTCGCCTACCTGCGGGAACAGGCCGGCTGGGGCCACGCGGACCGATTCACCGGACACGCTCCCCCGGCCGTCCAGCGTTCCGCGGCAGGGGGATAGCCGGCCGGACCGTACCGGCCGCCGCCCCCGTCCCCGACCGCTTTCCCCGATCCCCCGTCCCCGGTTTTGACCCAGACCACGGCAGAGGTGAGACCCATGAGCCCGAGTCCGGCCAGCGGCCGTATCCCGGTGCGGGATGTGCGCCCGGCCGTCGAGAGCGGCAGAAGCCCGGCCAAGGCCGTCGCGGGAGAGACCTTCCAGGTCACCGCGACGGTCTTCCGCGAGGGCCATGACGCGGTCGGCGCGAACGTCGTGCTGTGCGACCCGAAGGGCCGTCCGGGCCCCTGGACACCGATGCGTGAACTCGCCCCCGGCACCGACCGCTGGGGCGCGGACGTCACCCCGGACGCGGTGGGCCACTGGACCTACCGGGTGGAGGCGTGGGGCGACCCGATCAGCACCTGGCGGCACCACGCCGGCATCAAGATCCCGGCCGGGATCGACGTCGGGCTGGTCCTGGAGGAGGGCGCGCTGCTGTACGAGCGTGCCGCCGCCGGCGTACCGAAGCGGGCGGGCCGAGCTGCCGTACTGGCCGCCGCACGAGCCCTGGGCGACGACTCCCTCCCCGTCACGGCTCGGCTCGCGCCGGCCCTGACGTCGGCCGTGGACAAGATGCTGCGCCGGTATCCGCTGCGTGAACTGCTCACGTCGAGTGAGCCGTTGGCGCTGGTGGTGGAGCGGGAGCGGGCGCTGTACGGGGCGTGGTACGAGTTCTTCCCGCGTTCGGAGGGCACGCCCGAGCAGCCGCACGGGACGTTCCGGACAGCCGCGCGGCGGTTGCCGGCGATCGCGGCGATGGGTTTCGACGTGCTGTATCTGCCGCCGATCCATCCCATCGGGCACACCTTCCGCAAGGGCCCCAACAACACGCTGTCCGCGTCCGCGCAGGATGTCGGGGTGCCGTGGGCGATCGGTTCGGAGGCCGGCGGCCATGACGCCGTCCACCCCGACCTCGGGACCTTGGAGGACTTCCAGTTCTTCGTCGCGGAGGCGGCCCGGCACGGGCTGGAGGTGGCGCTGGACTTCGCGTTGCAGTGTTCGCCGGATCATCCGTGGGTGCAGAAGTACCCGCAGTGGTTCCATCACCGCCCGGACGGGACGATCGCGTACGCGGAGAACCCGCCGAAGAAGTA
>NZ_JBEYVP010000029.1:0-161155 GCF_040644035.1 Streptomyces sp. NPDC047042 | reverse complement strand
CAAGGCGACGGCCACCACGAAGTAGACCCACTCAACAGACCGGGGTCGGTCCCATTACATGAGCCGACCCCGGGAACATTCCGTGAGCGCCCACACTCGATGGCATGTATCAGTCGATGCTCCATGTTCTCCCCATCGTTCGAGTGGAAGCGGGTTGCGCGGAGCGGGGACCACGCACCGTCGCGCGGTCCCCGCCCTGTCGTGCGCTGCCTGTTACGCGGGGTGGTTCAGGCCGTCGCCGCCGGGCCACGGGCCGTCACCACCCCCGCCCTGCGACGGGTCGGAGGCGCTGGTGTCGTTGCGGTCGTGCACGGCCGCAAGAACCTCGACGGCCACCAGCAGGCCACTGCCGGGTGCCGGGGGTGCGTCCTCGTTCACCACATGCTCCTTCCACTTCCGTTTCCCATCGGGGCTCCGATGGGCTGTCTTGGGGCCAGGTCCAACCGCTTCATCCCTTGCTCGCCCCGGTGCACAACCTGCTGCAGGCGGTGGGCGGTCGCACATCACGGTGGTGATATCTCTTCGGTGATCCAGTGGGTTTCGGACAGCGCCCGATCTCAGAGTCGGAACTCCAGCACACGGAGAGCTTCACGCTCGTCCCCGGACCAGGGCGGCCATAGAGACCTGGGTCCGTACTGAAGGCGCTCCCCAGACCGCTCTGACTGTCGGGGCGCGTTCGCTGCGTTCCTTCGCGGACATCACCGGTCGCGCCCAAGTACACACCGCCACTATGGGAACGCATCCTGGGAGCGTCTGGCGGCAACACTCGACTATGCCGGCCTTGACCGTGCTTGGCTGGCCCGCCGCTGCGGACAGCTTGCCTCCGTCGGAACCACCGGGCTCGCCAGACCACGAAGCCGCCACCTCGGCCCTGAAGCTTGGGACCGGGCGCGCACGTACGTGGCAGCGGAGTTACTGCCTGAGGTTGGCGCCTGGGGCCTCCCCCTCAGTGGGAGAGACCCGATAGCCTGCACGGAAAGATCTCCGAGTGAGAGATCCAATTAGGCTGACTGGCTGGGAAGTTGGGGGGCGACGGTGGGCATGACGCGAACAGTGGCTGTCTACTCTCTCGGTGGCACCATTGCCATGACCACCGACCGGACGACCAGCGGGGTCGTGCCAGCCCTCTCCGCGCATGACCTTCTGGCAGCGGTGCCCGGTCTGGACGGTCACGACATCGACCTTCGTGTATTCGATTTCCGCCGGGTACCCGGTGCCTCGCTCACATTTGACGACCTCACGGAGCTCGGCGCGGCGATCGACAAGGTCCTCGACAGCCGCGATGTCCATGGGGTTGTGATCACGCAAGGCACCGACACCATCGAGGAGACGGCGTTCTTCCTCGACCTCCACCACCGTCACGACCAGCCGGTCATCGTTACCGGCGCCATGCGCAACCCCACCATGGCCGGCCCTGACGGACCGGCCAACCTGTACGCGTCCGTCATCGCTGCAAGCGACCCACAACTGCGAGGGACTGGGGTGCTGGTCGTCCTCAACGATGAGATCCATGCGGCACGCCATGTCCGTAAGTCCCACACCACTAGCCCGGCCGCCTTCACGTCACCCAGCACTGGACCTGTCGGCCGGATCGCGGAGGACCGCGTACGGCTGACTTCCCAGCTCCCCGCACGATTCGGTTCCCTGGCACCTTTTACCCGTGACGTACGCGTGGGCATCTACACGGTCAGCCTCGGCGACGACGGCACGCTGCTCGAAGCGTGGGACGACCGGTGCGACGGGCTTGTCGTCGCCGCCTTCGGTGTGGGACACGTCCCTCAGCGACTCGTCGAGAACCTCGAACGAACCGCCGCACGTATCCCCGTGGTCCTGGCCTCGCGCATTGGCAACGGCCCGGTCCTGACCGGAACGTACGGTTTCCCCGGGTCGGAGAAGGATTTGATCAGCCGGGGGCTCATTCCGGCTGGCGGCCTCGGGCCGTACCAGGCACGCCTACTGCTCCAGGTGCTGGTCGCCCAGGACGCTGACCGCGAGACGATCGCAGGAAAGTTCGCCGACTTCTCGCGCTGACCTGCGTGCCTCAGCTCCGCCCGAGAGGGCCCACATGGTTGCCCACGTACTGAATACGGGCTGGACGTTCGGCACCACCTTCGAACGCGGCTTCGAATGCGGCGAGGACTTCTTCGACTCGGTCTCCGCGTTCCGTCGTGACTACGGAGTGCGGCAGGGCTACGTTCCCTCGTTCATCGGCGCGTCCGCCGAAGCAGAGATCGTCGGCGCCTGCGGCAGACTCCAAGACCCGAACGCCCGGCCTTGGACAGGACTTACGTCACAACGTCGAAGCCATCTGTGCGGGAACGATCGCCTATGACCCCTCAACCAGCCTGAAGCTCCGCCACGATACGGTCTGCCTCGATCCGTGCGAGCCCCGCCCGGGGATCACCAGGATCGGCATGCGAGCCAAGGATCTTCGTGCAGAAGAACAGCGACATGAGCTTGCCCTCCCGGCTCTCCAGGTCGCGCTGCCGCTCCCGCCGAACGCGCTCGGCCAACTCCGGGAAGACGAGCGAGTTCCCCCACAGCCACGCCGCATCCAGACCCCGCGGAGCCATACCCCAATCCTCCCAGTCGAACATGCAGAACTGTGGAGAAGTCACGTTCGCCCAGTTCAGGTCCGCATGCGCCGGCGCCCAATCCTCGACGGTCGTATCCGGCACCTCCGTGAACGTCTCCCTGATCACCGACGTGACTCCCGCCTGAGTGATAGGGACGGTATCTGGCGTTGCCACGCGCGTCGTGCGCTGTTCAGCGAGCGCATCCAGAGAGCGGTTCAGCGCCTCCCACCACTCCTCCGGAAGTACCGACACCGAATCGGGACCCACCGGCTTCCCGGGAAGCAGCTCGGTCTCATCGGCGCGCCACATCGCTGCTCGGGCAACGTCGCTCCAGGACATGCCCCGCAACCACGTGGGCTTCGCGACGCCGTCCAGAATTGAGGCGCACTCTGTGCCGTTCCAGCCCTGCCCGTTGATATTTTCGAGGGGCCGTCGCTCGATCCGCACCCACGTACCGCGGTCCGTTCGCGCACCAACCGTCCGCCGCTTCCGGACCAGCGATTCCGGATCCACCCGCACGTCAAGCGCACACTGCACGTGTTCAAGTACCTCGTCAATCGGCTGAATACGGAGATCGATGGACGTGACCGTAGGCGATGACGCTGTCATTGAGCTCCTTGGCTGCTGTCCCACAATGTTGGTCAGAAGCGGACCCACGCAGGATCCTCCTACTTCGGCGCTTTTCATCCGAAGGTAACCGGTGCGGTCCAGGTGCAGTACCCGGGCGCGGTGTGCGGAGTCCAAGTTTGCCACCTTGTGCGAATCGGAATCTCGCTCCGGCAGAGTGATATAGCGTCGGCGAAGAAGCGACAAGGCGAGTATCACCTCCGTGATATCACCACCGAGATGTGCCCTTCCGGTGAATTCAGCGCACCCTCAAGGACGGGCCAACGCTGCAACGGGTAGCTGGCGCGTCTGCCGGGGCTCGCGTGCGTCCGCGCCTACAACGACTGGATGGTTGAGGCGTCGTGCGGCGACAGCAGAGGCCGGCTGATCCCGCCGGGCCTGCGGCAGACCTGATGCGGGTTTTCGTGCCGCCTCGCTGGTCGGTGCACCCGCGCCGACACCCGCTGTGGGGGCGGAAGCAGTTGGGCACAGCCGTGCATTACCGCAGCAGACCAGCCTATGAACCGCCCGCCCGCTCAGGGCTCCTGCCCCGTCCAAGGGGCGGGCCGCCTGGGGAAGGTCCCCCGGGCCTGTTGCACCGCCGCCAACCGGCAACAAGGGGAAGGAGGACGGCCATGTCGTACGACCACTGATGCCAAGCGTCGGGCCGGGGCCAGCACTCACTGGCCCCGGCCCGCTCTGGACACTCCGCCTTGACTAGAGAGGAGAGCCCATGCCATCCACGGTACCCATGCTCACGTATGACCCTCTGGATCCGGCGACGCTCGCCGACCCCTACCTGCATCTTGCCGCGCTGCGGGAGACCACGCCGGTGTTCTGGCATGAGGGCATGCGGTCCTGGGCCCTGACCCGGTACGCGGACTGTGTCGCCGTGCTCCGCGACCACACCAGGTTCGCCCGCGACCGGCGGCGTGCGGGCGGCGAGGTGCCGGAGCCGTCCTTGAGCGTGCAGTCGCTGGACCCGCCGCAGCAGGCGCCGGTGCGCTCACTGTTCATGAACGCGCTGCGGGCTCAGGACCTCGATGCCATCGAGGTGCGTGCCCGAAAACTGCTGGCCGCCCGGTTCGACCAGCTCTCCGGTCGCGCGGAGTTCGACGTGATGGCGGAGGTCGCGGCGCCGCTGTCGGTGGCAGTCATCTCGGACCTGTTGGGCGTCGATGAGCCCGACCATGGCTCCTTCGCCCAGGTTTCGGACGCGATCATGAGGAGCATGGACGGCGGCTTCGATCCATCCGTTGTCGAGCCGGGCCGGATCGCCCGGCAGGAGCTGAGCACGCTGGTGGAGTCGTGGTTCCTTACCAGTGGCAGACCTGGGCTGCTATCGCACGTCCGCGACCACGCCCGCCATGCCAGCGATGCCGGCCTCGACCGTTTCGTACGCAACACCGCCCGGGTGATGTTCCAGGGCGGCTACAGCACCATGGTCGCGGCCATCGGCAACGCCGTGCACTCTCTGCTGCAGAACCCCCACGCCCTTCAGCGAATGCGCGATCAGGACCTGCTCCGCAGCGGCGTCGACGAACTCATTCGCTATGACGGGCCGGTGCAGGGCACGAGCCGGATCGCAACCGAGACCTGCCAGATCGGCGGCGTCACCGTGACGGCGGGCGAGACCGTGACGGTCCTGTTCGCCGCAGCCAACCACGACCCGGCCCAGTTTCCCGACCCCGGCCGGCTGCTGCTGGACCGTTCACCGAACCGCCACCTCGGCTACGGCTGGGGCACCCACGCCTGCATCGGCACAGTGCCCGCCCAGATGGCCCTGCGCGCCCTGGTGTCCAGCCTGGTGGAGCACGCGGCGCCTCTGAAAGCGGTTGCCGAGCCGCAGCGCCGCCGCACCGCGACCATGCGCGCCTTCGACGTGCTGCCTGCCGCCTTCCATCCCGAGAAGGGAGTACACAGGTGCGGATCCTGATCGGCAATCACATCGACCCCGCCATTCGCGACCGCGGCGACCTGCGGGCCTGGACACAGCGTGTGCTGTGGTTCGCCCGGGCGGGCGACGTGGTCGTGCTGTGCGACGAGCCCGACCCGCAGTTCCTCACCTACCAGGCTTCGTTCACGGGCGTAGACCCGGGCAGACTGCATATTTTGGTGCCTCCGGTCGGCCGCTACGGCGGCCACTTGCTGGATCCCGAGAGCCTCACCAGTGACAAGTTCGTCCGTAGCGTCCGCGACGTACTCGGAGAGCGCGGGCTGGGCGGCGTCGAGGAGGTCTTCGCTCTGTGGCCATCGGCACATGTGGCCCGTTTTGCGGCCGGGCTGGGCGTCGGGGACCGGTTTGCAGGGGCTGACTTCTTCGCTCAGGGCGGTGGGGAGCTGGGCAACAATAAGGCGACCTTTCGGGCCCTTGCGGCCGGAGCCGGGGTGCCGATCCCCGCCGGAGCCGTTGCCCGGAGCGAACGGGAGGCTATCGACGCCACTGCCACGCTGCTGGACGAGGTCGGCGCGGTCATGGTCAAGCAGGCCCACAACGGGGCGGGCGTGGGCAACCAGCTCCTGGTGCGCGACGCCTCCCTCGCGGTCGACCACGTCGGAGCGCGCCACCTCCACCGCCTCGACAGCGGGGGCAGAGAGGTGATCGAGGCGTACTGGAAGGAGCGCTGGGACTGGGCTTCCGCTTCCGGTCGGTTCCCTGCCGTTGTTGAGGAGTTCGTCCCTGGCGCGGCCTCCGTGTACTCCGAGCACTACGCCGCCGATGACGTAACGCGGCCGACGGAGATGGGGATGCTGCTGTACGTCGGGCGGCGCCTGAGCCACCAGATCGTGCCTCTGCGTGGGGTGGACGAGAACATCCGTGAGCAGCTGCTGGGGGGTGGGACGCGGCTGGCGGAGGTTTACCGGGCACTCGGCTATCGCGGGCATCTGAGCGCGGACGCGATCGCGCTGCCCGACGGACGGGTGGTGTTCACCGAGGTCAATGCGCAGGTCTCCGGAAGCCTGCACATCTACCAGGTCATCGCCCAGCGCATCGTCGATACCACAGCCGCTCCCGAGCGGTCGGTGGTGGAGTACCACGTTCCTCCGACCTGGGCCGTCCCCGACTTCGACGCTTTTCTCGAGGCCGCCCACGAGATCGGCTGCGGCTACGACCCCGCCACGCGCACTGGCGTCATCGTCTCCATGCCGGTTATCCCCATCGAACCCGGGCGCGCCCAGTTCGTGTTCTGCCTCGCCTATGCCACCGACGCCGATCGCCAGACGGTGTGGGACGCGCTCGACCAGCGGTTTGCGGCCGTGTCCGCGGACACGTACGCCGCGAGCGACCACGTCGGCGTATCGGCGCGGCCCCGCTGCTGACCCCGGACCTGGAGAGGGAATCCGTGATGAGCGCACCCGAACGCACCCAGCGCGCAGCGCTCGCCGAGGCGGTTCGGCTCGCCTGTTCGTTCGACGCCGACCGTCTCCAAAGCGAGTTGGCCAAGGTCACCGGTCACCGCTGGAAGCCCCAGCGCATCCACACTCCCGGCGGCAGCATTGGTCAGGCGGCCACCATTGACTGGCGGGTGCTGCCGCTGCGCAGCCCTGGCGGGGACTCAGACCGCACCGACCCCGGCGGCCCTGGCCCGGTAGACTTCGCGCCCACCGTGTGGATGGAGCGGCTGCCGTACCTGCGCGAGATTCTCGATGCAATTCCGGCGCCGCTGAACGCCGTACGGCTGATGGCGCTCGGCCCGGGAGCCACCTCCCGGCCCCACCGTGACCCGAAGTACGCGCTGCACCGTGGGTTCATGCGCTTGCACATCCCCCTCGTCACCCACCCCGACGCGGTCCTCGTCCTCGACGGCGTGGAGCACTGCTGGCAGCCGGGAGAGTTCTGGTACGGCGACTTTTCCCGGGAGCACCTGGTGCGCAACACGGGACCGGCGACCCGGGTGCACGCAGTCATCGATGCCCTGCTCACCCGCGAGTTGGCCGAGCTGTTCCCCGTCGATTGGCAGATCGCCCTCGCCCGTGCCGACGTGCTGTTCAACCATCCTGCCCCCGCAGCCGCGCCCTGCCCCATCGCACTCCCGTACCCCGCCAACCTTCCGAGCGGTCTCATCGACTTCGATCATGACCAGCCGCTGGACGGTCCCCTTCAGCCCGTCCAGCTAAGCGAGGCTGACGGACATCTCAGGCTGATCACCGCCGACCGGGCCTTCGCGCTTGTCCCGGTGGGACAGAGAGAGTTCCGCTTCGCCGGATGGAGTGAGCAGCGCACCCTCCAGCTCACCGACGACGGCGTGGTGCTGCGTGCCCGCCACGGCCGCCAGCTCACTGAACGCCGCCTGTCGGCCGGGGCGAGCACCCGGTGACCGCCCTGCCGAATCCCACCCCGTCGCAGATGAGGAACCCGATGCAACTGACCAGTTACGACGACTTCACGACCCTGCGCGAGATCATCGTCGGCTCCGCCGAGAACTACCTGTCCCACGAGCGTGACGTCACCTTCGAACTGTTCCACCACGAGAACCTGACCGGCTTCCGCTCCGACTGGGCCTACCCCCGCCTGGCCGCCGCAGGAGGCGGCACGCCGCAGAGTTGGAGCATCAAGCGGCGTTTCACCGAGGAACTCCACCAGGACGTCGAGGCCCTGGCCGCCACGCTCGCCAGTCTCGGCGTCACCGTGCACCGGCCTCTACCGCTGCCACCGGACGCCGCATCCATCGCCGGGCTGGGCTGGCAGGCCGCGCCCACCCCGGCCCTGAACATCCGCGACAACACGTTGATCCTCGGCGACGAAATCATCGAGACGCCGCCGGCCATCCGCTCCCGCTACCTGGAGACTCGCCTCCTGGCCCCGCTCTTCCGCCGCTACTACGAGGCCGGCGCACGGTGGACGACCATGCCGCGCCCCACCCTCACCGACCTCTCCTTCGACCTGTCCTACGCCAGAGATGCCGCGACAACCCTGGGCGGACCCACCGAGCCGGTCGCCGACTCACAGCCGAGCCCGTACGACGTCGGCTTCGAGATGATGCTCGACGGCGCCCAGATCCTGCGCCTGGGCCGCGATCTGGTGGTCAACATCGCCCAAGACAACCACCGCCAGGGCGTGGACTGGTTGGAGCGGCACCTCGGCGACCGATACCGCATCCATCGGGTGCACCGGATGGCCGACAACCACATCGATTCCATGCTGCTGGCGCTGCGACCTGGGGTGTTCCTCGCCCGGCACGACGGCATCCGCGACCTGCTACCCGAGGCCCTGCAGACGTGGAAGTTCATCGTCCCGCCCGAGCCCGACCCGGGGGCGTTCCCAGCCTACGACGCCGCCGACCTGGTCCTCACCAGCCCGTACATCGACCTCAATGTCTTGTCTCTCGACGAGGAAACGGTGCTTGTCAACGAGGACTGCACGGGCCTGATCAAGACCCTTGAAGCCGAGGGCTTCACTGCAGTGCCCGTACGACACCGGCACCGGCGACTGTTCGGCGGCGGTTTCCACTGCTTCACCCTCGACACGGTCCGCGACGGCGCCTGCGTGGACTACCTGTCGTGAGACCGCCCTGTGTCTTGCTGCTGGAGGCGGCCGGCCCCGAGTCCGGCGCGATCGCCGCGACAGCAGCCGCCTCCGGCTACCAGGTCCATGCAGTCACCGATCCCACCACCCACGCCACCTACAGCCCCGACCTCCAACGACTCCTGACCGGCTGCCTGCTCACTGACTTCTCCCGGCCAGAGACGGCCCTGAAGGACATCGTGGGCTACGCCCGCCGGATCGGCGCCGACGCGGTGCTCACCACCAACGAGTACCTTACGGAACTGCTCGCGCAGGCGTGCGCCGCCCTCGGCTTGCCAGGCAACGACCCGGCCCGCGCAGCTGCCGCCCGCAACAAGGCGGACATGGCCGAGGCATTCGCCCGCCACGGCGTCACCGCACCCCGCACCCGCATCGTCGACGGCGCCGACGAGCTGTGGCGCTGGTGCGCGGTCGGGCAGATCACCTTCCCCTGCGTCATCAAGCCAGCCGACGGCGCCGGATCGGCCGGCGTCACTGTGGTCATCGGCCCAGAACAGCTGGAGCCGGGCTGGCACGCCGCCCGCGCAGCGAGCGTGATGTACGGGCTGCCACGCGACGAGCGCGTCCTGGTCCAGGAGTACGTAGACGGCCCCGAGTTCAGCATCGAGTCGGTGACCCAGCACGGGGTCACCACCCATCTGTGCATCACCCGCAAACACACCACCGGTGGCATCCACCGCGTCGAGCTGGGTCACACGCTGCCCGCCCGGCTGCCCGCGGCCACCGAGCGCGCCCTGTTCGAGGAGGCTGACCGGGCGATCGCCGCGGTCGGCATACGCAACGGCGCCACCCACACCGAACTTGTCCTCCGCGCCGATGGACGGTGCACTGTCCTGGAGATCGGGGCCCGACTCGGCGCCGGACACATCGGCGTCCTGATCCAGCACGCTCTCGGCATCAACCCGTGGCGCACCCTATGGGACATCGCCCTCGGCCGCTCGACCGCCGCCACTCCGGCTCGCGGCGGGTACGCCACCGTCCGGTTCTTGACCACGCGCCACGTCGGGCGGCTGGCTGCCGTCACCGGCCTGCCGACGGTGAGTACCACCATCCCCGCCGTGCAGGTGCGGGCAGTTGACGGAGCGCCCGTGGGCCCGGTGACCTCCAACCGCGGTCGCCTCGGCCATGTCATCGTCACCGGCCACGATTCGCGCGCCGTCGACGACCAGGCCGACCGCATCCTGCGCCAGATCACCATTACCGTCGTCCCCGGGAGCCAGAGTTGACCCCTCCCTCTGCTCCCCCAGTGATCACCGCAGCTTGCTTCCCCGTCCCAGGACTCCTCCTGCGGACCCACGACAAGTTCACCCAACAGATCATCCGAGGCTTCGCTCAGCAGCAGGCCACGGCGGCGTCCCTCCTTCACCACACCCTGGTCACCGCGCTGCGCCGGAGCCATGACATCGCCGAGCGGACCCAAGCCTTCGAAGCAGCGTTCACAGGGGCAGAAGACTGGCGGTACCGGGCTGCAGCGAACAGCCAGCACCCCGACGGCCGCTACAGCGCCCGCTGGGCAGAACGCTTCCGTACTCCCATCACTGACGACAACCCCAATCTCTTCCGCATCGGAGAACCTGCCCGATTCCGGGACGGCGCCACGTGGGACCCGGACACGCGCACTTACCAAGGCGGCACCGACACTCCGGCCAGCCGCACGATGCGCGACTTCGAGGCATACGCCACCGACCGCTTCCTGCAGACGTGCAAGGGCGATGTAGTGAGTAACCGCATCGCCCTGCCCGACGGCCGGATCGCCGAAGGCATGCGACTCATGCGTGGCCCAGCCGCCCATCAGGCCGCCGCCGAGATGGCCGCCCGAATCACCACCCGAGGAGGGGACCCCTCCCGCATCATCACGGACGGGCACCTGATCTACTGCGCCACCGGTCCGGAGGCCGACCGGCACGCAATCCTCCACCAGGCCATGGTCTTGCTCGCCGCCGAGCACTCGACACCCGCAGCCACACTGACCGCTTGGCTCCAGGCGGCCTATCTCCTCTACCAGGCCCCCCGCACAAAACGCGGGGCCGACGCAACCGCCCGTATTTTCCTCATCACAGCGGGCGCCTCGTTACTACCTTCCCCGCCCGTCCTCGTACACGACGTCGACCTCCGCGCCTACGTACGTACGCAGGACACATTCGTCACCGAGCTACGGGCTACCCAGAACGGCACCAACCAGTGAGCCATCTCAGGTCAGATCGGCCAGTACCATCCTCATCGCGGAATAGCTCTCGCGTACCCCGTCGGTGTTGAAGAGGCGATGGCGCTCCAAGCGGATGGCGCCGAGGTGCCGGGCTTCATAGATCCGCGAGCGCCACACCGCTGCGGCAGAGCGATCCGGCAGGCCGTAGCTCTCCCAGAACGCCTCCCGCTCGTCAGGCTTGGCCATCGCCATCCGGATCGTCCAGTCAGCGGCCCTGTCCCCCCACCAGGTGCGGTCCATGTCGAGTACCCCGGTGATTGTTGGCTCCGGCGCGGTCCCGTCGAGCATCACGTTGACGGTCCAGAGGTCGCCGCTCAAAAGCCGGGGTTCGGTGATTTCGTCGAGGACAGCACGCTCATGCTCGGCCACGGCGGCGACCTTACGCAGATCGGCGGCGTCCAGACCGACGCTGTCCAGGTCAGTGGCGATCTCTTCCAGCGACGCCATCACCGCCCCGCTCCAACTGCCGTACGCCGGACCGGCGACGGGACCGAAGTGCGGGCCGCGCACCGAGTGCACGTCGCGGGCGATCCTGCCCATCTGCCGAAAGAACGTCGGCCAAACTGTACGGGGATAGTTGCCGATGCGATCCGGCGCGGGGACACCGTCGAGGAGAGTCTGGACCATGTAGTCCCGGCCGATAACCTCATGCGACCAGTCCGCAGCGATCACCTGCGGCATCAGCGGTGCGATCACCGCGAGCCACGGCACGCTGGCGTACTCGTTGCGCATCAACTGGTGCTCGGAGCGGAACTGCCGCCTTGGCTCCGGCGCAACCCGCAGGATGACCGGCCGGTCCTGGCCTTCGAGTTCAATCCGGTAGGTGTTGTTGTACATGCCTGCGCCCAATTCGGTTGCAGACATGACCCGGGCGTCGGCACCGAAGACACGTCGGCAGATCCCGTGGATCTCGTTGGTGGTCACCGACTGCTGAAACGCCTCAGAAGTGCGCTCGATCGGCCGGAATTCCATGCTGCTCCCCATCACTTGGCTTCCCCCTGGTCCTGTCCGAGGCGCATCACGACGGAAGCCTCAGAGGTTGGACTAGAACGCGTCGAGCGTATCCGTTTGAGACAATCGCGGTTTGCAGAGTTGGAGAGGCGGACAGCGCACTTGCCGGCATGTTGACAGTGAGGTGAGACCCCTTCAGTAAACCGCCCGAGCATCTTCGTTCCCACCATGGACGTGATGGCGCTGCCTGTGATCCACGTGGCCCACCCCGCGATCTTTGGCCGGGGAGTGTGGACCCTTCACATGATGGTGTCCGATTCCCTCCCGTGACTTCTGGTGATGTTCTGGCCGCAGGCGACCAGCCCTTCAGCATCCGATCATTCGCGCACGGCACGCCATCCGTCTGGCTCGTCCATCCGGTTCGGCATTCGGAGCATGGGCCCAGTAAGTTCCGCCGGAGTGTCGAGTCCGCCCAGGAGTTCGACAATTTTGTCGATGTTGGTCAGCCTTCGTGCGCCTGACTCCAGCATGGATAAGAACGCCTGACTCAGTCCTGTGAGCTCGGCCATGTCGCTCTGGCGTAGATCGCCCGCCACGCGCACCAGGTGGCACAGCCTGCCGAAGTCGCGAGCGAACAGGGCTTGCCGAACGTCCGCACGCGCCCAAACCGCAGTCGGCACGCAGGGAGTGGGCCCAGGCTGATGCCGCGCCCTGCGTGAACAGCCGCTGCAGTACGGCTCCTCGTTATACCGACTGAGGACGCATTGGCAGCGCTGGCACCGGCGGACATCTCGAATCTCGCCGGTGTCGGCGCTGCCCTCCGTCCATGAACCCCGCCGAATGGAAGCGCCAAGCAGTACATCGCCCACCGGGTGGGGGGTGATCGCGGACCGACTCGTCGACAAGGGGGTGCTCGTCGCCGGATAGCGCATGGCGAGGCTCCATCAGTAGATCGGTGATCTCGTGCAGAACCGGGCTCACTTGCCAGCGGTGTATCTGCAACCCGACGACATCCTGGTCCTCGGGCTCGACGACTAGCGGCCTGGTGCATCAGTCAAGCCATCAGGTGACCAGGCGGGAACGTTTCTAGGGGGTTTCTCTCGACGTCGAGGGTGCTCATGGACACGTCAGCGCGGGTAACCTCCCAATTACCGAATGAGCTTCACGGGGAGGCACGACGTGGCCGGCGAGTCGTTAGCAGTGCACCCACTGACCTTCGTCCGCCAGTCGAGCGGGTGGGGGAAGGCAGAGTTCGCCCGGATCATGCAGGCGCGAGGGAAGGAACTTGGCGTCCCCCTAGCCACCAATCGCACAACCGTATGGAAGTGGGAGCAAGGCCAGGAGCCGGACGCCGACGCTCAGCGCGTCCTCGCTGACCTGCTGCGCGTCCCGTACGAACAGGTCCAGGACGAAGGATGGCCGCGCTGGCTCCCCGTATGGGAAGTCACCGGGCTCACCGCTCCCTGGACCGAGGCCGGTACCGTCGAGGCACTGGCTGACCTGGTTGGGAGTGGCCGCATGGACCGTCGGGGGTTTCTCACCATCACCGGCGCCGCCATGACGGGGCTCGTGGCGAGCTGGGCTGAGGCGCCCTCCACATTCGCCTCAGCACTCAACGGAGATCGAGTCACCGACACCATGGTCTCGACGATCGAGCAGCGCATCAGCACACTCCGTACGCTCGATGATCAACTCGGGGGGGCCCGACTTCTGGAGCAGGCCCGCGGCGATCTCGCCCTGATTACTGGTCTCCTGGACGCTGGCCGGTACTCGGACAAGATCCGCATCCGCCTGTACGAGCTGGCGGCTCGGGTGTCCCACCTGACCGGCTGGATGGCCTACGACGCGGGGCTACGGTCCGCCGGGCAGCGGTACTACGTCGGGGCCCTGCGTAGCGCCCGTACCGCTGGAGACGACGCCTTCGGGGCCTTCGTCCTGGCGGAGATGGGGGTCCACGTCTCCGAGGCCGGACGGACCGCCGAGCGGGTCGATCTCATCACGACTGCCATCGACAACGCTCCTCGAACGCTGTCGCTCCGCCCCCAGTCCTTCCTCTACCTGCACAAAGCCGAGGCGCTATCCCGCGACGGCGACCACCGGAGAGCTGGAGCGGCGCTGAACCGTGCCGCTTCCCTCTGGGAACGCCACACGTTGGAGGAAAACCCGGACTGGCTCGACTGGTTCGGCGAGGCACAACTGAAGTCCACCGAGGGAAAGGTCCTGCTGCGCTCGGGCCAGGTGGAACGCGCCACGAGCTCGCTGGAGACCTCCGTCAAGAAGGCCGCCCCCCGGGACAAGGCAGTACGGTCCAGCCGGCTGGCCGAGGCTCGGCTCGCCGGTAGCGACCTGGATGGGGCGCTCGACGCCGCCAACTACGGCGCCGATCTCCTCGAAGACAAGGTCAGCTCCGTTCGAGCTCTGGACCGGCTCAAGGAGTTCTCCGAGCAGCTCCAACCGCACAAGTCCGTTCCAGCCGTCCGTGAGTTCCGCGAGCGTCTTCAGGCGCTGCCCGTCACAGCCTGATCGGTATCGCCTTGACGACCGAGAGCGGGCCAGCTCCCCCTCGGAGCTGACGGCCGAAATGTCAGGATGGGCGGCATGACGACTATCGACGGGGAGGTCGCGGCCGGGTTCGAGCCGGTGCGCGAGGCGTTTGCGGCGAACTTCGCCCAACACGGGGACATCGGCGCGGCAGTCTGCGTGTACCGGGATGGCCGGCCGGTGGTGGACCTGTGGGGTGGGGTGGCCGATCTCCTCGCCGGTCGTCCGTGGGCGCGGGACACGCTGCAACTCGTCTACTCGGCGACCAAGGGAGCGACCGCGACTGCGGCGCATCTGCTGGCCCAGCGCGGCGCGCTGGACCTGGACGCGCCGGTGGCCGAGTACTGGCCGGAGTTCGCCGCGAACGGCAAGGCGGACATCCCGGTGCGCTGGCTGTTGTCCCACCAGGCAGGCTTGGTTGCGCTGGACCAACCGGTGCCGCTGGCCGAGGCGTTGGCTTGGGAGCCGATGGTGGCCGCGCTGGGCGCTCAGCGTCCCCAGTGGACTCCAGGTATCGCGCACGGGTATCACGGTCGTACCTTTGGCTGGTTGGTCGGCGAAGTGATTCGCCGGGTGTCCGGCCACACCCCGGGCCGTTTCTTCGCCGACGAGATCGCCGGCCCCTTAAGGCTGGACTTCTTCATTGGGTTGCCGACTAGTGAACGCGACAGGGTCAGCCGGATGGTGTACCGGCAGCCCGAGGTCGATTTCACCACCGTGCCGCCGGAGGCGATCCCCGAGGAACTCCGCGAACTGGTCGCGGCCTGGCGTGACCCGAACTCATTCAGCAACAGGGCGTTCCAGGTCACCGATCCGGCCGAGATCGACTTCAACTCGCCCGAGGTGCAGGCTGCGGAGCTCCCGGCCTCCAACGGCATCGGCACCGCGCGCGGTCTGGCGCGCATGTACGCCGCGCTGATCGGCGAGGTGGATGGCGTACGTCTGCTCACGCCGGAGACCCTCGCATCGGCGCTCAAGGAGCAGGCCAGCGGGGTGGACCAGGTGATGGTGGCGCCGAGCCGGTTCAGCTCTGGATACATGCTGCCCACTCAGACCAACCCCATGACCGGCCCGAACTCTCTCGGCCACACCGGTCGAGGCGGCTCGCTCGGCTTCGCCGACCCAGAGCACGGCATCGCCTTCGGCTATGTGATGAACCACATCATCGGCGGCCCCAACGATGTGCGTGCAACGTCGCTGGTTGACGCAGTGCGAAGGTCACTGGGGTAGTGGCGAGACCTTGATCACGAAGTAGTCTGCCTGCGAGCTTAGCCAGAGCCGCGTCGATCCGGGCCAGCATGTGGTCCTTGCCGAGGAACTCCAGGGACTCGAAGAGGGGCCGGCCGACGGTACGGCCTGTGACGGCGACGCGCACCGGGGCCTGGGCCTTGCCCAGCTTCAGGCCGTGCTTCTCGCCGGCGGCCAGGACCGCCTCCTTGAGGGAGTCGGGGCTGGTCCAGTCGGCTGTCTCCAGCTTGGCGCGGGCCGTGGTGAGGAGGGCCGCCGGGTCGACCTTCATCGCCTTGTCCCAGGACGCCTCGTCCTTCACCGGCTGCTTCAGGAACAGGAAGTCGACGTTGGCCGTGATGTCCGACAGGACGGCCACGCGGGTCTGGGCATGCGGGGCGATCGCCTATCACGCGGCCTAGTCGAAGTCCTCGGGCGTCCAGTTGGCGTAGGGGCACGCAGCCACGGTTCGCAGGTCGCGACGAACGTCTCCAGCGGCAGGGCTCGGATGTACTCGCCGTTGAAGGCGGTCAGCTTCTTGATGTCGAAGAAGGCCGGTCACGGGAACCCCCGTGACGACGGCGCACCACGGTGTCCAGTGAGCGACTCTGTCGGGAATCTTGAGGACGGGCGTCACTTTCCTTGGCGCCACCACAGCGGCCGGGGTAAGTCGCGTGTGTCGAGGTACTGCTGGAATGCTGTGGGAGGGCGGGGCCGGTACGAGCCGTCGGCGGGTTCTTGAAGGTTCAGCCGCTCGACGTTGATCGCGAGTGCGGTCAGGACGTGTTGGACGTGCGTCTTGGCCCAATACCGGGAAGTTTGCGGTCCGGGGCTGCTGTCAAGCGGTTCAGCAAAGTTGATGTAGAGAGGCGGGGCTCCGCGTAGGACGGAAGTCGACCAAGACACCGCTCTACGAGGAGCCCCGATGATTCAGTCTGGCATGCCTGTACGAGCTGATGCCGGTGGAAAGGCTTTCGCGGCCGGGCACTTGGGAGAGTTGACGCAGATCATCACACCGTCGCTGGTGGACGCGGTCCTGTCGAGGACCGGGCGGGTGCAGTCGCGGGTGCGGAAGTTACCTTCGCGAGTGATGGTGTACTTCGTGCTGGCCATGGCGTTGTTCGGCGAGTGCGGGTATCGGGGCGTGTGGGCCGCACTGGTTGCCGCGCCGGGCATGCCGGACGTCGACCCGTCCGCGGCGGCCCTGCGCCAGGCCCGCCGCCGACTCGGCTCGGCACCGCTCTCCGCACTGTTCGATCAGCTGAAGGGGCCGGTAGCGGCTGAGGACGCGGTCAGCTCGTGGTGGCGGGGGCTGCGGACGGTGGCCTGGGACAGCACAGGCTTCCTGGTCGCGGACAGCGAGGCCAACCGCTCCTACTGCGGTCGGGCCTCCGGAAAGAATGGGGTCTGCGGATTCCCCATGATCCGGATGTCGGCACTGGTGGAGTGCGGCACCAGGGTGCTGGTCGACGCGGTGCTCGGGCCATGGACCCAGGCCGAGGAATCGCAGTGCACGGTGCTGTGCCGAGCGCTGAGGCCGGGAATGCTGCTGCTGGCCGACCGGGGCAGCAAGGGCTTCGCGCTTTGCCGGTCAGCCGCAGCGACCGGCGCGCAACTGCTGTGGCGGATGAGCTCCGACCTGCAACCGCCGGTGCTGCACGCTCTTCCCGACGGCACCTACCTGTCGATGTCCACGGGGACCAACGAACGGGACCGGCTGCGCCGGTGGAGCCGACATCGCCGCACGGTAGCGCCGCAGATCACCGGCGTGGCCATTCGGGTGATCGAGGCCACGGTGACGGTCCGCGCCACCGACGGGACGACCACACCCACGAGTCTGCGGCTGGTCACCACGCTGCTGGACCACGAGCGCTACCCAGCTGCCGAACTCGCCGAGCTCTACCACCGAAGGTGCCAGGCAGAGACGGCCTACCTCGGGTTGAAGGTCACGCTACGCGGGGCGGACCGTGTCCTGCGCTCGCACCACACCGACGACGCCCAACAGGAACTGTTCGCCCTGCTCATCGTCTATCAGGTCGCACGACATGTCGCTGTCGGCGCCGCCTTGGACGCAGGGATCGATCCGTCCCGGATCTCGCTGGCCGTCACCATCCGCACCGCCCGCAACACCGTGATCACCGCGACCGGAACCCTGACACGGCAGGCGTGGCCGCCCACTCCCGTGATCCGCCGCGCCATCCTGCACCCCCGCGAGCTGGCCGCCTCGCACCGCCCGACCAGGATCCAGCCACGCCGCGTCAAACGCCCGATCTCGACCTTCGCCTACAACATGACCAGGAAGAACACTCCGATCCCGAACGCGAAGATCGCCATCACCATCACCACAGCCACCGATCGAACACGGCGATGGCGAACCTAAACTTCCCGGTATTGCGTCTTGGCCAGGCCGCGGTAGCGGCACCGGCGTCCGCGGTGGCTGCCCGCGAACTCCTCGATGGTGCCCTCGGCCCCCGAGCGTCGCCCGTAGAGTCGGCGCCAGTCCGCATCCTGCTGGTCGGCGCGGTTCTTGGTCTGGAGTTCGTGCAGGCGGCGGGTGGGAAAGTACAGGCTGCGAAACGGGCCCGGAGTGCACTTGGCCCGCTCGGGGCAGCGGCCGCACTGGCGGGCGTCGAACCGCACTGTGACCTTGGTCGGCTCGGCCACCGGCAGGTCCTGCCAGTTACCGCTGACCTGCCCGTTGGGGCAGGTTACCTCGCGCTGGTCGAAGTCGATGACGAAGTTCTCCCGGCCGAATCCGTCGCCTGCCCGGTGCTGCGGGGTGGTGCTCGGCGGAAGCGGCCCGATCAGCGTGACGAGGTGCAGGTGGGCGGCGGCGTCCATGCCGGCCACGGAGGTGTAGCCGCCGTCGACCAGGTGCCGGTCCGGCAGCAGGCGCCGCCGCCTGAGGCGGGCGTGGATGCCGGGCAGCGCCTGGCTGTCCGCGCTGGAGACGACGGTGGCCACGTCGGTGATGACGTTGATCCGCTTGTCGTCGCAGGTCTCGGTCACGTGCACGAGGTAGCCGGTCCAGCGGGTGTCGCCGCGGCGACACCAGCGCGCCTCGGTCTCATACGGCGACTCGATCTGAATCCGGGAGGGCGGCCGGCCGTCGCGCTTCGTGCGCGGCCTGAACCGCCCCTTGGCATCCACCAGGAAGTGCTGCACCAGGATCGTCCGAAGCACCTTCGCCTGCGCCGGAGCGCCGCTGGGGAACCGGGCGTCAAGGCGCCCAAGCAGTTCGCGGGCGTCGTCGCCCACCTGCTCCAGGCGGGCGACGGGGCGGCTGGGCTGGGAGCACAGGCGAACCGGTCGGCCGTAGCGTTGGGCCCATTCGGCGGTGACCAGCTCATCCAGCACCTCTGGCGCGTCGCGGGCCACCTCTTCCAGCACGGCGCGGACCGCCTCGGTCACCAGCTCCAGGCGGGTCAACTCCCGTGCGGCGGACAGGACGTGGGTGGAGTCGGTGCGCTGCGTGACGCGCCCCTTGACGAGGCCGGCCCGTCGGATCCGGGTGAGTGCGAGGCCCAGTAGCCGGTCGGCGCGGTCGCCTTCGGCGAGCCGGTCGCGGAAGTCGGCCGGGACACTGTGGTGGAACCCGGGGTCGTCCAGGTCCAGTCCGTGAAGTCGGCCCGGAGCGCGGTCCCGGCCTTTCGGCCGGGCCGTTTCTCCGGACCGCTTCCCGCACCCGCCGTGCGCCTCTCAACGCAACGGGCGCTCCACAAGCCCCTTGAGACTCTTGAGAGTTGTCCTCATCCGGTGATCGGCCATGGGGAGGGAATGACTGATCCGCGATAGCGATAGCGCGTGGTGTGCACTCTCGCCGGGCTGAACAGTTCCCGTTCCTCGCTGGCCGGCCACCAGCCTCCGCCGCAGTAGCGGCGGCGCAGCTGTTTCCAGTTCATCCGGGGGTGTTTGCGTCGTAGCCACCAGATGACCCGGCCCCAGACGTACGAGCTCAGGTACTGGAAGACGGCGCTTGATACTCCCGGCCGGAAGTAGGCGCACCAGCCCCGCAGCATCCGGTTGAGACAGATGAGCAGGGTGTCGAAGGGCACGTCCGTGCCTGTTCTGCGGCACTGCGTTTTCACCTTGGCCATCACGGCCGCGAGGGCCTTGCGGGCCGGGTAGGTGTAGACGTACTGCTTGTTGGCGCCTCGCTTTCGGTGGCGCTGGATGCGCCAGCCGAGGAAATCAAGGCCCTCGTCAATGTGGGTGACCAGCGTCTTCTCCGGTGACAGGCGCAGGCCCATCGTGGAGAGGACATGGGCGGCCTCTTCCTTGAGCGCCTCCGCGTCGGCCTTGGTGCCCGACACGACCAGGCACCAGTCGTCGGCGTAACGGATCAGCCGGTAGTTCGGCAGTCCGCGACGGCGGCGTTTCTGGCGGTCGTTGAAGGTGCTCGCTGGACCTCCCGGGCCCCGGGCGATGTGCTCGTCCAGGACGGAGAGGGCCACGTTGCTGAGCAACGGGGAGAGGATTGATCCTTGCGGGGTTCCGGCGCTGGTCTCCGTGAACGCCCGGTCCTCGCCGAGGATTCCGGACTTCAGGAACGCCTTCACCAGGGCCAGGACGCGTTTGTCCCCGACGCGAGCGCGCACCCGGTCCATCAGGGCGGGGTGCGAGATCTCGTCGAAGCAGGCTTTGATGTCGCCCTCCACGATCCACTCGTAGGAGTGGGAGGTGAAGTGGCGGACCTCGGCCACCGCGTCATGGGCCCGGTGGTTCGGGCGGAACCCGTACGAACACGGGAGGAAATCCGCTTCGAACACCGGCTCCAGTACCAGCTTCAGGGACGCCTGCACCACCCGGTCGGTCACGGTCGCGATCCCCAGACGGCGCTTCTTGCCGCCCGGTTTGGGGATCATCCGTTCCCGGACCGGGAGCGGGCAGAAACTGCGGTCCTTGATCGAGTTCCGCAGTCCGCCGAGGAAGTTCTCGACGCCCCGCACGGTCTCCACGTAGTAGGCGGTCTCGCCGTCCACTCCGGCCGTGCGGGCTCCCTTGTTGCCCCGCACCCGAGCCCACGCGACCAACAGGAACGCAGGGTCGGCAACGAGGTTGAACAGATCACTGAATGTGCGATGGGGGTCCTCACGGGCCCATCGGTGCAGCTTCGTCTGGATCTCCAGTACCCGGCGTTCCGCCCTGGTCAGGACGTACTCCAACTCGTCGGTATTCACCAACGATCCTCCTGGTCTTCCAGTCCTTCGGCTGCTGACTTGCTGTCCCCCTTCGCCATGTACGCGCCTCTCGCGCGCTCGGACTACTACGAGGACTCCGCCACGGTCCGGCGCCATCAGCCGACGACGGGCCTTCCCTCCACCCAGATGGCTGCCGGGCCTTGGGCGGCATCGGACCGCTTCCCACGTTCACCGCTATCCGGTTGTCGAGTGAGCCGCCCAGCTGTACCCCGGCAGCATCGCCATGTCTACGCCGCAGACCTTCAACATGGCCTCCGCACCAGCGCACTTCACCGGTGGCGGAGTCGCGACCACCGCCATTCAGCGGTCGCGCGCACTGCACCCGGCCCAGATCCACCAGGTTCGAGCCGGTTCAAGTGTTACGAGGCTTCGGGCGCTGGTTCCTCTCGTACGGCTTCTCGTCTCGCTTGCCGGGCCCGTACCGTCTGGCAGTGCCAGTACGTCCCGTCGTTGTCAGGGCTGCTTGCCGCCCTCCCGCGCGTCTCCGCGGTCAGGCTGCCCTCAGCTTCACCAGCCTGCTGCGACAGACCAGCGGCGGGGGTCTTCCACCCCCGCCCGGAAATAGCGGCGCCTCGTGGCGCACGAGGGCGTACTTGAAGTCGATTCGGCAGCGCACCGCCTCGGCGGCCTGGCGGTCGGAGAGGTTCATCGCGTACTGCAGCACGCAGACGGTGGCGAGCTGGGCGGGTGAGAGCCCAGGGCGGCCGTCACGCGGGTACCAGGCGGTGAAGTCCTCGTCACTCCAGAGGCCGTCGAGGCGGTCGCGGATCCACATCGCGGTGGTGCCCGTGGGGTTGGCCGCGCGGGCAACCCGGGCGGTCAGCGGCGGGATCTCGGCTCCGGAGTGAGGTTGGAGGGACACATCGGGCTCCTGAGGAACGAGGACGGGACGTTCCAGCGAGCCTGACGCAACGTCACGATCGTTTAAATGCCGTCCTCAAGATTCCCGAAAGTGTCGCTCAGTGCTACCTCGCCGGGTGCCTTGCGCAGCTTCCTGTGGCGAAGCGGGACGATGCACGTTGGCTGTCGGGGTGTCTTCGGCTCGTCCATTGGTCTGGGCGGGGGGAGCGGGCGGATATGCCGAACTGGCCCGTTGTAGCGCACCGGTGAGTTCATCACCATGGGTGAGTTCCGTGAGCCACGGTGCGGTATCCCACTCGTGGCCGGGTGAGGGAGGGAGAGTGACCTGTTCGTCATGCCCCCTGCGGAGTTCCAGCCGGGTGTCTTGGCCGAGGAGGGCATCGCCGGTGCCGGGTTGGACCAGCACCGTAACGGTGGTCTTGGTGGTGAAGCAGGGAGGGATGCTCGACCAGATTTCCGCCAAGAACGCCAAGCCCAAGTCGCGGGGGAAGGCCAGGGCGTCAAACGCGATACAGGGGGTCACAACAGAAGCAGGAGGTATTCCCGAGTCCGTCGGCACCTGACTCTCGGGAAGCGCGCTGGATTCCTCCACGTGGTGCCCATCCGGCGAGGAACTTCCCTGCAGCGCTTGCTCGCTATGCCCGGTCAGTCGGGTCGTGACCGCTGTGAAAGCCGGCCAACCCAGCACGCTCGTGTAATACGCTGCCCATGGTGATACGTCGCGGGAGGCGGGTGGCGGTGCTGTCTCGGAGTCATCCGCCTCGCGGCAATGTGGCCAACCCTTGTCGTTCACATGATTTCCTGTTCGCGGTTTCGGCATGGGCTGCCGCGTGGCATCGGGTCCGCGTAGCAAAAGCATCAGCTGTGAAGCTCTTGTTTCTTCGGCACTGTCTGATTCTCTGCCTTGGCTTGGGGGGCAGTCCATAACTGGAACGGGGGTGTCAACTTAACAATCTGAAAGGCTGTGACCTGGCAATATGTGGGAGTCGCGTGCGAGAACTTAGCCAAGGTGCTCGTAGCGCCCTCCGCCTACTGGACAGAACGCGGAGGATGCGGAGCGGATAGAGATACCCAGTGTCGGTGGACTGCCGCTTGTGGGGTTTCTTCTGCGGCGTTCGGCGTTCTCCTGGATATCGTGGTGCTCGGCGTTACTGGTCGCCGGTTCCGGACTGCTGGACTCGGGATTGGCCAGTCTGTTCAAAACCGGAACGTCATGCCTTGTGGGTACCGGCACTACGGGAGACCCCAGTGAGGTCAGATACTCGGGCACGGCTCCCCTTGGTGAACGGGGGTGCGGGCTGCCATGACGGAACCGATGAGGATCAGGGCGAGACCGGCCAGGGCGCTGGCTGATGGCAGATGTCCGAGGGGCACGTCATACAGGACAGCGAAGGCCGGGGCCAGATAGGCGGCGAGGTTCGCGCGGACGGCGCCGATGCGGCCGATCAGGAGGTAGAACAGCAGCAGGGCGCCGCCGGTGGCCACCGTGCTGAGTACGATCAGCCACCCGGCGGCTGCCGGGCTGGGCAGTCGGCTGGGCACCAGCGCCAGTGTGGGCGCGAGCAGGAGACAGCTCAGGCCCAGGGCGGTTGCGGCGACTGTGATGGGGGGGACGTCCGGCAGAACCCGCTGGATGTAGACGGCTCCGGCTGCGTACCCGCCGGCGGCAGCGACCAGCAGGACTCCGTGGGCTGGAGCGGAACCGCCGCCCAGGTCCTGCCAGAACAGCAGCACGGTGCCAGTGAGTCCGAGCGTGACTCCGATCGCCGCCCCGGAGCCGAGCCGGCGGTCCATCACGGCGGTGAGCACCGTGGCCCATACGGGCTGGGTGCCCAGGAGGATCCCGGCCAGCCCGCCGTTGACGTGCTGCTGTCCGACGGTGAGCAGCACGACCGGGACGGTCATCTGCAGCACGGAGGCGATCAGCAGCGCAGCGGGGTGGCGGCGTAGTTCGCGGACCAGAGCGCCGCCCCGAAGGGCCAGGGGTACCAGCAGCAGCGCGGACAGGCCGGTTCGGGCTACCACCACGATGGGCGCTGATAACTCCTGCAGGACCACGGATGCCAGCGGGAAGACCGCACCCCAGATCGCACCGAGCGCGATGAGGAGGGCTGCGTCCCGGCGCGTCACCCGGTGACGCTACCCGCCATGGTGAGGAGGTACTCGTCCAGCTCCTGGACCGCTCGCGTCCGGGCGTGCGGGGCGAGCCGGGCCCTGGCCTCGTGGACCCGGCGCAAGTTGCGTGCGGAGCTGGTGCGGGCGGCCACGTCGTACGCCCGGCGCGTCCACCGGACGGCCTCCTCGATCTCGCCCTGGGCGATCCGGGCGGTGGCGCACGCGGTGCTCACCTCGGCCGATCCGCGCACAAAGTCTCCCGACCACTGGGCTGCGGTCTGATCAAGGGCTGCCTGCGCCGCGGATGTCCAACGGACCGTCCCGAGCCGCATCAGGGAGTAGCCGGTCCACTTGCGCAAGTGGACCGCGTCGAAGAAGTTCACGCACGCCGGCGGGGGTTGCCCATCGGCCGTCGCAGTGTCCAGCAACTGCTCGGCCGCGTCGAGATCGCGGCGGCAGGACCACTCGTCTTTCAGGCAGGCGTGCACGTAGGCGCGGGTGACCGCCACCCAGGAGCGCACCACCGGATGGGCGCGACGCGCAGCGCGGTTGGCCGCGTTCGCGAAACCGAGCGCGTCGCGATGTAGTCCGCAATCGCTCAGCACCCGGCTCATCCGGCTGATGAGATAGGCGTACATGCTCGCGTCACCGGCGTCGCCAGCGGCCTGGGCCGCTTCCCGGTAGCAGTTGCCCGCCTCGGCGTACTGCTCCAAGTCCGTGTTCAGCCAGCCCATCAGGGCGCCGGAGTCTGCGACCAGCATCGCGGCGCGGGGCCGTTCGGCGGCGGGCACCGCACGCCGCCACGCCACCAGCTGGCGGTGGTGGTCCAGGGTCTGTTGGTAGACGGCGGCGGCGCCCAGGAGGTTGTCCAGTTGCCGGTAGCTGTCGGTGAGCTGGGCCCGCAGGTGAAAGATCTCGGGGGCCGTGGGCTGCATGGTGAGGGGCGGGGACGTGATGAGCTGTGGCGCGAGCATGCCGATGGCAGAGGTGCCGCCAGCGGTGAGGAGGGTCCGTCGCCGCATGAGTTGGTCCCATTCGTCGAAGACTTCCAGTGTGCGCGGTATACGCACGTGGTCTCCAACGTGGATGTCCCTCGTTGTGTCCGGGTTCTGTCTGTCCTGACCGGCAGCTCCTGCGTGCGAGTGGCTGGTGGGGAGGCGGATGATGGCCGGTGAAACGTCCGGGGCGAGACTGCGCAGGTCGTCTGGGGGGAAGTGCTCACGGTCCTGCTCATCCAGCAGGTTGCGGACCGCGGTGCGGTACGCGAGGGCCATCCAGCGCAGATGCTTGGCTGGGGGCCGACGTCCGCCGTGAGGCCATGCCTCATACCCGGAGACTTGGCTTGCCCAGACTGTGGCTTGTCCGCCGGCGCTGTCGCCCGTCGCCGCGGACTGGAGATTGATCTGCTCGGCTGCCTGTTCCTGGGTCCATCCATGCGCGTGCCGGTACGCAGCACGCGGCCGTAGCCCGTGGTTGCGCACAAAGTCGGCGGCGATCTGCCCGGCATCCATTCCCAGGGCGAGCATCTCGCGGCGAGCAGCCGCCAGCATGGTCCTGGGCGGCTTAACGCCGCGGCCATTGCGATCAGGGCCCTTCATGCGACTCTCCGCTGTCATTACCTCCCGCCCCTCGCTCACATCCGGCACGTCATGCGGTCCACGCCATCCCGGTCCGCCGCCTCCTGCGTACTCATTCGGCGGTCACAAGAGCCCACACCACGCAGCCGGGACCGCCGTCTCGCTCCCGGACCCCCCAGTCCTGTGAGAGCACTGACACAAGGTGCAGACCGCGGCCGTGCACGTCGTCGGCGGCAGCCTGGAGCAGCGCGACCAGGGTGCCAACCTCGCCCTGGTCCTCCACCTCGATACGGACCCCGCCCGCCTCCAGCCCGACGGAGCACTTCACCAGAGGGCCCCGGGCATGCCGCACCGCGTTGGTCACCAGTTCGCTGACCAGCAAGACCACGGTCTCGCACGTGTCCTCACAGCAACTCTGATCTCTGAGGTGGGCGCGGACACGGCGCCGGGCCTCACCGACGGAGGCTCCGTGCGCCGGAAGTCCAAAGGACAAGTCCGGGGTGGAGGGAGCCCGTTGGAACGTCATGTCAGTGAGTGCCACGGCTGATTCCTAACGATGGGGGGCGAGTTCCGCACGTGGCCGTGTCAGGGGCCGAACCGCAACGGCGTGAATGCAGTCCCGGGCCAGGGCCGTACGGCAGCGGGACAGGTCTGCACCGCAGGTGGGACATCCGATGCGGGCTTCGCGCGCAGACCTGGTGCCCAGGTCTGCGTGCCTGTCGGCTGCCACGCTTGAGTGAACGCGGTCACCACGCCACTATGCTCGCCGACATGGTCACGAAGCAAGGTGCTCCGTGATAATTTCACGGAGACATGGCCAGGGGAGTCGGTATCACCCGGAGTGGCACACTCCTCCTATGGATGCTGTGCGAGGAGGCGGGACGTGACCCCAGCTCAGTCTGCGACTGGCGCCTCGACCGTCCGCCTGATGGTCCTGGGCAGGCGGCTGCGCGACCTACGGACGAGCGCCGGGATGTCGTTCGACGCCGCCGCACTCGTGCTCGATGTCACCCCCCTGACGATCCGCCGGATGGAACTCGCCAAGGTCAAGTGGAAGCTCCCGTACATCCAGACCCTGCTGGGGGCATACGGAGTCCCCGCAGACGAGGCCAAGACCTTCCTCGCCCTGGCGAAGGAGGCCAATCAGCCGGGATGGTGGCACCGCTACCGGGACGCGCTGCCCGCCTGGTTCAGCGCCATGGTGAGCCTGGAGGAAGAGGCGAGCCTCATCCGGGCATACGAGCCGCACTACATCCCCGGGCTGCTCCAGACCGAGGACTACGCGCGGACCGTCCTGCGTGCCGGCCTCCGCGGTGCGGACGAGGAACTGGAGCGCAGAGTCGCCGTCCGCATGGAGCGTCAGAAACTGCTCAGCGGGTCCCAACCGCCCGAACTGTGGGTGGTGATGGACGAGACGGTGCTGCGCCGCCCCATGGTTGCGCCCGATGTGATGCGGATGCAGATCGACCGCCTTATCGAAGTGATCGATCTGCCGCACATCAAACTCCAGATCATGCCGTTCGGGCTGTGCGTGCACGAGGGCATGTACGGACCATTCCATGTCTTCCGGTTCCCGCACGAGGAGATATCGGACATCGTCTACGCGGAGAATCTCGTTGGCGCGGTGTATCTCGACGAGTACGACGATGTCACGACCTACCAGGAGGCCCTGGACCGGATGTGCGCGCAGGCCCTACCCGTACAACGCACCGCGGAATTTCTCGGTGATATTCGCAAGGAGCTCTAGCCCATGGATCGCATACACGACGCCGTTCGGGCGCTAGGGGCGGAAGGCTGGCACAAGCCATGGAGCGGAAGCAACGGCGGTAGCTGCGTCGAGGTCAGGAAACTGCCCGACGGCCGTTTCGCAGTCCGCCAATCCACCGACCCGGAAGGGCCGGCGCTGATCTTCACGCAGATCGAGCTCGATGTTTTCGCCCAGGGCTGGGAGGCAGGGCAGGCCAGTCTGCTGTCCCCCTGACGGCACTCGGGTCCAGGCGCAAGAACCGGGGCGAAGCATGCCAGAACGGCTTACATCCACGATGCACAGCGTTCCAATGCGCATAATCAGGAGGAGTACGTGAATGCCCGATGACATGACTTGGACACATCGACCTCTGGCGTACAAACCTCCTGAGATCGATACCAGCATTGCGCATTCAGCGCGGGTCTACGACTACATACTCGGAGGAAAGGACAACTATCCCTCCGACCGTGAAGCAGCGGATCAGATGCTCGCTGGCTGGCCCAACCTGCGGATATCCATGCGTGAAAACCGCAAGTTCATGCACAGGGCCGTGCAATATCTGGCCGAGCAGGGTATCGACCAGTTTCTGGATATCGGCACTGGGATCCCCACCTCCCCGAACCTTCACGAGATTGCCCAGGGGGTCATACCCGGCGCCCGGGTCGTCTACGTCGACAATGATCCCATCGTCCTCGCGCACGCCGGAGCCCGGCTCACGGGCACCCCCGAGGGCCGCATCGCCTACATCCACGCCGACATGAACGACCCCGATGCGATCTTGCGCGCACCGGAGCTGACCGACACCCTCGACCTCGACCGGCCAGTCGCGCTGTCGATCATCGCCGTACTGCAGTTCGTCCTCGACGACCAGAAGGCATACGACCTCGTCAAGCACTACCTGCAGCTGCTACCGCCCGGGAGCTTCCTGGCGATGTCCACGGTCACCACGGATTCCAGCCCGAAACCGATCGGCACCGTGGTGGCCGAATACACCAAACGTGGCATGCCCGCCCGAAACCGCACCAAGGTCGAAGTCCAGCCCTTCTTCGACGGCCTGCAGCTGGTCGAGCCGGGAGTGACGCTCGTGCACAAATGGCGGCCGGCCGGCACTGAGAAGGACGTCAAGGACTCAGACGTCGCCATGTACGGGGGCGTGGCGCTGAAGCCGTGACCATCGCTTCCCGACTCATGAGGCTTTTCGACACACGGGACGCCGGCGTCCGGTCCAGAATCAGGTGTGCGCGGACCGTACGGTCTCCATAGTGGCGATCTGCATCCGGTTGATGTGGAACGCGTCGTCCTACGGGACCGTCACCCCGGATCCCGTGCGGCCCTCCCGGGTGGCAGGGCGCAGACGAGCTGCCGCACCAACCTCGGGCTGGGCCAGTCCTCGTCATGGCGTTGACGAGGTCGAGGTCGCCAGCCGAGGCTCTCCAGGGATGGCCCGCCCCGTACGAGGCTGGGGGACGGGACCCACCTGCACGGGCGGGTTGATAGGTGAGTCGGGTGGAAGGTCTACAGCTTCGACAGGGCCCAGGCCAACCGGACCTGGTTGACGGACATCACACGCCGGCCTGGACGCCCTGCACCGCTCCCTATGAGCGGAATTCGGCGAGTGGGTTGGTGACCACCTGCTGCCAGCGCTCCCGGTGGCTGGCCGCGTGGAGCCGGTAGTACACCGTCTCGCGCCGCCGCCCGTCGGCCGTACCGTCGTGGTCGCCGATGTTGTGGGCGAGCAGGTAGTGCGCGAACAGTACGCTGCCGGCGGGGCCGACCGCCTGCAGCGGCTCGCCGAGCTCGATCTTCGGGTACGGGCCCGGATTCATCTCCTCGATCTGTGCCAGGGCATCCGCACCGCGTTCGGCGAGGTATTGCCCGAATCGCAGATGTGTGCCCGGCCAGATCCACAGGTTCCCCTGGTGTGGCCGGTCATGGTCGGTGAGCCACACGCCGGCCAGCAGCGAGAAGGAGCCGGGGCGCCCGTCCGGTTCGCACGGCGTCAGGCCGTCGACGTGCGGGCCGCCCGGCCGGTGCGGCCAGGGCGGGATCGTGGTCGCCACCTGCGCGAAATTCGGGTCTTCGACAGTGAGATCCGAACGCAGCAGCTGGGCGGCGAGCTCCCCGATGCCGGTCTCGCGGTAGAAGTCGAGCAGCGGATGACCCTCCGCAGCGAAGCGTGGCCACAGGAAATACGGTCCGACGTGATCGTCGGCGAAGGGATGCTGCTCCAGCAGCGCAGTGACGATCTTGCGCCCTTCGGTGATCTGCTCGCCGGTGAGCACGCCGGGAATCACCACGAACCCCTGTCGGCGGAACGCGGTCCGTGTCTCGCTGGTGATTGTCGTTGCCATACCGTCAGTGCAGCAGGCAGCGCCTTTCGCCAGCAACCAAATTGTTTGCCACCCTCGGCACTCCGCGGGGGCACCTATGCCCTGTGCGAGCGGCTCTGACGGGCGGTGCTGACTTGCTCTGTCTCGGAATCGCGCAGGCGGATCAGTTTCCAGGCCCGGATGCCGTCAGGCTGTTGAGGAGGGCGTCGGCGACGGCCTCTTCGTAGAGAGCCTGGTTGGCGTGTTTCATGGCGTGTGCGAGTTCTGGGTCCCATGGCGTGAACTGCGGCTTACCGCCGAGCCGGATGTGGTCGTCGTCCTGGGCGATGCCGGTGCTGTAGTCGGCTGCGGTCATCATCCACGGGCGGGCGTTGTGACGAGCGATGAGGTGGTTGGTCATGTCGATGCCGGGCCAGTCGAAGTCGCCGTGGTACAGCAGGGTTCCGCCGCCGGAGGTGATGGCGCGAGCGAGGCGGTGGAAGGCGGTGGAGGGGCGGCCTTCTGCGCAGATCAGCGGCGGGCTGTCGGGGCCGAGTTCTTGTGCGGCGCGGCGCAGGACGGCTGGGTTCTCGCAGGCGTAAACGGTCGGCAGGTTGACCGTGATGGGCAGGGTGACCAGTTGGTGGAGGGTGATGTGGAAGGGGGTTCCGTAGGTGGCGGCACCGGTGAGCCACTCGCCCAGACCCTGTCCGTGGGCGGGGAGGTTGAGGACGAGGACGCGACTGGCGAGGTCGTCGACGATGACGTCGAAGGCGTCCCAGAGTTCCCGGCGTTCTTCGGCGGTGGACGGTAGGGGGACGCTGTGGGCGTGGGTCAGGGCACGTAGGACGAGGTTGGGCAGAGGGCCGCGGCCGTGGTTGAGGGCTTTTGTGTCGCCGGTGGCGGTCTCCGCGAGGGCGGGCAGCATGAGCGGCGGGGTGTCGGCGGGGCGGGCGTCGAGGTGTTCCAGGACCCGGATGGCGCGGGCGAGTGCTGGTGTGTCGCCTTTGTTGATCAGGGTGGTCACTGTTCCGTCGGTTGCGAGGTCACTCAACCAGGCCCGGTACCAGGGGTGTCTGGCGTGGAGTGGGCTGGCCTCGGCTTGGGCGAGGAGCTGTGTGCGGGTGTGCTGGAGGGCAGATTTCTCGGCGGGGCGGTTGCGCAGCGGTCCGCCGACTTGGGTGAGAAGGTCTGCGAGCGGGGACCCGGTGGCGGTGCGGATGGCGGCGTCGAGGTCGGCGAGCCGGACAGTGATCTTTGCGGTGCCGGGTGGGCGGTAGGTGCCGGTGAGACCGATGAGGGCTTCGCGTTCGGTGTCGTCCGGTGTGCTGACGCTGATGGTGCCGTCGAGGCGTCCGCCGGTGCGTTCCAGTGAGCGGCGTGCGGCTGCCAGCAGGCGTGCGTATTCGGGCTGCAGGTAGCGCTCACTGGCTGTCACAGGGGTGGTCATGCCTCGTCCGCTTCGTCGTCCGGCTGATCATCTGGGGTGTCGTGGTCGTCCAGGCCGGCGAGCAGGCCGTCAGCGGCGCGGGCATGCCGGCTGGGCGTGAAGCCGAGGAGGGAGGCAGCCAGTTCATCGGATCCGGGATAGCCGAGGTCGTCGAGGATCTGCTGTCCGTCCCAGAGCATGAGCATGGCGGAGACGGTGTGGCTGGCCTTGTCGTAGTTCATGTCGTAGTGCGCGATACGGGGAACGGTGGGATAGGTGACCCACAGGTCGTGGCCGGTCATGAACAGGTCGAGATCGAATTTGACGGTCAGGGCGAGCAGATCGGGGCGGTACTGCTCGTCGATGCCGGCGAAGGCTTCGTCGAGGGCGATCAGTCGGGGGCAGGTGGGGCGGGCGGAGCCGTACTGGGCGTGGGCGGCGGCGAACAGCGGGAGGTGGATGGAGGCGGATTTCTCGCCGCCGGACATCTCGCTGTGCTTGGAGCGGGTGAGTTTTTCCTCCTTCTCGCCGGGCCGGGACAGCAGCAGTTCGAAGGTGCGCCAGGAGCGGTAGTCCAGGACGTCGGCGATGATCTGCTGGTAGGTCTTGCGGCGGTCGCGTGCTTTGCCGGCGCGGATCTGGGCGCGTAGGAGGGAGCGCAGTTCGGCCAGCCCGGCGGGGCCCAGGGCGGCTGCGTCCTTCTTCAGCAGCTGGTTGACGGCGCGCTGTTCGTCGGTGAGCGCGTCGGACTGCACCCAGCGGATGCCGACGGTGGTGCCGGAGGACATGGGTTTGGCGCGGGTGTCGGCGTCCATGGCCTTGACCAGGTTGCGTGCGTCGATGGTGCGGGAGTGGATCTGCTGGGCCAGTCCGGTCAGCAGGGCGTCTTCCATGACGGTGCGTTCGCGGTCTTCCAGCAGGATGTGCTGGTCGGCGACCTGCTCGGCCAGGCGGCGGCCGAACTCGGCGACGGGGGCGGGGCCTTCGGCGTCGGAGACGCGGGCGAGGATGATGTCGCCGTCCGGTTCCCACTCAAGGTGGTAGCCCTGATCGGATTCCGCGAGCGCGTTTTCGAGGTCGGTCAGGGCGGTCGAGATCTTCGTGGTGGTGGTCTTGAGAACGTTCTCGGTGGCCCGTCGGCCGTGGGTGGCGGCATCGACGGCGTCCAGGAGCGTGACTGTGGTGGACGGCAGGGCGCTGCGGGCGGCGTCATCCGGGGACAGTTGCGGGGGATGCGCGGTGAGCTGGGTGATCACCTGGGCGGCGGCCTGTTCGGCGGTGGGCCACGCGCTGACGGGTGTCCAGGGGGTGTCGGTGGGGGCTTCCAGCAGGCGAAGCAGGTCGGGGCGGGTGTATGGCTTGAGGCCGGCGGTGGTACGCAGTTGTTCGTCCAGGGCTGTGGTGAGGGCTTCGCTGATGTGCTCCAGGGCGTTCTCGGCGGTGGTGAGGCGGGTCTGCTGCGCCTGTGCCTCCGCGTCGGCTTGGTCGTAGGCCGTAGTGGCTTCCTCCAGCGCGCTCTGGGCTTCCTCGAGCTGCCTTTGAAGATCGCGCAAGGGAGCGTCCAGCAGTGCTTCCTCGGTGCGCAGCCGTTCCACCAGGGCCTCGTGGTCGGCCTTGCGGGTGGTCAGCGCCTCGGTCTGTTCGGCATAGTCCTGGCTTTGCTCGGTGATGCTCGCACGGCGGTCGTCAAGATCTTTCTCAGTGCCGCGTATGGAGGATCGCGTGGTGTGGAGGTCATTGCCGGCGGTGACGAAATCGTTGACCGCGCGTTCGACGTCGGCGAGTGCTTCGCGCTGGGCGGGTAGGCGGGCCGCGGTGGCGGCGCGGCGCAACTGGCGCTCTTTGTCGTGGGTGTTGGCGATGGCCAGATCGAGGGCCCGGTGTGCGGCATCCCGCCGTTTCCGAGCGCCGGCGAGCTGGACGGCGGCGACCTCGACGTCACGGACGGCTTTGGCGATCGACGCCGTGGGCGGCAGTTGCTGGCGAGCGGTGTCGAAGTCCGCCACGGTCTCGGCGGCGGCCTGCTGCGCGGTGACCAGGTCGGCGAGGTCGTCTTCCAGCTCGTTGATCGTCTGGTCCAAGGCGTGCAGGCGTTCGCGGCGCCGGGCGGCGCGAGCGGTGGCGCCGATGTACTCGGGCCGGGCCTTTGGGTGGGCGCCGAGCTGGATCCCCAGGGTGAACTGCGCTCGGGTGCTCACTGCGGGAGTGTCGCCCATGTCGGGGGAGAGGTCGTCGGTGAGAAGCACCGAGGCCAGGACCGCGGCGACGGCTTCGGCCGGGACGCGGGACTGTTCCTCAGGGACGAGGACGTCGGCCAGGGTCTGGCCGGTGGGGCGCTGGGCAGTCGGCAGTGGCAGCAGGTAGCCGTCGGACTCGGTGTCGGTGAACGCCTGCACGGTGGCGTCGGCGTGGGGGTGAAGCCAGGCTGTGAGGAGCCCCGCCCCATACAAGGCACCTTCCACCGCCGCGGCCTGCTCGTGTGGCACGTGGTCGGCGAAGCGGATGAGTTGCCACAGTGGGGCGCCGGCACGATCGCTACGGTCTGCCGGGCGCAGGTCGCTGGCGGGAGGAGCGTCATCTCGTTCGGCGGCCACTTGCGCGCGCTCGGCGCGGACCGCCGCGAGCTGCCCCTGCGTCTCGGTATGGCGGCGCTTGAGGGATTCCTGCTGGGAAAGAGCGCTGGTCCGGCGCTCGTCGGTGAGTGAACGGAAGACCTCGGGCAGCGCGGGCGCATCCGGCTCGCCGACGGCTTCCAGCGCGTCGACGAGAGTCGGCGCGTCCATGGGGATGAGGACGGCGGTCGGGTCCGTGCCCGTCCAGCGGCCGATCGTCTTCCGCAGCTCGGCGTCGGCATCGGACCGGGCGGCGGCGAGAATGTCGGCGGACTGAGTGCAGGCGGCGTCGTAGTCCGTGACCTCCTTGTCGGCGGAGTCGAACCGGTCTTGTTCGCGCCGCTGGTCCTGGGCAGCGCGTTCGGCCGTGTCCAGGTAGCCGCGCACCTCACCGATGTCATGGCGGCGCACCGTGGCCCGGCTCTCGACCTGGGTCAGAAGATCAACGGTGAGGTCCAGCGGGTCGTCGTCGGTGACCAGACTGGCGGCCTGCCCTGCCGACAACAGAGTCTGCGTGTGCCGGTCGGCTGCTCCACGCAGCTGATCGAGTCCCTTCTCGACCCCGTCTGCCTCAGATGCCAGGCGGGCCACGCGCTGCCGCATCTTCTCCAGGCGGCCTTCCGTGCTGGCGATGTCCTTGCCCTCGCCACGGACGCGGTCACGGAGCTCTTGCAGCCCGCGCTTCTGCTGCAGCGCGTCGTGGTTGCGCAGCCCTTCCACGTGGGCGCCGAGCTTCTTACGCTTCGCCGCAGCCTCGTCCCGGTCTGACTTCGCGGCCTGGAGGGCCGCGTCCGCCGCACGTCGGTCCTGGGCCGCTGTGGCGATCTTGTCGCAGTGACCGGTCGTGGCTTCGCGGCGCGCGTTGATCTGCTCGACGCGGTCCCGCGCGTGCGCCCGCAGGTAGGCCGTGTAGTCCCGCAGGAAGTCCTGGACGGCACCATCGGCCTTGGTCAGGGAGTCCAGGACGGCTTGGATTTCGGCGAGGTTCTCGAAATCCCGTGCGGCTTGTGCGATCAAGGCATCGTCGACGGGCCGCAGCCCGGCCGTCAGGGTGTCGGAGAGCTTGTCCGGGTCGAGGTCCTTGGCCAGCAACGGGCGGCGCAGCTGGAGCAGCAGGTTGATCAGCTGGGCATAGCGCTGACGGCCCAGACCGAACAGGCGGTCATCGAGGGCCTCCCGGTACTCGGTAGCGGTCTTCTTGACCGTGTCCGGGCCGAGGAGCTTCTCCAGTTCCTTCTTGCGCAGCGGCCGGGAATCGGCGGTAAGCAGGCCGAAGTCCACGCCGATCCGGCCCTCGGCGACAAAGAAGAAGCGGCCCGGGCGCTCCTTGCTCTTCTGAGCCAGCAAGCCGAGGCCGACGGTCACCGCCTCCAGCAGTTCGCCGTCAGCGGTGGTGCGGGTGAACTCCATCCACACGTACCCGTATGCCGATTCCTGGCCCCGGTAGAGCAGGTTGGACTTCATCGTGCGTTCCTCGCCGCTGAACGGATCCAGCCGGCGCGGGTCGATGCTGCCGTCGAGGACCAGAGGGAAGAGCACCTCCAGCGCCTTGGTCTTGCCCGACCCGTTGTGGCCGCGCAGGACGAGACGGCCGTCGGCGAAGACGAACTCCTCGTCCCGGTAGTCCCACAGGCCGATGATCCCGGCGCGCGTGGGCTTGAAGCGGATGGTCGGAGCGTCGCCAGACGGGCTGGGCTCGGCGAGCATCGTCATCAGAAGGTGTCCTCCGCAGCGGAGAAGTCGAATGCGAACTGCCCGTCGGTCTTCGGATGGGGCAGGACGGCGGTGATGTTGCGGTAGCGGCCAGCGGCCGGGCGGACCAGCACGCCGCCGGGCACCGGGTGCACCAATCGCAGATCGGCGAGGAGGACGAGTGCCTCGGTCAGCAGGCCACGCGGGTCGGCCTGCCACTTGTTGGTGAACGAGGCCGGACCGAACTCCTCATAGAGCTCGTTGATCATCTCGGCCAGGCGGGCGTCTTCGACCAGGGGCAGCTCCACGACCCGGAGCGGCTCGGCCACCGCGTCATCGGCTTCGGCTCTTTCCGGCGAAGCGCTGCTGTCGGCTGTGGGTGCGTCCAGCGCGAGAGCGTCCAGAGTTCCGGCGTGAGGCAGCGCCAGGTCGATACGGGCGAGCAGGTCGGCGTGCTCTTCCGTGGGATCCGGCGGTCGCATGCGCTTCAGCTCGCGGGACCGGTCGGGGTCTTCCTGCAGGTCGGCGATCTTGGCCAGGAGCAGCCCGGCCGTACGGTTGACCGCGCCGCCACGGCCCGGGAAGCGCCTGTCGGTGAAGTGACCGGTGGTGTCGACGAGCATGATGCCCTCGGCCCGGCGCTCGATCTGCAATCCCGTCAGCCGCACCAAATCCTCCGCCAGTGTGGGCTGCCGCAGTGCGGCGGCGGTCTCCGGGTCGGCGTCGGCGAAGTACACCACCGGATGCTCGATGACGGCGCGGCGCGCCCGCTGCGCGCCGTGCCGGCGGCGGGCATCGCGGCCGACACCGCTGGCTGGGATCTCCAACAATCCGGCGGCGCTCGTCAGGTGCTGCAGGGGCTTGCCGGGACGGAACAGTGCGCTGCACAGCTCATGGTCGATGTCGAACAGGGCGTCCCCGCGATCCGGATCTCGAGCCCAGGCTTGGGTCGAACCGTCCGAGACGCGTAGCACCCCGTACTGCACCAGCCAGTCGATGACGTCCACGATGGCGTCCTTGTGCCCAGGGGCGGTCGGGTCGAAGCCGAGGTGATCGATGGCGTTGGCGTGCGGACTGAAGTCCTTCACCAGGTCGGCGAGGGCGATCTCGACCCGGGAACCGTGCAGGCACGCCAGCACCAGACACAGGTACGCCAACCGTCGCCGGTCGAACGGCCTCCGGCCGCTGTTAGCCGCGACGATCGCCTGGCTGCCATCGAACACATCCAGACGCCGAATCAGCCTCGCGTGCCGGGCGGTGGTGTGCAGGGTGTAGCCGAACAGCGAGCGGAAGTCCTCAGCCAGCTCGTCCGCCCAGCGCAGCACCACCGCCAGCGCCCCGGGGCGAGGGTGGCCCTCGCTGATCACGCTGTGCAGCAACACCAGCCGGGCGGCCTCCTGGTACGAGCCCAGCTGCGCCGGCTCCACCGCCGCAGCGACCCGGTGGACGGTGGCCATCAGCCCGCCTCCGCCGCGCCGTGCCGGATTGGTCCGGCAGGGGCGAGCTCCAGCGTGAAGCCGGGCAACACCAGCGTGCCGTGCACAGTGCGCAGCCGACTGCCGGTCTGGCTGGAGATGAGCCGCAGCGTCATCACATCGCTCGTCCCGGTGGCCGACCGCAGCTGCCCCGCGACCACGGTCCGGGCCTCCAGTGCCCGGGTGAGCAGCTTCAGCACCGCCCGGGTCTCGGCCTCGTCCAGCACCCGCTCATGGGGACCGTGCTCCAGCAGCTGCTCGGCCGCCGCCCGCTCAGCTGCCCGGACTGCCCGCTGTTTCTCCCGCAGTCGGGCGCGCGCTCCGCGCTCCGTACGGATCGGCTGCGGCCCCCCAGGGGAGGGCCGCTTGCCATGCCGGAACAAGCTGATGCTCACCTCGACGCCAGGAGCGTCCCACCACGTGGAACGGGACGAGATCTGCTCACCGTCGTCATGGGCCCCGCCCAGATGCCGGGCCGACCGCAGGTCGAACGCCGCAGCGATCAGCGCGTTCGCCGCCTGCTCGTCCGGCGCCCCCGCGACCCAGGCCGCCAGATGCCGCAACTGCGTCGTGCGGCTCACCCCGCTCCGCCGCGACTCGGTGACCTGCCGCAGCAACGCGATCACACCCGAGATCGCCGTACGCGTCGCCCCCTGCAACTGTTCTGCCTTCGCATCCGCCACTTCACTGGCCAGGAACCACTGGCGAAGCCCAACCCAGCGCCGCCGCCAGTCCTCCCGGCGGGCCTCCGGCCGCATCATCGGCCGCTCGTCTGCCTCCGCTGCCCGGTCCAGCAGCGTCTCGATCCCGCTGTCCTCCACCGCGCGTACCGCGTCAGCCAGGCGCGGCGCGTACCGCTCCAGCTCAGCAGAGAAATCGCTCATGTGTGCCAGTAGGGCGTGCTTGTGCCGCAGGAACGTCTCCGGAGAGATGTCCGTGGTCCGCGCCACGTCATTCAACGTCAGATAGAACCGTGCGGCCCGACGGGCCATGTCATCCAGCACGCTGTCCAGCCGGGAGAGCTTGCGGTAGATCTCTTCCCGGTCCGCACTGAGGTTCGCGGCGGCCAGGGCCTTGAGATCGGCCAGGATGTCGGCGAACACCAGCCGGGACAGGTTGGCGTCCTCCACGCGAGCGCCGAGCACATCCTCCACCGCCATATAGGCCCGGTAGCCGATCTCCGTGAACTGGTACACCGACTGCCGGTTCCGGTACGCAGCCAGACTTCCCGCCCGAGCGGCATCCTCCACCCGGCACAGGACCCGGCCGCCGTCCCGTTCGCGGTCCCGGTCCCCGGCCAGGACGTCCAGCATCGCCCGCAGATTGAGATCGGCAACGGCTGGAACGTCGGCGTGGCCGGCAGCCAGGTCCTCCAACGTCGCCGCCACGTCGCTGGTGTGCACCTGCACCTGGTGAACCGCCCGCAATGCGTTCATCGCCCGCAGCACCCACAGATACGATGCCGCGTCGTCACGCTGGGTGAAGTTGAACAGCCTCAGCCGGTCAGCGACCACCAGACCATCAAGATCAAACGACCCCAGCGAATCGGAACCGTCAAACTGCGGCACCTACGTCCCTCCCTGCAGCCTGGACACCCGGGCGACCATCAGTTTCAACTCTGACACGTCCCTACGACAACCTGCGGACTGATACAGGACGTCAACGAAGCAACACAATCCGCTACAGAGGACTTTCCGAGGTGTGGCACCGAAACCCGGTCTGAGGCGGCGGCCGAGATCGCCCTCAAGGCCCGGAGCATGCGGGTGGCGTGGCACAGCTGAGCCGACGGATTGGGCACCGGAACGTCCCGGTCCCCAATCCCCCCGTACCAGCTGCGCCGCTGGAGTCAGAGGGCGGGCGACCGGCCCGGCAGGGCCAGGCTGTGCAGGACATGCCATCGGTACGTACGCACTTCCCGGTGCAGTTCGACCAGGTGGACCCGCTTGATCGGGAGCGTGACGGAGGGGCGGTTCCTCAGAAGGGCCACAGCGTCGATCACAGGTGAGGCGGTCCGGGCCCGGTTGTTGTAGAGAATTCCGAGATGAGGGCGGAAGTGACTGCTCGACTTTCCGCCTGGGACGCCGACGCGTTGCCCCGCGCGGTGAAGGGCGGCGTGCAGGTCCACCAGCGGTGTCCAGGGCGTAACGCTGAACCGGATCGCCCCCGTGGACCCCGCCATGGGCTCCGCGCGGATCTCGAACCCACCGCTAAGCGTGCCGTCTGCCAGCTGGGCGAGCGCGTCCACCGTGCCGGGCTCGACGTCCGCGCAGCTACCGATCTTGTTCATGGTGATGTGCAGACCGTCGTGGGGAACCTCGTCCATGTCCAGATCGGCCAGGGCCTGCTGGCACGAACGTGCCTGGGCGATCAGCTCCGGCTCCTCGGGGAAGGCCAGCATCCAGTAGTAGGCCCGGTGACCCGGGGGCCACCCAGGCCGGTCCCAGTGGTCGGTCATCCTCTCGACGGCACGGAAGGCGTCCCAGTCGTTCGAGATGATTTTCCGGGGATCGTCCAGATCGGGAGGCGGCGCCGCGGGGAAGGCCCTGCTGTTGTCGATCAGCGGGCTCATCACCAGAAGTCTCCTTGGTAGCTCGGGCCGTCGGTCACGGTGGCGGGTCGGGTTGCGCCTGGACGGCCGGCTGGTAGTTCAGTGCCGCCAGTTCACTGGCATAGTCGCGCACGACGGGCTCGGCTTGCCACTTTCCCGTGTGCTGGAGGAGTTCGGTAGCGCGCTGCCACACCGAATGGATGGGCGTGCTGCCGCTGGTGTGAAGGGCCCGGGTGCCCAGAGACGACGCCTGCTCCAGGTCGGGGCGACGCTGCCGCAGCAACGCGGTAGCGACGGCCAGGGACACAAGTGTCCGGGTCCACTGGGAAGGCGACTGCTCGACCAAGTCCTCAATCTGCCCGGCGTACTCAAGGACCTTCGCGACATCGCCGGTCGACAGATGGGCCGTGATGGCGTTGGCGAGCGTACGAGCGGGGCTGTACGCCTCGAAGGAGATGCAGGAGGTGACACCGCCGGGAAGGTGTTGCTGCTGGTCGCTCAGGTGAGTGCTCGCCCGATCGCTCGCACAGTTCCGCGGGCGTCCCCCTGCCTGGCGAGGGCGCGGGCGCGGCCGTTCACCCAGAGCCTGATCGCCTGCGGACTCTGCGGTGACAGCGCGATCCCCTGAGCAGCCGCTGCGTCGGAGGCGGCGTACTCGCCGACGTAGTAGAGGTTCAGGGCCCGAGTGTCCAGAACCCACATCTTCGCCCCCACGTCGCCGACCTGGTCGGCGAACGCTTCGGCCTCCACGCAGTACGCCTCAGCCACGTCGGCGTGGCCAGCGTTGACGGCCATGTACGCCAGCAGGCCGGACGACCGGGCTGCCAGACCGAAGAGCTCCTGTCGTTGTCCGGAGCTCTGCCGACCGAGAAGGAGGGTGCGCACCATCCTACGGAGCAGCCGCGCCTCACCCGCGAGCTGCTGTGGGCCCTGGTCCTCGTACCGCTGGACGATGCTCTCGATCGACTCAGCCGCCAGACTCAGCAGGGCGGGATCGGTGTTGCTGGTCGTCAGCTCCTGCGCCTGGAGGAGGATCTCACCGGGGCTTCCCCATCCGCCACTGGTGAGAACGGGAGGGGAAACACCAGTTGGCCGCCGGGCGGTGTTGCGGTCCGGGGGCGGTCCGAAGAGGACCGCGGTCGTCATGCCGAAAAGATGCTCCAGGACACGGGCGGAGTCCGGGCGCGGGCCTCTCTCGCTGAGCTCGCCCTTCATCCACCGGTCGAAGGTTCGGCGGGGAAGGTCGACGCCGGTCAGGCGCGGGTCGCTGTCCTTCTCCGCCAGCTCCGCGCGCGCCCTCTTCCACTGGATGCACAAGGCTTCGTAGGTTCAGCGGCGCTCCTGGACGAGTACACGGAAGTAGTTGGTGCGCACGGTCACCTGTGAATTCCCTCCTGGGCCTGTGGCCGGTGGAGCAAGCGCGCCCGGCTGCTACCTCTTGGTCGGTCCCCACGCCATGGCCAAGTGCCGACCCGGAGGCAATTTCCGGCTGAAGCATCTATGCCGGAGTGACGGTCTGACGGTAGAAGATCTTGGTGTCCTGCGGGGCCGCACCAAGTGCCTCGTAGAACTTCTGGGCATCGGGATTGTCGCGGTCGGTGGTCCACTCTATCCGGCTGCATCCGAGCTGGGCGGCGACCTCGTGAAGCTGTGTCATCAGGGCCTTTGCCACCCCGCTGCGGCGGTGGGCTTCCCGCACGAACAGTTCCTTGAGGTACAGCGAGCTCCTGTCACCTGCGGCAGGCCAGAGCAGCGAGAAGGAGGCCATACCGACCACGTCGACGCCGATCCGCGCCAGAAGGATGGAGGCGGCCGGATGATCTCCGAAGAGCATGTCCCGCAGTCGGCCGACGCGGTCGGGCAGCTCGCCTTCGACTGCGCCGCCGTAGTACTGCTCGATGTCCGCTACGAGTTCCGCGATGCACGGCACATCGGTTGACTCGGCACGAGTCACGGTGAGTTCGCTCACGGCGGCTTTCCTTGCCTTGCTGGAGTGGGGCGAGTACGTCGCGGAGTACCCGGACGGAACGGTGTCCGCTGGGGATAGTGGAGAGCAGTCCTTCGAGTTGGCAGGCCCTGGTCAAGATAATCCCGGAACGGTGCTGCGCCGGGAGCTTTCGAAGGATCTCCGCCGTACTGTCGGCGGCCCCGGCCGGCTCGCCGTCCAGGAATAGACACATGGCGGCGTCCAGCTCGATCAGGGACCGGTCGAGATGTTCATCTGCCGGATAGAGCTGGAGAGCTCGCTGCTGTGCTTCCCGGGCACGGTCCGTCTGGCCGAGGTGGGTGAGGGCGTTGACTTGGTGGAAGCGCAGTTGGGCCTCGTTGTAGCCGAACGCCGACTCTGCGGTGTCGTCTCCGTGCAGGTGCGCCAGCGTATCTTCCGCCCGGCCGAGGGCGGCCTCGGCTTCCCGGCGGTTTCCCATGACGGCGTGGGCCCGAGCTTCCAGCGGAGCGGCCACGGCTGCGCCGACGGTGGGCTGGACGCTGGAGACTTGGGCGCGGCGCGGGCCGCTCCGGTGAGATCACCGCAGTAGAACAGCGCGTGCGCGTCTTCGGCCAGGATCCAGGCTTGGACGTTGCTGTCGCCGACCTCCTCCGCCGCGATCCTGGCGACGCGCAGCCAGGCGTTGGACGCTTCGATGGCGTCCCAACGGACTTGGCCCCATTCGCTCACGGCAGACGAGAATGATCCTCGAAAGACTGGAACTCGGTCTGGGGCTATGTCAACGTACAACACCCCAGGGAGATAGGGCCTATGAGCGGCTCGACGGCGGCTTTGGCGAGGTGCTTGTTTTATTGCGACTGGCCCGTTCAACTCCGAAACTTCAGCCCTGGTTGCCGGGCGTAGGTTGCCGCCAACCTTCGGACCACGCGCGAGGCGCATGTTCGTCAGGCTGAGCCTGAGTCTCGATGGGCTGATGCCAAGCGCATGACTTCGAGCCGGTCCTGGGCAGGCGATGGCGCAACATAGCCGACGATCGCCGGTTAGCCAAACCGGCGATCGTGAAGACCATTGAGGGTGTTCGCGGCGGTTGCGCTTGGCGGTGGAGCCGTGGCGGACGCAGTTGACCGTGTCGCAAAGAAACGAGGAGGAAATGCGCGGCTCTCGGCTACTGCTGCCCTGACGCACAGCCCCTGCTCGCTGAAAGACAGCGATGCTCCGCCAAGATGGCGGGGAACCAGGGCTGCTGATTCTGCTCCGTCGCCCTGCGCGCCCTTTCGCTAGGAACCCCTACCGCATGTGCCGATCCGCGATACCCCCTGCCATTTTTCGCCCCAATTTGGCATCCCCCGTAGTCACCGCTACCGCCCTCGTTACACGCTGCGATAACAGGGGAGCGCTGTGGCAGTAGCAGTGCGACCTGGGGCAAAGCTGACCGTCGATGAGGTGTGCGACGAGCTGGGAATTGCTCGCAGCACTTTCTACGACTGGCGTCAGAAGGGGCGAGGGCCGCGTTGTATCCGGCTCCCCAACGGCTCTCTGCGAATACGGCGCAGCGATTTTGAAAACTGGCTCATTGATTGCGAGGACCCTTCCTGATGGACACCAGCTCGTTGGACGTTCGTTTCTACCCGATTGAGACGAATAAGCGAGCCAAGGGCAGCACCTACACCGTCCGCTGGAAGGTAGCGACCCAGAAGCACAGCAAGACCTACAAGAAGTACGCCGTCGCCGACGATGAACGCTCGAAGCTCATGGCCGCGCACCGGAAGCGTGAGCCGTTCGACATCGCGATCGGACGGCCGGTCTCGTGGTCGTCTAAGGCAGCCGAGGTGAAGTGGTTCGAATTCGCCATCGAGTACGTCGACTGGAAGTGGCCGCGCGCTTCTGGGAACACGCGCAAGAACATGGCCAAGGCGCTAACACCCACGACCATTGCTCTGCTGCGCACACCGCCGCCGACACACTTCGATCCGGTGCAGGTACGCAGGGCGCTGCGGGAGTACGCCTTCAACGTCAACCGCCGCAATGACCCCAACAAGCCTGTTCCAGCCGAGGTGCAGACGATCCTCGACTGGGTCAAGCGCAATTCTCTCCCGATGAGCGCCTGGGAGAAGACCGAGAACGTGGACAAGGTCGTCACCGCGCTAGGCACGCGTTTGGACGGGACTGCGGCAGCCGCCAGCTCGGTCACGCGCAATGATCGGATCATGAACTTGGTCATGGGCTACGCCATCAGGCACAGCTACCTGAAGCAGAACCCGCTTCCGAAGGGCAAGGAACGCACTGCCCCGAAGGTGGCGCAGGCCATCGACAAGCGATGCCTGCTGAACCGCGACTTGATCGCGCAGATGTTGGACTGGATAGGCCAGCGTCCACGACGCGGACGCCTCTACCGGGCATTTTTCGCCACCCTCTACTACTCGGGACTTCGCCCCGAGGAGGCAGTTGCCCTGCGTGTCGGGGACGCCACGTTGCCAGAGACTGGGTGGGGCGAGTTCCTCGTTCACGAAGCTCAGCCGGAAGTCGGAAGCCAGTGGACCGACACCGGTGAAGTCCATGAAGAACGAGACCTCAAGGGGCGTGGCGAGGGCGACACGCGCCTCGTCCCCATCCGCCCACTCCTTGTCAGGATCCTTCGCGAGATCATCAAGGAGTACCTCCTTGGGGAGGACGACCTCCTCTTCCCAGGAGAGAAGGGCGGCATGCTCGCGGGCTCAGTGTTCCGGCGCGTATGGGCAAAGGCACGCGAGGAAGTCCTCTCGGAGCGCGATTTCAAGACGCCGATGGGCAAGCGTGTGTACGACCTGCGCCACACCTGCCTGACGACGTGGCTCAACAAGGGCATCCCGCCCGCCCAGGTCGCCGAGTGGGCTGGTAACAGCGTGCCGGTACTCCTCGCCATCTACGCACGCTGTATCGCCGGCCAATTGAACGACTACCTCAAGCTCCTCGAGGAGGATGAAGACCTTCAGCCAGCGGCGGCGTGACGAGCGGCCTCGGCCCGCGAACAGCGGGTCCGAGGCCGCTTTCGCGTGTGTGAGCGGGGCCTGGGAGGAGGGCTCAGGCGCTCCGATTTTGTGGGACGTATGTGGGACAGACACCCGTAGAAGCCCGGATTTGGCCGTTGTCAGCCGGACTGAGCCCTCGACGGAGGACTCAGGTCCCTCTCGTGCGGACAGGGGCCCAAACGCGGCCTGACCTGCGAAAACATCGGCGAATTGGCGGTATAGCAATGGCGCCCCCGGCAGGACTCGAACCTGCGGCCAAGCGCTTAGAAGGCGCCTGCTCTATCCACTGAGCTACGGGGGCCGGGTGTGGTGGCCTCGGTCGTGGTGGGCCCGGGTGTGGGCCGGCCGTGACGTTGCCGCAGACAAGGATAGGGCTCCCGGGTCCTTGTCCTGGTTGCTTCGCCTCCGTGGCTCAATGTGGAGGTTCGGTGAAGCGGTCCTGATAATCGCAGGCAGGTACGAATCGTGCACCGCTTTTGCCGTCTGGCGCATCGGGTGTTGTGCACTCGTTATGCCTGGACTGCGCCTACGCCCCAGTCGTCCCTTCCGTCCCTTGTGTTCCGTCGGCGCGCAGGCATGCCTATATGCTTCAAAATTCCCCTAAAATTGGGCATTCTTCACATGTGGTGACCTTGGACGTACGGCCTCAGCTGCTCGACGCACTCTCCGCCCTGCGCGACCGTGTCGCCGCCGCACGCTTCCCGCTGCCCCTGGCCGGGGCTCCACGCGCGCGTGCCAACCGCGACGAACTGCTCGCGCAACTCGACGACTACCTGGTGCCCCGCCTCAGAGAACCCGAAGCACCCCTGCTCGCCGTGGTCGGCGGCTCCACCGGGGCCGGTAAGTCGACCCTCGTCAACTCCCTTGTAGGACGCCGGGTCAGCGAGGCCGGCGTCCTGCGCCCCACTACCCGGACACCGGTGCTGGTCTGCCATCCCGAGGACCACCACTGGTTCAGCGGAATGCGCGTACTGCCCGACCTCACGCGCGTGTGGGTGCCCCAACAGGAGCCGGGACAGGACTCCGGCGACGATCTGCTGCTCCCCGGCGAGGACGGGTCGCGCGTGCTGCGCATCGAGACCGCCGAGAGCCTGCCGCGCGGGCTCGCCCTCCTCGACGCCCCCGACGTGGACTCCCTCGTCGCCGACAACCGCGTCCTCGCGGCCGAACTGATCTGCGCCGCCGACATCTGGATCATGGTCACCACGGCCGCCCGCTACGCCGACGCCGTCCCCTGGCACCTCCTGCGCACCGCCAAGGAGTACCGGGCCACTCTCGTCACCGTCCTCGACCGGGTGCCCCACCAGGTGGTGTCCGAGGTGTCCCGGCAGTACGGCGCCCTCCTCACCAAGGCCGGCCTCGGCGACGTACCGCGCTTCACCGTGCCCGAACTGCCCGAATCCGCCTGGGGCGGTGGGCTGCTTCCGGCCACGGCGGTGGCCCCGCTGCGCGCCTGGCTCATCCAGCAGGCGCAGGACCCGGCCAGCCGCCAGCACGCCATGGCCCGTACGGCGTACGGCGTCCTCGACTCCCTCAAGTCCCGCATGCCCGAGCTGGCCGGCGCCGCCGCCGCGCAGTATTCGGCCGCACTACGGCTCACCGCCGCCGTCGACAGCGCCTACGACAGCGAGCACGCGCGCGTACGGGGGCGGCTGCAGGCCGGTGCCGTCCTCGCCGGGGACGCGTTGAAGCGCTGGCGGGCCTTCCCGCTCGACTGTTCAGCGGGTGAACTCCTCGACGCCCTTGTGGAGAGCCTCAGCGCCCTCCTGCTCTGCTCCGTGACCGCCGCCGACGAACGGGTCGACGACGCCTGGCGCCGCGAACCCGCAGCGGACGCCCCCGGACTGACAGCCCGCGACCCGTCCCAGGAGAGCGTTGAGCACCGTATCGGGATGGCCGTACGGCGGTGGCGGCGCGAGCTCGAGGAGTACGCCGAGGACGAACTGCGCGACCTCGACCGGAGTGCCGTCCCGGACGTCGAGGCGGTCGCCGCGCTCGTCGCCACCGCGCTGCTGGGCGGCCGGCGGGCCAGGTCGGCGGGCGAGGGGCTCGCCGAGCGCATCGGAGCCCACGGCGCCCTGCGACTACGCGACCGTGGCGGGCGACTGCTCACCGACCACCTGGACCGTGTCATGCACACCGAACGCGAGCGCCGCCTCGCCCCGCTCGACGCCCTCGACGTCCATCCGGAGCCCCAGGCCGAACTCATCGCCGCGCTGTCCGTACTGCAGAAGGAGAGGTGACCGCGGTGACCGCCGTCACTGACCACGACCACCCCGACGCCTCGGCCGAAAACGACCCACAGGAGGAGCAGAAGGAGCAGCGGGAGCAGCTGGAGCAGCAGGAGCAGAAGACAGACGAGAAGCAGGGCGAGGCGAAGGGTCCCGAGGGTGAAAAGCCCGCAGGCGAGGCTCCGAAATGGGCCCCTTCCCCAGATGCCGGTGCCGATGCCGATGCCGATGCCGACGGTGACGGAGGCCGCCACGCGCGCGTGACGGCCGATTCCGACACCGCCACCCCTCCCCCCACCCCCACCCCCTCCGCCGGTAAGTCCACCCCTGAGAAAGCCCCCAAAGAGACCCCTGACTCAACCCCCCCTCCAACCCCCCACCCCGAACCCGACCCCTCCGGTGCCTGGGACGACGGGCTGATCGCCCGCCGCGTCTCCGAGACGGACCCTCCTCCCGCGCGCGAGACGGTCATCGAGACCCGGATCTCCAGCAGCGCGCCCCCGCCGGTGATGCCCCTCGCGTACGACGGACCGCTGCGCTCCCGGCTCGACGCGCTGCGCGAGCTCGTGGGGCTGTCCCGTACCCGGCTCGACAGCAGAACGCTCGCCGAGGCCGGCCGGGTCCTCGACGAGGCGGCGGCCCGGCGCAGGCTCTCCGGGCAGCACACCGTCGTCGCCATCGCGGGCGCCACCGGCAGCGGCAAGTCCCAGCTGTTCAACGCCCTCGCCGGAGTCGCCATCTCGGAGACCGGCGTACGCCGGCCCACAACCGCCGCGCCCATCGCGTGCAGCTGGAGCGACGGCGCAGCCACCCTCATCGACCGCCTGGGCATCCCCGGACGGCTGCGCCGACGCCCGCTGCAGAGCCCGGAGGCGGAGGCGCAGCTGCGCGGACTGGTCCTGGTCGACCTGCCCGACCACGACTCGGCGGCCGTCCAGCACCGCGAACAGGTGGACCGCGTACTGGCGTTGGTCGACGCGGTCATCTGGGTCGTCGACCCGGAGAAGTACGCGGACGCCGTGCTCCACGAGCGCTATCTACGGCCCATGGCCGGGCACGCCGAGGTCATGTTCGTCGTCCTCAACCAGGTGGACCGCCTGCCCGGCGAGGCCGCCCACCAGGTCCTCGACGACCTGCGGCGACTGCTCGACGAGGACGGCATCGCCCTGGGGGAGTACGGCGAACCGGGCGCCACCGTACTGGCGCTGTCCGCGCTCACCGGAGACGGCGTCGGCGAACTGCGCGACGCGCTCGGCCAGTTCGTCGGCGAACGCGGGGCCGCGGCGCGCCGGATCTCGGCCGACCTCGACGCCGCCGCCTGGCAGTTGCGGCCCGTCTACGCCACCGGCCGGCGCGTCGGGCTGAGCGAACGGGCCCGCGACGAGTTCTCCGACCGGCTCGCCGACGCCGTGGGTGCCACCGCCGCCGGCCAGGCCGCCGAACGCGTCTGGCTGCGCAACGCGAACCGCGCCTGCGGCACCCCGTGGCTGCGGCTGCTGCGCTGGTGCCAGGTCTTGCGCGAAACCTCCACCGGCCGCTTCCCCGTACGCGAGCAACCGGACGAGGAGGCCACGGCGCGCCAGCGGGTCGAACAGGCGGTGCGTACGGTCGCGGAACGGGCGTCGGCCGGACTGCCCGCGCCATGGGCGCTGGCCGTGCGCGAGGCGGCCGTACGGGGGGCGCAGGGCCTGCCAGAGGCGCTCGACGAACTGGCGGCACGGGCCGGGGTGCCCTCGGGTCGGCCGCCCCGGCCGGGCTGGTGGCCGGTCGCCGTGCTCGCACAGGCGTCCATGACGCTCCTGCAGATCGTCGGTGGGCTGTGGCTGGTGGCCCAGATCGTCGGCGTCATGGCGCCGAACCTGGGTGTGCCGGTGCTGCTGATGTCGGTGGGCATCGTCGGCGGCCCGGGTGTGGAGTGGAGCTGCAAGCTGGCGGCTCGGGGGCCGGCCCGCCGCTACGGGCAGGAGGCGGAACGGCGGTTGCGGCAGGCGGCGGCCGGCTGCGGCCGGGCCCGGGTACTGGATCCGGTCGCGGCGGAACTGCTGCGGTATCGCGAGGTACGGGAGCAGTACGTGCGGGTCACGGGGGCTCGGGCGGTGGTGGGGTGAGCGCGGGGGAACGGTCGGGGTCGGCGGGTTCGTGCAGGTAAACCGGCAGGTCACAGGGGGTCGACCCCGCAGGGGTGAGGTGAGCGGGAGACGTGGGCCCCTCGGACGGGTGACGGAGTTTTCCACAACCGGCCGGTAGTCCACAGGGCTCAGCGGGCTCGGCCCGGCGGATGCATTCTGGCTTCGCGGCGATCACGACGGACGCGACGGAAGCGGCGGACGTGATCGACGCGAGGCGGTGACCGGAGAGGTTCGCGGTCGCCGTGCCGGAAACAGCCGTACGGGACGGGCCCGTTCGGGTATCCGCCCGGCGCGAGTGCGCCGGGGGCGGGAGGGGTGGTTCGTGTGAACGAGACGATGGTGTGCGCGGTGGGCAATGTGGCGACGCATCCGGTGTACCGCGACCTGGCGTCGGGGTCCTCGGCGAGGTTCCGGCTCGCGGTGACCTCGCGCTACTGGGACCGCGAGAAGAACACCTGGACGGACGGCCACACCAACTTCTTCACGGTGTGGGCGAATCGGGCCCTCGCGACAAACGTCGGGGCGTCGCTGTCGCTGGGCGAACCGGTCATCGTGCAGGGCCGGTTGAAGGTGCGCACGGAGATGCGCGACGGGCAGAGCTGGACGTCGGCGGATATCGACGCCGTGGCGATCGGCCACGACCTGGCACGGGGCACGTCCGCCTTCCGGCGCTCCGCGAGCCCACCCAAGGCTGAGCCGGGGGCCCCGGCCCGCCCCGAACCCACGTGGGAGACGCCCGCACCAGCTCCAGCGGCCGAAGGGGCCGAAGAGAGTGCGGGGCAGGCCCAACAGCAGCGGGAGCCGGCCGCGGTGACATGACATCAGCCCGGCCGATGGGACGTCGCCCGAGCTGAGGCATATAGGTGAACTGACCGGCATACGGATGATCTTGGCGATAACAATTCCGAGTCGGATCGGTTATCCGATGACAGGACTGGGAAACGCGGTGCAGCCACATCCCTAGGATGCCCGGATAGCTCACGGGGCTTCTGATGCTGCTGGCGGGACCGCACCCCCCACGTCAACGAGTCCTGCTCGAAGGGGAATTCTGTGTTTTCTTCGTTCTCCGCGCCGTCCTGGCGCGGGCGAGCGGCGGCGGCCCGGCTCGCCGCCGCGACGATGGTGGCCGGTCTTGCCGTCACCGGCGCGCTGGTCACTGCGGGCACGGCCGTCGCGGACGGGACTCCGCAGCAGCAGGGCGGGGCGACGGCCACCATAGGCGGGCTGAAGACGTACGGCGCGGCCGTCGTGCACGGGGCCGACGGGGACCAGCAGGTGTCCGCGGGCCTGTTCGAGATGTCCGTCGACAACGGCGGCACGCTGCAGACGTACGGCGTAGATCTGCGCAACCCGACACAGAAGGACGCCAGATACCAGGAGACCTCCTGGAGCGGCACCTCGCTGAACGGCAACAAGGACGCGGGCAGAATCCGCTGGATCCTGCAGAACTCCTACCCGCAGGTGAACGACCTCGCGGCGCTGGCCGGCCGGGCGGGTGCGGCCGGCCTCACCGAGCAGGACGCGGCGGCGGGCACCCAGGTGGCCATCTGGCGCTACTCGGACGGCGCCGATGTGGACGCCGTGGACCCACGGGCCGAGAAGCTCGCGGACTATCTGGAGAAGAGCGCGCGAAGCCTCGCGGAGCCGGAGGCCTCGCTCACCCTTGATCCGCCGGCGGTCTCCGGCCACCCCGGAGAGCGGCTCGGCCCGGTCACGGTGCACACCGACGCCGACAGCGTCACGGTGATACCGCCCGCCGACGCCGCGACGAGCGGGGTGCGGGTCGTCGACCGGGACGGCAAGGCCGTCGCGTCGGTGGTCGACGGCGGCCAGGTGTTCTTCGAGGTGCCCGCAAAGGCGCTGGATGGTTCGGCCGCGCTGAGTGTCCAGGCCTCGACCAGTGTGCCGGTCGGTCGGGCCTTCACCTCCGACAGCAGAAGCCAGACCCAGATCCTCGCCGGGTCCAGCGAGTCCACGGTGTCCGCGACGACGACCGCGAACTGGGCGGCCACGGGTCCCGTCCCCGCGCTCTCGGCACGCAAGAACTGCGCCGAGAACGGGGTGGACATCACGGCCGCCAACAAGGGCGACCAGGCGTTCACCTTCCAGCTGATGGGCTTCGAGCACACCATCGCGGCCGGCGGGGTACGGACGGTGACGATCCCCTTGCAGGAGGACCAGCCGTACGACTTCACGATCCTGGGGCCGAACGGCTTCGAGCAGCGCTTCGCGGGCGTCCTCGACTGCGAGACCCAGGACAGCCTGGGGGGCGACGCGGTCCAGACCCTCAGCGAGCCGAGCCCGGCCCTGGCGCCCGGCACCCCACCCGGTGGCGTCAACCTGGCCGAGACCGGCAGCTCCAGCGCGACACCGATGATCGCGGGCATCGCGCTCGTCCTGCTGGTGATCGGCGGCGGAGTGGTGCTCCTCGTCGGCAAGAAGGAGCCGCACGGGGCGCACGCTCGCCGGTGAGTGCGAGCGACAACGCACCTTGACAACTCAACAGCGAGTGACCGCACGGTGACCCGCTGGATGACGCGGCCCGGGCTCCGCCCGCCGGACGCCCGGGGCCGCTGACGTACTCGTTTCCCCGTAGGGGCGGCGGTACGGCAAGATGGGGTGTATCCCACCACTGCCAGATTTCAAGCTGCCGGACGGTTTCTCTTGGCTGAGTACATTTACACCATGCGCAAGACGCGCAAGGCGCACGGCGACAAGGTCATCCTTGACGACGTGACGCTGAGCTTCCTGCCCGGCGCGAAGATCGGTGTGGTCGGGCCGAACGGTGCCGGTAAGTCCACCGTTCTCAAGATCATGGCAGGCCTTGAGCAGCCGTCCAACGGTGACGCCTTCCTGTCTCCCGGTTACACCGTCGGCATGCTCCTCCAGGAGCCGCCCCTCGACGAGTCCAAGACCGTACTGGAGAACGTCCAGGACGGCGCCGCCGAGATCATGGGCAAGCTCAAGCGTTTCAACGAGGTCGCCGAACTCATGGCGACGGACTACTCGGACGCGCTCCTGGACGAGATGGGCAAGCTCCAGGAGGACCTGGACCACGCCAACGCCTGGGACCTGGACACCCAGTTGGAGCAGGCCATGGACGCCCTGGGCTGCCCGCCCGGCGACTGGCCCGTCACCAACCTCTCCGGTGGTGAGCGCCGCCGCGTGGCGCTGTGCAAGCTGCTCCTGGAGGCCCCCGACCTGCTGCTCCTCGACGAGCCCACCAACCACCTGGACGCCGAGTCCGTGCAGTGGCTGGAGCAGCACCTCGCCAAGTACCCCGGCACCGTCGTCGCCGTGACCCACGACCGGTACTTCCTGGACAACGTCGCCGGCTGGATCCTGGAGCTCGACCGCGGCCGGGCCATCGGCTACGAGGGCAACTACTCCACCTACCTGGAGACCAAGCAGAGCCGTCTCAAGGTCGAGGGCCAGAAGGACGCCAAGCGCGCCAAGCGGCTCAAGGAAGAGCTGGAGTGGGTCCGCTCCAACGCCAAGGGGCGCCAGGCCAAGTCCAAGGCCCGTCTCGCCCGTTACGAGGAGATGGCCGCCGAGGCGGACAAGATGCGGAAGCTGGACTTCGAGGAGATCCAGATCCCGCCGGGCCCGCGACTGGGCTCGATCGTCGTCGAGGTCAACAACCTCTCCAAGGCCTTCGGCGAGAAGGTTCTCATCGACGACCTGTCCTTCACGCTGCCGCGCAACGGCATCGTGGGTGTCATCGGCCCCAACGGCGCGGGCAAGACGACCCTGTTCAAGATGATCCAGGGTCTGGAGACGCCGGACTCCGGTTCGATCAAGGTCGGCGAGACCGTCAAGATCTCGTACGTCGACCAGAGCCGCGAGAACATCGACCCGAAGAAGTCGCTGTGGGCCGTCGTCTCGGACGAGCTGGACTACATCAACGTCGGCCAGGTCGAGATGCCGTCCCGCGCCTACGTCTCCGCGTTCGGCTTCAAGGGCCCGGACCAGCAGAAGCCGGCCGGCGTCCTGTCCGGCGGTGAGCGCAACCGCCTCAACCTCGCGCTCACCCTCAAGCAGGGCGGCAACCTGCTGCTCCTCGACGAACCGACCAACGACCTCGACGTCGAGACCCTGTCCTCGCTCGAGAACGCGCTGCTCGAGTTCCCGGGCGCGGCAGTGGTCGTCTCCCACGACCGCTGGTTCCTCGACCGGGTGGCGACGCACATCCTCGCCTACGAGGGCGAGTCCAAGTGGTTCTGGTTCGAGGGCAACTTCGAGTCCTACGAGAAGAACAAGATCGAGCGGCTCGGCGCCGACGCGGCCCGCCCGCACCGCGCCACCTACAAGAAGCTGACCCGGGACTGATCTTGCGGCACATCTACCGCTGCCCACTGCGCTGGGCGGACATGGACGCGTACGGCCACGTCAACAACGTGGTCTTCCTCCGCTATCTGGAGGAAGCCCGTATCGACTTCCTGTTCCGCCCGGACAAGGATTTCCAGCAGGGGTCCGTGGTGGCACGTCATGAGATCGACTACAAACGGCAGTTGGTCCACCGCCACGCGCCCGTGGACATCGAGCTGTGGGTCACGCGGATAAGAGCGGCGTCCTTCACGCTCACCTACGAGGTCAAGGACGCCGACCAGGTGTACGTCCAGGCGTCCACGGTCGTCGTGCCGTTCGACTTCGCGACACAGCGTCCGCGCCGCATCACCTCCGAGGAGCGCGAGTTCCTCAAGGAGTACATGGACGACGGCAAGGACGAGAAGGCCGAAGAGGGCGAGGCCGTCGCCGCATGACGGTCCTGCACCTCGCCGACGAGGGGGAGGCGGCCGATCTCGCCGCCTTCCTCGCCCGGCTGCTCCACTACGACCGCGGGGCGGCGGTACGCCTCCAGGTGGCCGGCACCGCGCTCGCCGTGTTCGGGCGGCCCCCCTCCTTCGAGGTCCTCGCGATCCGCGCGGCCCGGCTCGCCAAGCCGTACGAGGACGGGCTGGACGTCGGCCTCGACATCACCGTGTCCGCCGGTGAACTCCTCGAGACGGTGGACGAGTCCGCCGCCACCCTCACCGTTCCCGGGGCCGTGACCGGGCCGCCCTGGGCCGGGGTACTGCCCCCGCGCGGCGGCTGGCGACCGGAGCCCGGCCTGCCCGCACCGGACGCCCTGCGCACGATGGTCGCCGCGGCCGTCGCCGAATTCCGGTCCCGTACGCGGGAGTTGCCGCCCGAGTCGCGTACCCGCGCCGAACTCGACCGGATCGGGCGGGAGATCTGGACCCGGACGGTCGGGGACACCGGTCTGCCGGTACGGGCGGTGCACGCGGCGCAGTCGCTGGGCTTCCTGCGACCCGCACAGACCGCACAGACCGCACATACGTCAGGAAGCCTGTCCGGACAGACGTCCGGTGAGGCGCCGCTCGCGCTGGTCTCGTCGGGGCCCTGGCTGCGGCTGCGCACGCCGTACGGATCGATCGCCGTACGCAGGGCGGGGCTCGGGACGCTGGACGTCAGCGTCCGCTGAAGGCCGGCTCTCAGCCCTCAGCCGGCCCGGAGCCCTGCCCGCTCAGCCCTCCCGCTCAGCCCTCGGTGTTCACCATCGAGGCCGCCGCGTACGTCAGGTAGTTCCACAGCGTCCGCTCGTGCTCCTCGGAGAGGCCGAGCTCCTCGACCGCGACCCGCATGTGCTTCAGCCACGCGTCGTGCGCGGCCCGGTCGACGGCGAAGGGGGCATGGCGCATCCGCAGCCGGGGGTGGCCGCGGTTCTCGCTGTAGGTGGTGGGGCCACCCCAGTACTGGATCAGGAACAGCGTGAACCGCTCCTCGGCCGGGCCCAGATCCTCCTCGGGATACATGGGCCGCAGCAGCGGGTCCTCGGCGACACCCTCGTAGAACCGGTGCACCAGGCGCCGGAAGGTGTCCTCGCCGCCGACCTGCTCGTAGAAGGTCTGCTCCTGAAGCGTGCCGCGCGGAATCTCTTTCACCTCACCATGGTCTCAGACGGGTGGACCGAGGACTCAAGGCTTAGGACCACACCCTTGCCGCTCGCGTCCCGGCGTCGGGCGCAGGACAGTGGACGTATGGGCGCGGACGATCTCCACGAGGGCCGGGACAGCGATCTGGACGGTGTCGACGACCTCGACGATCTTGCCGCCTCGGCGCGGGCGGAACTCGTGCGGATGATCGAGGCCGGCGGGGTCTGGGACCGCGACCCGGTCTGGCGGGAGGCGTTCGAGGCCGTGCCACGGCATCTGTTCGTCCCCTACTACTACGCCGGTGCCGTGAGCGGCCGGCAGCGGCTGTGGGGCGAGAGTCCGGAACGGCGTACGCGTGAGCGCTGGGTGCGCGGTGCCTACGCGGACGCGCCGCTCGCGACCCGGATGCGCGACGGGGAGCTGGTCTCCTCCAGCAGCCAGCCCTCGCTCATGGCCGCGATGCTCGTCGAGCTGGAGGTCGAGGACGGGCACAACGTCCTGGAGATCGGCGCCGGGACGGGGTACAACGCGGCGTTGCTCGCCCATCGTCTCGGCGACGACCTCGTCACGACGGTGGATCTGGACCCGGAGATCACCGAGTCGGCGCGCCGGCACCTGGCCGCCGCCGGCCACCATCCGGTCGTCGTCACCGGCGACGGCGCGCGCGGAGTGCCCGAACGCGGCCCGTACGACCGGATCATCGCGACCTGCACGCTCGCCTCGATCCCGCGCGCGTGGCTCGCCCAGTGCCGCCCGGGAGCCCGCATCCTGACGCCGTTCGCCACCGGCCTGGCCGCCCTCACCGTCCGCGACGCCGAGCACGCCGAGGGCCGCTTCCTGCACACGTCCGCCTACTTCGTGCCGCTGCGGGGGACGAGCAGATCGGACCCGGAGATCCCGCACCTCGGCGCGCTTCCCGTCCGGACGCGGGAGCACGAGCTGTTCCGGTTCCTGCTCGGGCTCACCCGGGGCAGCCTCGACCCGCAGGAGGCGTACGCCCTCTGGGAGCGTGAGGGACGACCGGAAAGGGAGCGGTACGGGATCACCGTCAGCGGCGACCGGGAGTGGGCCTGGCTGGACGAACCCACGGGTCCGTACGCCTGGCCCCTCCCGGTCTGACGGCCCCGTATCCGGCCGTCAGGCCCTAGCCTCGGCGGATCGTGATCGTCGTCCAGGCGCCCACGTGCACCCGGTCGCCGTCCTGCAGCGGCACGGGGACGAAGGGCTGGATCGGCTCCTCTGAGTTGTTGACCGTCGTGCCGTTCGTCGAGTTCTGGTCGACGACCGCCCAGCTGCCGTCCGGCTGCTGGACCAGCACCGCGTGCTGGTGCGAGACGCCCGGGTCCTCCGGCGGCACCGCCAGGTCGATGTCCGGGGACTCGCCCGTGGAGTGACGGCGGCGCCCGATCGTGATCTGGTTGCCGGTGAGCGCGCGCTGCTGCTCCGGCGAGTACGCGGGCAGGTTCAGGCCTGCGGCCTCGGGGCCGGAGCGCTGCATCATCGCCATGAAGTACTCGCGGTCCGGGCCGATCGTCGCGGACCAGGTCAGCGGCTGCTGACGGCCGTAGCCACCGCCGTGGGCCGGCGGAGCCTGGGTGGCGCCGGGCTGCGGGTAGCCGTAGCCACCGCCCTGCTGCGGGGCGGGCGGTCCGCCCGGGCCGCCGGTCGGCGGGGAGATCACCCAGTCGTCGTCACCGCCGCCGAAGCCGCCGCCGGGCTGCGGGCCGCCGCGTCGGCCCGTCTCCTGCGGGAACGCGGGCGGGGAGGGCGGACCGGACGGCTGGAACGCCTGCGGGGCGCCACCTGGCCCTCCAGGGCCCCCAGCGCCTCCGGGCGGCGGGTATCCCTGGGGCCCGCCCTGCGTGACGGGGGGACCGGGCGGCGGGTAGCCCTGCGATCCGCCGGGACCGCTGGGCGGGTATCCCTGCGGGCCACCGGCGGACGTGCCGCCAGGGCCGCCGGGCACGCCTGGGGTGGGGCCCGGTGGCGGGGGCACGGGGCGTGAGGGGTCGCCGCCGAAGGGCGGGATGGGCTCGGCGGGGCGGTTGATCTGCGACGGGCGCGAGCTCTGGTAGTCGTAGCCGTCACCGCCGCCGTAGGACGGGCCGGGCGGCGGAGGCTGGAACCGTTGGCCGGGGCCGGGGCCACCGGGAGCCCCGTACCCCTGGCCCGCTCCCGGGGCCGGTGGGCGCGGGGCGGCCGGGGTGTACGAGGTCGCCGTGTTCGTCAGGAAGTTCCACCGGCACTCCTCGCAGAACGGAGCGCCCCCCTCACGCGGGGTACGGCACTGCGGGCACAGTTCCTGTTCGGCGTCCGGCACCGCGGACAGATGTGAGCGGCTGCCGGGCGCACCGGTGGCGGATCCGGGCGGCGGATAGCCGTAACCGGGCGCCGGGGGTGGCGGCGGGGGCGGAGGCACGGCACCGGCCATGCGGTGACCGCAGACCTCGCACCAGTCGTCGGAACCCGACTGGTGTCCGTTCGGGCAGGTCGGCATGTCGGCGCTTCCCCCTCTCCTCTTCGCTACGTTTTGTTCGGTTACTTCTTTACACGAACAGTCTTTGTGGACCGTGTTTCGAGCGTCATCTCGTCGGCCTCTTCGACCTTCGCCTTCAGTCGCACAGTACCTGCCGCGGCGTCGACCACGTCCACCACCTTCGCAAGCAGTTTCGCAGTATCCGCGTTTCCGGAGGCGCTGGCGAGCTGGACGGCCCGTCCCAGCTTGGCCGTGGCCCCGTCGACATCACCCGCTTTGCGGGCATCCAGACCCTGTTGGATGACCTGTGCCAGTTCGGCCTGACCTGTGTAGTGCGCGACCTGTGGGTTGATCGACGTCGAGGCCGCCATGTCGTCGGTCCACACCGCCCGTACGAGGCCCTGCGCGCCGAGGTTGTGGGCGCTGCCGTCGGGCTGCGGGATCACCAGGGAGACACGGGCGGCCAGCATCTCCTGGCCCAGGCCGGCGGAGGGCACCTGGACGCACACGTGGTAGTCGCGCGACTCGTCGCCCCAGGAACCGGTGGGGTAGTCACCGGCGCGCGGTCCGGCCTCCGTGCGACGGTCGGTCAACTCGGCGACGGTCGGCGCCACTTGCTTGACGAACTTGATCTCCGTGCCGACCGGGGTCCACAGCCTGAGGGCGACGTCCGCGACCTCCTTGCCCATGGCCGTCTCCATCATGTGAGTGAAGTCGGCGGAGAGGCCGGCCGGGTCGGCGACGATGTCGGCGGTGCCCAGCAGCGCGGAGGCGATCGCGGTGACCTCCTTGACCTCCCAGTCGGTGCCCACGCCCCGGGCGTCGCAGGTGAAGCGGCCGGCGCAGGAGTCCAGGGCGGCCTTCAGGTCCTCCGGCGACTCGTGTTCGTTGCGGCCGTCGGTGAGCAGGATGCCGTGCCGGATGGTGACCTCGGACGAGGACAGCAGCCGGTCGGCGAGGCGCAGCCAGGTGCCGATGGCCGTGCCGCCGCCCGCGCTCAGCCGGCGCAGCGCCTGCTTGGCCTGCTCACGGGTGGTCGCGTCGGCGACCGCGAGCCGCCCGCCGCCCGGGTAGACCTCCTTGGCGATGTGCGTGCCGCCGATCACCGTGAAGTGCACCCCGTCGCGCACGGCGTCGATCGCGGCGGCCGTCGCCTCCCGGGCGCCCCGCATCTTGGTCGGCGGGTAGTCCATCGAGCCGGAGCAGTCGACCATGATCGCCACGGCCGCGTCCGGGCTCTGGCCCGGTGAGTAGAGGTGGGGTGCCGCGACGGCGGAGCCGACGGTGCCGCCGCCGGTCGCGGTGACCGTCACGATCGCGCTGACCTCGCGCCCGCCGTCGGGCAGGTACTCGTTCTGGTAGACGTCCACCGAGAACTGCGGCACGTTCGACTTCGAGAAATTGGCCATGCCTGCTTCGCTCCCCCTCGAAAACCCCACATCCGTGGAGCGGTGACTGTATGTGGACCAGTCCCCTCCGGTCCTCCTGAGAACAACCCCGTTGTCAGTGCCCTCAGGCCGATCCTGCCCCCTGTGGCGGGGCGGGGAACGGCACGACGGCCACTGTTACGTTGTCGTGGCCCCCGCCGTCCAGGGCGTGGCCCACCAGGACCCGGGCGGCGTGCAGCGGGCGCGCGGCGGCGTCCGGCGGGAGAACCTCGGCCATCTCCTCCGCCGCCTCCGCGTAGTTCCACAGCCCGTCCGTGCACACCACCACCACACCCGGCCGGTCCGGCTTGAAGGAAGCGGTGTGCGGCTCCAGTTCGTACGCGTCCGCGCCGAGCCAGCCTGTGATGGCGTGGGCGCGCTCGTCGGCGTACGCCTCCGCCTCGTTCATCAGGCCCGCGGCGACCATCTGCGCGGCCCACGAGTCGTCCTCGGTGAGACGGGCGGGGGCGGTGGAGCGGTCGAGCGGGACCCAGTAGGCGCGGCTGTCGCCGACCCAGCCGACGACCAGCAGGCTCGAGGTGACGACGGAACCCACCAGCGTGCAGGCCGGGGAGTTCTGGTGCGGGGTGTGCTCGCGGGCTCCGGCCGGCTCGTCCGCCAGGGCGTTCACGGCGTGCGAGGCGGCGAGGATCGCGTCGTGCATCGCCTGCTGGGGGTGGGTGCCCTGGGGCAGGGCGGCCATCAGCGAGTCGCCGGCGGCCCGGGACGCGGCGAGGGACGCCTCGTCGGGGCGGGTCGCCGAGGAGACGCCGTCGCAGACGATCGCGACCAGCGCCGGTGTGCGGTTGGGCAGCGTGGTGTGGGAGATCGCGTACGCGTCCTCGTTGCGGTGGTGGCGCAGGCCCCGGTCGGTGACCGCGGCGAGCGGGCCGACCTCGTCCTCCATGTGGTCGCGCTCACGCGGCTGGGCGTGCCCGCAGTTCTCGCAGTAGCCGTCGGTGTCGACCCGGCCCGCCCGGCAGGCCACGCACACCTTGGTGCCGGCCGGGGGCGTCGAGGCCTCGGCGGGGCGCGGGGCGGGCGCGGGCGCCTGCAGCGGGTACTCGTCGGGCTCACCGCCCGGCGACCGGTCGAACCGCACACCCCCGGTGGCCGGGGCGACCGGCGACCCGGTGGGGGCCGGCGGCCGGCCGGGAGCGGTCGGGAGCGGCGTCTCGCCCGAGTCGGTGCCCGGGAGGTCGGTCGCCAGGTGCACCGGCGCCGGGGTGCCGGAGCTGCTGGTCTCGGGCGCGAGGGGCCAGTCCACGGAAGCGGCCTCCGGAGGCGTGAACGGTGCGGCGGCGAGGGCGCCGCTGAGGGTGAGCGTGGGCGAGTCACCGGGGCGTGGGGGCACGGCCGACAGGTCGTACCCGCACGCGCCGCAGAACCGGTCGCCCGACTCGAGCGGCTCCTCGCAGCTCGGGCACCTGGACAGCGCGGTCGGCCGGGGTGGCTGGGGCATCTGGGACATCAACTACACCCACGTCCGGGGGCGGTAACGGTTGGCGCGTTCCACCAGGTCGATCCTCTCCTCGCCGCCCTGCGCGAGCCGGGCCAGCGTGCGGTACGAGCGCTCGAGACCGAAGCGCAGACCACGCTCGTCCAGGTCGCTGCCGAGCAGCACCCGCCCCCCGACGGCCGAAGGGGCAAAACCCTGGTTCTGGGAGAGTATCCAGTCCAGCGCGCAGCCGAGGACTTCCGCCGAGAGCTGCTCCCGCCGGACCGCGTCCAGACCGTATCCGCCAAGTGCCTCCACCTGCCCGGCGGAAGCGATCAGATCGTCCAGGAACGGCGCGTCGGCGGCGAGGGCCGTCCGGTGCCGCAGCCGGGCCCGTACGGCGGCCACGCGGGCCGCCGTGTAGTGGATCGACGCCTCCGGGACGGACTCCAGGGTCTTCACGGCGCTACGGCGGTCGCCCGCCGCCAGCTGGACGCGGGCCAGGCCGAACGCGGCGCTGACATAGCTCGGGTCGGTCGTCCACACCAGCCGGTAGTACTCGGCGGCGTTGTCGAGCTGCCCGAGCACCTCCGCGCACAGCCCGAGGGCCAGCTTGGGCGGGCTCTCGCCCGGGAAGGCGTCGTAGATCGCGTCGAAGGACAGCGCGGCGCTCTCGTGATCACCCGTCACCAGCGCGGCCACGCCCTGGTACCAGACCACCCGCCAGTCGTCCGGCCGGGCCTCCTGCAGTCTGGCCAGCGACTCCAGGGCGGCCCCGGCGTCCCCGTTCTCCAGCCGGGCCCGTATCTCGCGCAGCCGTGTCTCGGTCGACTGCGCCGGCACCACGGCGAGCGCGGCGATCAGCTCCCCGGCCGCCGAGGCCAACAGGCCTGCCAGGAAGCCCGCGTTGGGGTCGGTCGGGTCGACGCGGGGCACGGGCAGCGCGAGCGCGGCGGCACCGGCGTCGATGGCCTTGACGAGCCGTGGGCTGCCGTTGAGCGCCCTGGCGGCGCCACCGGGGGCGGGAAGGGCCGGCGCCGGGGACTTCCTGCGGGGCGTGGTCACGCGAGCACCCAGCCGGGACACGTCCCCGTCCAGCGCCGCGAACAACTCCGAGTCCGTGACCTTCACTTCCGGCCCGAACAGCGTCGACAGCGCGGGCCTGGCCCGTCCCGTCTGCAGCGAGACGACCTCGCGCAGTACGCCCGTCAGCTGCTCGGACATCTCCTGCGCGGACGCGAACCGGCGGGCCGGGTCGGGGTCGGTGGCGCGGACCAGGAGCCGGTAGAACGACTCGTACTGGCGGAAGACCTCGATGTGGTCGGGGTCGGGCAGGGAGTCCACGAACACGTTCGTGTAGCCCTGGAAGTCGAACGTCATGACGGCCAGCGTGCGTGCGACCGTGTACAGGTCGGACGCCACCGACGGGCCGACCTCCGCGACCTCCGGCGCCTGGTAGCCGACCGTGCCGTAGATGGCCGACTCGTCGTCGTCCATCCTGCGGACGGCGCCCATGTCGATCAGCTTCAGCTGGTCCTCGGTCTGGATCGCGTTGTCGACCTTGAAGTCGCAGTACAGCAGGTTGCGGCTGTGCAGATGCCCGAGCGCCTCGAGCGCCTCGATGCCGTAGGCGCACGCCTGCTCCACCGGCAGCGGGTCCCGCTTGCCCTCCGGAGTGCGGCGGTCGTTGGCGATCTCCTTCAGCGACTTCCCGCCGACGTACTCCATGACGATGTAGCCGTCGAGGGAGCCCGTGCGCTGGTCGAGGTGTTCGACGAAGTTGTAGATCCGGACGATGTTGGCGTGCTCGATCTCCGCGAGGAAGCGCCGCTCCGAGATCGCGGCGGCCATCGCGTCCTGGTCCCCGGTGTCCAGCAGGCCCTTGAGGACCACCCACCGGTCGGACACGGCCCGGTCCACGGCGAGATAGACCCAGCCGAGCCCGCCGTGCGCCAGACAGCCCACCACCTCGTACTGGCCGCGCACGATGTCACCGGTGTGCAGCTTCGGCACGAAGGAGTACGGGTGCCCGCACTTCGTGCAGAACCCCTCCGTACGCCCCGGCCTGCCCTCGCCGCGTGCCCGTCCCACCGGCGCCCCGCAGTCCGAGCGCGAGCAGAACCGCTTGCGCTCGGGCACCTCCGGGTTCTCCAGCACCATCGCGCGCGGGTCGGGCCGCGGCACCCCCGGCACCTCGACCAGTCCCGCGCCGAGCCGGCCGCGCCCGGTGGACGCGGCCGTCGAACCCGAGCTGCGCACCGACACCGAACGGCCCGTCGACCTCCCCGACAGGGACCGCGACAACCGGCCGGAGACCGAGCGGCGGGACTGCGAGGAACGGGATGTGCGCGAGGTACGGGTGGACGGGGCGGACCCGCGGGAACCCGCCGAGGCCGATGCCGACGACGAACCGGCCACGCCGCTCACCGACACCACCGGCGCGAGCCCGCACGTGTCGCAGTACAGCTCGCCGCCCCCCATGTCCTCGTAACTGCCCTCGCAGTCGGGCCGCTGGCACTTGCGCTGTTCGGTCCCGGTCATCGGTACTCCCCCCTCCGGTCATCGGGTCCGGCCTGGCCGGGCACCCGCGGGCCGCCGAAGAACTCGGCGGCGGCCTGCTGGTAGCGCAGCACGGCCTGCTCCGCGACCCGCAGATCGCAGGGCGCGCTCCACAGCATGCGGCGCGCCGCGTCGTACCGCTCGATCAGCAGCGGATCCTCCGCGAGACCGTGCCGGGCGACCTTCGCCCGGTACGCGTCGAGCCGGCCGCGCAGCTCCGCGCGGACCGCCAGCGGCTGGGTCACCGCCGTCAACGACTCGCGGGCGCGCATCAGTTCGTCCTCCGCCTTCTCCTCCAGGGACTCCAGGAGCGGCGAGAGACGGTGCCACTGGGCGGTTCTGCGGTACTCGGCGGCCGTCGCCAACTGCTCCTGCAACGCCGTGGGCGGGCCGCTGACGGCGGGCACCTCCGACGCGGCGATCTTCGCCAGCACCTCACCGCGCGCGCTGCGTGCCTCGGCGAGGGTGCGGTCCGCGCGGGACAGCACGTCACGCAGCTTCACCAGCCGCGCCTCCGCGTCCTGGCGGACCGTCAGCACGGCGTCGATCTCCCGGCGTACGTCCTCCAGGGCGCGCGCCTCACGGTCGTACACGGTGGTGTCCGGACGGCCGCCGCCTGGCGCCGAACTGCCCTGCGCCGGCAGCCAGAACGCCAGTGGGTCGGAGATCACCTGCTCGCGCAGGGCGGTCAGGGTGCGGGTGATGCGTTCCAGGTCGTCGCCCGCCGGGTGCTCGCCGGGGCGTACGCCCACGGAGTGCGCCAGCTGGCGGGTGCGCTGCAGCTCCGCGGCCAGTAAATCTATCCGCGCGGGCAGGGCCGACCAGACCGCGTCGGAGGTGACGACCATGTCCAGCGAGGTCGCGTACAGCTCGTTCATCCGCTCCACCAGGCCGGCCAGCGAGTACTGCTCGCTGAGCTTCCCGGTGCCGTGCAGGGTGGGCGCGTTGGCCGTCGCCGTCGCGCTGCCCGCGACCGTGACGCACTCGCCGCGCAGCAGTTCCGTCAGCTCCGCCAGGTCCTCGCGGCTGGACCAGCGGCGGCGCGAACGGATGTCACGGGCGGAGCGGAACGCGTCCGAGTACGCGTCGAAGTACGCCCACAGCAGCGTGATCGACGCGTCCGCGGACGTCCAGCGCTCCTTGGTCGTGCCGGTGAGCTCGGCGCCTTCGAGGAGTCTGCGGCCCGCGTGGTCCTGGAGGGCGAGGAGGGAGGTCTCGATCGCCTCGTGCTCCGCGCCGAGCCGCGCCAGCGCACGGTCCACCTCGTCCCGGTCCATCACCGGCCCGGGGGCTCCCGTGACGCCCATCGATCACCTCGACTGTTCGTTCGTCGGACTCGTTCGGTTGGCTCGTGGTTGGTGGGTGAACGTCACTGGTCGTAGCGGGGCACCGGTGGCTTCGCCGACTCCGAGTCGCTGCCGAGTGTCGGCGACAGCCACTTGTCGTACGACTTCTGCCAGTCGCCGTCCTGGCGGTACTGCTCCAGTATGCGATTGACCTGGGCCGCCAGGTCGTTCGCGCCCTTCTTCACCGCCACGCCGTAGTAGTCGGTGGTGAACGTGCTGCCCTTCAGTTCCACCGTCGGGTCCTGCGCCGCCTGGCTCGCGGCGAGCGCGCCGTCGGTCACCACGGCGTCCACCTGGCCGAGTTGCAGGCGCACGAGGCAGTCGAGCTGGCTGGGGACCGTGGTGTCTATGTCGGCGTTGGCGACCGCGGGCTTCTTCGCCGCCTTGTCCGCCTTCAGCTTCTCGAGCGCCGTGGAGCCCTCCGCCGAGCAGATCCGCTTGCCGTCGAGCGTCTTGTCGTACCCCTTGATCGTGGAGCTCTTGGGCGCGAGGACCTGCTGGCCGGTGAGGAAGTACGGGGCGGAGAACGACACGTCCTTCAGCCGGTCACAGGTGATCGTCATCGTGCGGACGATCATGTCGACACGGCCGTCCTTGAGTGCCGGGATGCGCTGGTTGGTCGGGATGGCCTTGAACTTGACCGCGTTCTCGTCGCCCAGGATGTCCTTGGCGATCCGGTGGACCAGGTCGATGTCGAAGCCCTCCAGCTCCGCCGACTTGCCGCCGTTCGGATCGCGGTAGCCCCAGCGGTAGCTGTTCTGGTCGACGCCCACCACCAGCCGCCGGTCCTTGCGGGCCTTGATCTCCTCGATCGTCCTCCCGTCGAGCGAGGACGGCGCCGGGCTCTGGTCCTGCGGGTTCCTGCACGCCGCCGAGGCCTTCGCCTGGATGCCCTCGGCGACACCCTGGCCGCCGGTGCCCGAACTGCCGTCGCCGTGCGACTGGGTCAGCGGGAGCAGCAGGGCGAAGACCACCGCGAGGGCGCAGACGGCCGCCATCGCCCCCACACCGCCCCACCCCCGCAGCCCGGCCCGCAGGATACGGAGACCGGTGCGCGGACTCCGCGAAAGCCGCTGTGCGTTCATCGTCACGCCCCCTCTCATCGCCCGAACTCCCTCGCCGCCGAACTCCCTTGTACCGCCTCGCAGCGCATCAGCGGTACTCCGACAGCCTGCGGCCGATGCCGAGCACCGCGCCCGCCGCCCCCAGCACGGCGAGAACCGCCGCGCCCACCGGCAGACCTGTCATCGCGCCCCGGCCGTCCTCGGCCGCCCGCGTGAACTCCGTCTGCTCGTGTCCGATCGCCGTCTTCAGCGCCCTGTCGACCGCGTCGAAGCACTCGCCGGTCGGCTTGTCGCTCTTGTCGCCTATGACACGGGCGAGCGCCTGCTGGAAGTCACCCGACTCGTACTCGGCCTGTGCCTCCTTGTGGCGCTCCTCCCACTCCTCCATGCCCCCGACGGCCGTCGCGACCGGCGTCCTGCCCGTCGGGTCGTCGGCGAGCCGCTCGGCCTGGGTAAGCCGCTTGCCGAGGTCGGCCATCTGTGTCCGGAAGGTGTTGTCGTACGTGTCGACGACCTCGCCGTCGGCCAGTTTGGTCGTCTCCGCGCCGCGCGCCACCAGCGTCAGGTTCTCGTTGCCGCGGGCCTTGAGGGAGGCGATCCGGGCGTCGTGCAGCACGTTCAGCGAGCGGATGCCGTGGTCGTAGGAGTCGTTGAGGCCCGAGCGGGCGAAGCTCTGCCCGGCGACCAGCCACAGCAGGACGACCGTCGCGGTGGCCGTCGCCGCGACCAGACCATGGTTCAGCACCCGGTTGGTCCGCCGGTAGTTGCGCCGCTGGGCCCAGACGAGGGCGCCGAGCACGGCGACGCCGAGACCGATCGCCGCCCACGGATACGAGGTCGCGTCCGCGTAGTCCGAGCTCAGCCGCTGGTTCTCCTTGGCGTAGAGCTTCTCCGCCTGCGGGAGCATCTGGTCCTGCATAGTGTCGTTGGCCAGCCGCAGGTACGAGCCGCCGACCGGGAAGCCCAGCCGGTTGTTGGCGCGGGCCCGCTCGATGTAGCCGGTGTACTCCGACAGCAGCTTGTTGAGGCTGGCGATGGTCGTCGCGGACTCGGAGCCGGGCTCGGAGTTGGTCGCGGCGGCGGAGAGCTTGTCGGCGGCGTTGCGGATGTCCTGCTGGTAGCGGTCGCGGGAGGTCGCCGTCTCGTCACCGCCGGCCAGGAAACCGCTGGAGGCGGCGGTGTTGGCGTCCGCGAGGGAGCTGTAGATGTCCGCGGCGGCGGAGCTGAGGGGCTGGCTGTTGTGCAGCACGTCGTCCGCGGCCGACGAGCGGTCGGTCATCTGCCAGGCGGTGACGGCACCGAACGCGACGACGAGCACCGCGAGCAGGGCGCCGATGATGCGCAGCCGGCCCGGCTCGGTGGTCGCGGCGGCCCGCAGCTGGTCGAGGCCCTCGGCGAAGGCGGTACGGCGCGGGGGCTGGGGGACACCCTGAAGGGGACCCCTGCCCGGCTGCGACGGGATCGCGGGCAGGCCCGGGCCGGCGGACGGACCGGACGCGCCCGAGGGGCCGGTGCCGTCCGGCGAGTCGGGCGCCGGTGGTGCCGCACTGCTCGTAGATGTCACTGTGACCTCCCCCATGGTCATCCGTCACCGCCAGTATCGCCCCCGGCACTGACAATCCGCACCGACCTTGACTGGATCTTGATCGGATCGCAGTGCGGCCGCGTCGAGTCGCAGTGAGCGGTGTGGTGCGGAAGCGCGCTGACATGCATTCGGACACATGCGCGCGCTCCGCACCACCCCTCTGCCCATGAATACGCCGGAGGAATCTGTTCGGTTCCCGTACGAAGGGGGCCAGATCTCGTATCAGGCCTCGTAGAAGCGTCGTACGCGCGCGTGCACCTCCGGCGGGGCGTTCGTGTGGTCCAGGCCGAGCAGGGCCGCCCCCAGTACCGGCCGGGCCGTCACCACCCGGGCCACGGCCTTGGGGGCGCGGGTGGCCAGCAGTTCGGTGATCCGGTCCGTCAACCGGGCGTGCTGGGCCGCCAGTACACCGCCGCCCAGCAGCACCGGCGTCTCCTCCCCGAGAAGACCGAGGCGGTCCAGTGCGACCGTGGCCATCGCCACCACCTCGTCGGCCAGCCGGTCCACCAGCGCGCACGCCACCGGGTCGCCGGCCGCCGCCGTGGCGAACAGCACCGGTGTCAGCTCGTGGCGCCGGGCGTTGTCGATGTCCCCCAGGTGCAGGGCCTCGATCAGCGCGTGCATGGAGGTGAGCCCGAAGTGGGCGGGCAGGGCGGACACCAGGGCTGTGGGACCGCCCCGGCCGTCCTCCGCCCGGGCCGCGTGCCACATGGCCTCCTCGGCCAGGCCCCAGCCCCCGCCCCAGTCGCCGGAGATGCGCCCCAGCGCGGGGAAACGGGCCGTGCGGCCGTCCGGCGTCATGCCGACGCAGTTGATGCCGGCGCCGCAGACGACGGCGACCCCGCGCGGCTCGGTGATCCCCGCCCGCAGGATCGCGAAGGTGTCGTTGCGTACGTCGACACTCGCGCCCCACGCGCGTGCGTGCAGCGCGGCGGTGAACTGCCGTTCCTCCACCGGGAAGTCGGCGTTCGCCAGACAGGCCGAGACCCGGTCGACGGACGAGACCCCGGCGGCGGCGAAGGCCTCGGCGACGGTGTCGGACAGCGCGGAGACCGCCACGTCCAACCCGTCGGTCGGCGGCCGGAACCCCCCGCCGCGCGCCGTGGCCAGCACCTCCCCGTCGGACGCGACCACCGCGACGTCGGTCTTGCTGTTGCCGGCGTCGACGGCGAGGACGTGTGCGGTCATGCCCACGCGAGATGCTCCCGGTTGTGCGCGATCAGGGTGTCGGTCAGGGTGTCCGCGTAGTCGTACTGTCCGACCAGCGGATGGGCGAGCAGCGCCCGGAAGACCCGGCCCCGCCCGCCGTTCAGCGCGGCCTCCAGGGCCAGTTCCTCATAGGCGGTGACATGGGCGATCAGCCCCGCGTACAGCGGGTCGACAGGCTCGACCGCGAGAGGGGCCGCCCCGTTCGGGCCCACGGCGGCCTGTGTCTCGATCACCGCGTCGTCGGGCAGGAAGGGCAGCGTGCCCTTGTTGTACGTGTTCACCACCTGGTAGGGGCTGCCGCCCCCGCCCAGCAGCGACGCGGCCAGATCGACCGCCGCCTCCGAGTAGAAGGCGCCGCCGCGCTTGGCGAGCAGCTCCGGTTTCTCGTCCAGGGTGGGATCGCCGTACAGCCGCAGCAGTTCCGCCTCCATCGCCGCGACCTCGGCCGCCCGGGAGGGCTTGGTGCGCAGTTCCCGTACGACGTCGTCGTGGGCGTAGTAGTACCGCAGGTAGTAGGACGGCACCGTCTCGAGGGTGTCGAGGACGGGGTGCGGAAGGTGGAGGTCGTCGGCGATCCGGTCGCCGTGTTCTGTGAGGAGCCGGGGGAGGACGTCCTCGCCCTCGGGGCCGCCGAGGCGGACGCCCGTCTCCCAGGTGAGGTGGTTGAGGCCGACGTGGTCCAGGTGGATGTCGGCCGGGGTCACCCCGAGCAGCGCGGCGAACTTCCGCTGGAAGCCGATCGCCACGTTGCACAGGCCGACCGCCTTGTGGCCGGCCTGGAGGAGGGCGCGGGTGACGATGCCGACCGGGTTGGTGAAGTCGATGATCCAGGCGTCGGGGTTGGTGCGGCGGACACGCTCGGCGATGTCCAGGACGACCGGAACCGTGCGCAGTGCCTTGGCGAGGCCGCCCGCGCCGGTCGTCTCCTGGCCGACGCAGCCGCACTCCAGCGGCCAGGTCTCGTCCTGCTGCCGTGCGGCCTGGCCGCCGACCCGCAGTTGGAGCAGGACGGCGTCCGCGCCCTCGACGCCCTTGTCCAGGTCGTCGGTGGTGACGATCCGTCCGGGATGCCCCTGCCTGGCGAAGATCCGCCGGGCGAGCCCGCCGACCAGCTCCAGCCGTTCGGCGGCCGGGTCGACGAGCACCAGTTCCTCTATGGGCAGGGTGTCCCGCAACCGGGCGAACCCGTCGATGAGTTCGGGGGTGTAGGTCGATCCGCCGCCGACCACGGTGAGTTTCATGTGTGGATCAACCCTTTACGCCGGTGAGAGTGACGCCTTCGACGAACGCCTTCTGGGCGAAGAAGAAGACGAGGAGCACGGGGGCCAGGACCAGCATCGTGGCCGCCATGGTCAGGTTCCAGTCGGTGTGGTGGGCCCCCTTGAAGGACTCCAGGCCGTAACTCAGCGTCCACGCGCCCGGGTTCTCGGAGGCGTAGATCTGGGGGCCGAAGTAGTCGTTCCAGGCGTTGAAGAACTGGAAGAGGGCGATGGCCGCGATGCCCGGCTTCGCCATCGGCAGGATGACCTTGAGCAGGGTGCGCAGCTCGCCGCAGCCGTCCACCTTCGCCGCGTCCACGTACTCGTTCGGGATGGTCAGCAGGAACTGGCGCAGCAGGAAGATCGAGAACGCGTCGCCGAAGGCCAGCGGGATGATCATCGGCCACAGCGTGCCGGACAGGTCGAGCTGCTTCGCCCAGAACAGGTACATCGGGATGACGACCACCTGGGGCGGCAGCATCATCATCGAGATGACCAGCATGAGCGTCAGATTCCGGCCCCGGAAGCGGAACTTGGCGAGCGCGTACGCCACGGGCACGGACGAGACGACGACCAGGACGGTGCCGAGGCCGGCGTAGATCAGGGTGTTCTTCCACCAGGTCAGAAAGCCCGGGGTGTCGAAGACCTTGCGGTAGTTGGACCATTCCCAGGTGTGCGGGATCAGGTCCCGGCTGAGCGCCTGCGAGTCGCTCATCAGCGAGGTCAGGAACACGAACACGAAGGGCAGGGTGAAGAAGAGGGCGGCTGCGACGCCGAGGGAGTGGACCGCGATCCATTCCAGAGCTGCCTTGCGGCGGGCCGTGCGTTCGGCGGACGTGGCAGGTGCCTTCAGCTCCACCCGCGGCCGTTCCAGTAGTTGGGTCATGTCAGTCACCTGCCTGGATGAGACCGCCCCGGCGCCGCATCAACAGCGCGGTGAACGCCATGGACAGGGCGAACAGGACCAGGGCGACGACACAGGCGGAGCCGTAGTCGAAGCGCTGGAAGCCGAGGTTGTAGACGAGCTGGGGGAGGGTGAGCGTGGAGTGCTCGGGGTAGCCGGGCTGGAACATGGTGCCCGCGCCCTGGATCACGCCCGAGGCCACCTTTCCGGCCACCAGGGGCTGTGTGTAGTACTGCATCGCCCCGATGACGCCGGTCACGACCGCGAACATGATGATCGGCGAGATGTTCGGCAGCGTGACGAACCGGAACCGCTGCCAGGGCGTCGCGCCGTCCAGTTCGGCCGCCTCGTACTGCTCCCTCGGTACGTCGAGCAGCGCCGCCATGAAGATCACCATCAGGTCGCCGATGCCCCACAGCGCCAGCATCGTGAGCGCCGGCTTCGACCAGTTGGGGTCGTTGAACCAGCCCGGCGCCGGGATGCCGATCTTCTCCAGTATGGAGTTGACCGGTCCGGTACCGGGATTGAGGAGGAACGCGAACGACATGGTCGCGGCGACCGGGGGGGCGAGGTAGGGGAGGTAGAAGAGGGTGCGGAAGACGCCCGTACCCGTCTTGATCTTCGTGATGAGCATGCCGATCCCGAGTCCGAACAGGACGCGGAGGGTCACCATGATCACGACCAGCCACAGGGTGTTGCGCAGGGCGGGCCAGAAGAACGGGTAGGACTCGAAGACGTACGTCCAGTTCTTCGTTCCGCTCCAGGTCGGCGGCTTGAAACCGTCGTAGTGCATGAACGAGAAGTAGACCGTGGAGATCATCGGATAGGCGAAGAAGACCGTGAAGCCGATCAGCCAGGGCGAGAGGAAGGCGAGGGTGCGCAGCCTCGAACGCCGTTGCTTCGCCCGCAGGGTGTGGGTGGCGGCCATGGTCACTTCGCCTGCGCGATGTCCGTGTCGATCTGCGCCGCCGCCTTCTTCAGGCCCGCCTTCAGGTCGGTGACCTTGCCGCTCTCGTAGTCGTAGCCGAGTTCCTGGATGGTGGTGAGGTAGACGCCGCCGTTGATCGAGGCCGGCGAGGTCGAGGAGTTGGGGTTCGCGGCGATGTCGAGGAAGGTCTTGAAGCGCGGGTCGTACTTCAGCTTCGGGGACTTCAGGGCGGCGAGCGTGGAGGGCACGTTGTGGATCGCGTTGGAGAAGCCGACCACCGCGTCCGTGTCCGTGGTGATGTACTTGACCAGCTCCCAGGCCGCGTTCTGCTTCTGGCTGGTGGCGGCGATGCCCGCGATGGTGCCGGTGATGTAGCCCTTGCCGTACTGGTCGGCCTGGTCGTCGGGGACGGGCAGCGGGGCGACGCCGATCTCGAAGTCGGGCTTCGCGTCCAGCGCCATGCCCAGGCGCCATTCGCCGTCGAGCTGCATGGCCACCTGGCCGGTCTGGAAGGGGTGCTTGGGGCCCCACTCGTCACCGAGGCCGGCCCGGTACTTCTCCAGCTTCTTGAAGCCGCCGAGGTCGTCCACGAGCTTCTTCTGCAGGGTGAAGGCGGCGGTGACGGCCGGGTCGGTGGCGATCGTCGACTTGCCGGAGGAGTCGAAGTACGTCGGCCCGAACTGGCCCATGTAGTGCTCGGTGGTCGTCTCCCAGCCGTGGTAGTTCGGCATGAAACCGAGCTGCTTGTAGGTGCCGCCCTGGGTGATCGTCAGCTTCTTGGCGTCGGCCTCGAACTCGGACCAGGTCTTGGGCGGGCTGCTGATCCCGGCCTTCTGGAAGGCGGTCTTGTTGTAGTACAGGCCGTACGCGTCGCCGAGCAGCGGGACGGCGCAGCGGTTGCCGTCGTACTGCGTGTACTCGCTCATCGCCTTCGGGAAGGTCGCCGCCGGATCGATGTTCGACTTCTTGAACAGCGGGTTGAGGTCGACCAGCGCGCCCGAGGAGCAGAACTTGCCGACGCCGTTGGTGGTGAACGACGAGATCACGTCGGGGGCCTTGCTGCCGCCCGCGCGCAGCGCCTGGTTGATCTTGTCGTCGGTCATGTTGCCGACGACGTTCACATGGATGTTCGGGTGGACCTTCTCGAAGCCGGCGATGAGCGCCTTGACGCCCGCCACCTCGTTCGGCGCGCTCCAGGCGTGCCAGAAGGTGATCGTCGTGTCCTTGGACGCGTCGTCCTGGGTGCCTGAGGAGGACTGGCCGGTACAGGCCGTGGCGAGGAGGGCCGTCGAGGCGGTCACGGCGAGAGCGGCGGCGACTTTTCTGGATATTCCGGGCATGGCGAGATCTCCCAAGGAAGGGCGTGGCAGGGCAGGGGACTTGGGGGGTGTGAGAAGGAGGTGCTGAGTACGGAGTGCGGGGTACGGGGGTGACTCAGCGCGAGGTGTCGAAGACCTCGTCGCGGGTGGTCGCGAGGGCGCTCTCCAACGCGCCCCGCAGCACGGGGTGTTCGCGTACGTCGCCCACGACCAGCCGGGGCCGGGCCGCGGCTAGTTCCTCCAGTTCGGCCTGGACCAGACCGCGCAGGGGTTCGCCGCCCGCGGTCAGGGAGGCGCCGCTGAGGACGACGAGTTCGGGGTCGAGCACGGAGACGAGGGAGGCCAGACCGGTGGCCAGGCCCGTCGCGTACGTTTCGAGGAGCCGCCGGTGCGGGCCGGCGTTGATGTCGGCGGCCTGCGCGACGAGGTCGGCGGCGACCTCGGCGTACGGGCCGTTCGGGACGGGGCTGATGTCCAGCTCGCGGGCGAGCCGGGGGATGACCTGTGAACCGGCGAGTTCCTGGTAGCCGCCGCTGCCGGCCCTGCTGACCTGCCGGACGAGGGGTGTGCCCGGCACGGGCAGGAAGCCGACCTCGCCGGCGCCGCCGGTCCAGCCGCGGTGCAGTCGGCCGCCGAGGACGAGCGCGGCGCCGAGTCCGCCCTCGTTCCAGAGGAGCACGAAGTCGTCGTGCCCTCTCGCCGCGCCGAGCCGTTGTTCGGCGATGGCGACGAGGTTCACGTCGTTCTCGTACTCCACCGGCATCGGCAGCGCGGCGGCGAGTTCGTCGAGGAGGGTCGGGGAGTGCCAGCCCGGCAGGTGGGCGGCGTAGCGCAGCCGGCCGGTGCCCGGGTCGAAGGCGCCCGGCGTGCCGATGACCAGCCGCCGGAGGTCGTCCCGGGCCAGTCCCGCCGCCTTGACGGCGCCGTCCAGGGCGTCGGTGACCTGTTGGACGACGGGCCGGGCGGGGCGTTTGCCGGGGGTGAGCAGTTCGAACTCGCCCACCGTGCGGCCGGTGATGTCGGCGACGGCGGCGACGATGCGTTCGGGGGTGACGTCGAGCCCGGCGGCGTACGCGGAGGTCGGGTTGACCTCGTACAGCTGGGCGTTGGGGCCGGGTCGGCCCTCGCTGGTGCCGGTCGCCAGGACGAGCCCCGCCGCTTCCAGGCGGGCGAGGAGCTGTGAGGCGGTCGGCTTGGACAGGCCGGTGAGCTTGCCGATCCGGGTGCGGGAGAGGGGGCCGTGCTCCAGGAGGAGGTCCAGAGCGGCCCGGTCGTTCATGGCGCGCAGGACGCGGGGAGTGCCGGGCGTGCCTGCGGTTCCTGCCATGGGTGTCTGCACCTGCCTTTCCGTGCCCAGCTTTTCACAGTCGCGAGGACTGTTAGGAAGGTTTCCTATCGGATGGCGAGAAGATAGAACCGGACCAAGGGGGACGTCAAGGGGCAATGAGAGAGGCGGCACCCCCGAATCGGGGATGCCGCCTCTCTCGTACAGATCTCGAACAGGCTGCCGGGTGTCTCCTACCGCCTACCGGACGGGCCGCGCCGGGGTGATCGGGGACGCCGCCTCCACCTGGGGGGAGGCCGAGTTCGAGTACACGGAGGGGGCCGCGACCGCCGCCGTCGGGTCCGCGGGCGCCTCCTCCTCGGGGATGACCGTGGTGCCGCCCACGATGCGGATGCCCGCAGCGTCCAGGGCCCGCTTGACGCGCCAGCGCAGCTCGCGCTCCACCGTCAGGGACTTGCCCGGCATCGTCTTCGCAGTCATCCGCACGACCATCGAGTCCAGGAGCACGCTGTCCAGGCCCAGGCTCTCGATCGGGCCCCACAGCAGCTCGTTCCAGGGCTCCTCGCGGCTCATCTTCTCGCCGACCTCGGCGAGCGTCTCCTTCAGCCGGTCCAGGTCCTCGTCCGCGCGCACGGTCACGTCGACACCGGCCGTGGCCCAGCCCTGGGAGAGGTTGCCGATGCGCTTGACCTCGCCGTTTCGCACGTACCAGATCTCGCCCTGGTCGCCGCGCAGCTTCGTCACCCGCAGGCCCACCTCGATCACCTCGCCCGAGGCCACCCCCGCGTCGATCGTGTCCCCGACGCCGTACTGGTCCTCCAGGATCATGAACACGCCGGAGAGGAAGTCCGTCACCAGGTTGCGGGCGCCGAAACCGATCGCCACGCCCGCCACACCCGCGGAGGCCAGCAGCGGGGCGAGGTTGATCTGGAACGCGGAGAGGATCATCAGGGCCGCGGTGCCCAGGATGATGAAGCTCGCCACCGAGCGCAGCACGGAGCCGATCGCCTGGGAGCGCTGGCGGCGGCGCTCCACGTTGACCAGCAGGCTGCCCAGCGCGGTGCCGCCGGCCGGGCCGTCGGCCGCCTGGACCGTGCGGTTCATGCGGTCTATCAGCTTGGTGATGGCCCGTCGTACCACCGCTCTCAGCACGACCGAGATCACCAGGATCAGCAGGACCTTGAGACCGATGGCCAGCCAGGTGGACCAGTTCTGCTCGACCCAGCTGGCGGCGTTCGTCGAGCTCTCCTGGGCGTCCTGGAGCGACGGGACCAGTGCGGTCGGTGACTCCGTGGGACTCGGCGAGGGCGACGGACCGGCGGCCAGTTGGACGACGGGCAAGGACACGGCGGGTACCTCCAGTGCGGCCTGCCCCCGGTACGGATGGTTACGACGGTCAGCTCGGCGGTGAGCTTGTCATTCAGGTCACGGAAAGGTCACCGGAAAGGCAGAACCACCACACTAACGGGGGACCGTGTGCGGATTGGAGCCATGTTCGAGGGAGAGACCGTGCCCACCTGGGGATGAAGAGGGTGTGGTCCCGGGGCATGAACACAAGGTGTGGTCGAAAACACTCCCAGCCCGTTACCGGGACGTGGTGGCGCTGCCACCAGGCGAGAGGGGAGACTGACTACAGATCGTCCCGGCGCGAGCCACGCGCCGCCGACGCCCAAGGAGGCATCCGTGCCGCATGTCCTGGTACTCAACGCGTCGTACGAGCCACTCGGTGTCGTACCGCTCCACCGCGCGCTCGTCCTCGTCCTGGAGAACAAGGCAGTCTCCCTCGAGGAATCCGGCGCCTTCATGCACAGCGCGACCATTACTGTCCCCGCACCCAGCGTGGTCCGGCTGAAGAGGTTCGTCCGGGTTCCCTACCGGGGGCCCGTTCCACTGACCAGAAGGGCACTGTTCGCTCGCGACGGCGGCCGGTGCATGTACTGCGGCGCCGCCGCGACCAGCGTCGACCACGTCATCCCGCGTTCTCGTGGCGGTCAGCACCGCTGGGACAACGTGGTGGCGTCGTGCCGTCGCTGCAACCACACCAAGGCGGACCGCCATCTCTTCGAGATCGGCTGGCGGCTGCGCCACAAACCCGCCCCGCCCACCGGTCTCGCCTGGCGCATCATCGGCACCGGGCACCGGGACCCGCGCTGGCTGCCGTACCTGCAGCCGTACGGCGCGGAGGATGCGATGGCCCGGATCGACGGCATCTCCGCCTGACCTCCGGGCCTTCGTCTACCCGAAGACCTGAAGCACGGATGCGATCCGGCCCTGGGAACCCCCGTTCCCCAGGGCCGGATCACTCATGCCCGCCCGCTCACACGTACCGCAGCTCCGCCGGACGCACCGAACGGCGCAGCAACGGCAGTGAGGTCGCCGCGGCGAGCAGACAGCACGCGTACACCGCCGGTGCGACCAGCAGCGCCGTGTACGGGACCGAGCGGCTGCCGTCCTGGGCGATGCCCGCGAACCAGCCGCCGATCAGCAGGCCCCCGCCGCCCGCCAGCAGCAGCGCGGGCGCCAGCGGCAGGGCCGTCTCCAGGAGCAGCGCCCGGCCGAGCACCGCGCGCGGCACTCCGGCGGCGGCCTGCGCGGCCAGGCCCCGGCGGCGGGTCGCCACCGACTCGGCGGTGCCGACGCCGAGCCCGCACAGCGTGATCACCAGGGCGACCAGGACGGCGGCACCGGTCAGGTCGACGCCGGTGGTGTAGAAGGACATCGGCGCGGCCAGCATCCTCTCGCCGCGCTCGCGCAGCGACGTCAGCATCACCTCCCGCACACCGACGAACCCCGTGCCCACGGTGGTCACCAGCAGCACCGCCGCGTGGGTGCGGGCGGCGGCCCACGGGTCGTCGCGCAGCCGCTCCGCCGCGATCAGCGTCGCCGGATCGGCGGTACGCGCCGCGAGGACCCGCCCCGTGAACCGGGCGGTGACGCCGGTCAGCCACAGGGCGCCCACCCCGGTGACGATCACCACGGCGAACACCAGCACGGGTGCGGTCTCGTACCCGCCGAACGCGGACCTGTTGGGCGCCATCAGCAGCCCCAGGAACACCAGCCCCAGGGCCGCCATCGGGATAGGCATCCCCGGACCACGCCCCTCGCGCGGGGGCACCCGCCGCACCCGTCCCAGCGGCGAGGCGACCACGCGGCGCAGCGCCAGTACGCTCACCAGCGCGCCAAGCACGGGCACGGCCGCCGCGACTACGGCGACGGCGAGCCAGAGGAGGGCGGGCGGCTGTCGCCACTCCTCCAGCAGGAACAGCACGGAGTACACGGTGGCGAGCGCCGCGCCGAGCGCACAGGCGAGCCCCGTCTCCAGCGCCGCGATCCGCCGCACCTGCGCCGGGGTGGCCCCCGCCAGCCGCAGCGCGGCCAGCCGCCGGTCCCGGTGCACGGCCCCGACCCGCGCACACTGCCCGAGAAACCCGAGCACGGGCACAAGCAGCAGGACGAGGGTGAGGACCACGCCGGAACGCTCGCCGGGCCGGTCCAGCAGCCCGTTGCCGAAGGGCACGGTGCGGTATCCGCGTATCGCGGCGATGGCGACGGCGGCCAACGCGAACCCGGTGGCGAGCCCGGCCCCCACCGCGGTGAGCGCGACCCGCCACCACTCCCGCCGATCGGACCCCCGGGTGAGCAACCAGGCAAGCCGCAGATCAGCCAGGACCCCACTTCGCGAGAGGCCCTTCTCAGAAACGGTGCGGGATGTCACAGGGTCCCCTTTCGGGAGGCCGGGGCGGAGATCGAGGCCGAGGCCGAGGCCGGGAGCGGGCGGCCGCGCCGAGCCGGGCGAACGCAGGCCACGGCCGACACCGCGTGCGCGTCCGGCTGGCCGCCGCTGCGCGCGGCCTCAGGGCTCCGGGCGGTGCGGGTGCCGGGGGCGAGGGTTCGTGTCGGGGGTGTTGTCGGCGGGTGCTCGGGTCGGGGCGCGGTGTTGTCGGCGGCCTCGGTGGTGTGGGCCGGCCGGTCGTTGGCTGGGGCGTGGGTGGCGTGGGGATGGCGGGTCGTGTGTGCGCCGGGGGCGAGGGTTCGTGTCGGCGGGTTTGCCGGTCGGGGCACGGTGTCGTGGGTGGCCTCGGTCGTGTGGTTCGGACGACTGTGGCGCTGGGCCTCAGGGCGGCCGGTGGTGCGTGTCCCCGCCGTGCGGATCCTCGTCGGGAGTGTCACCGGGGGACCTCCGCCGAGGTCGCGGCGTCGGTGGCGGCCACGGTGCCGTCGGTCAGGCGTACTTCTCGGTCCGCGTAGGCCGCCACCTGGGCGTCGTGGGTGATCAGGAGGACCGCTGTTCCTGACTCGCGGGCCGTGTGGGTCAGTGCCGTCATCACCTGTTCGCCCGCGAGGGAGTCCAGCGCGCCGGTCGGTTCGTCGGCGAAGACCACCTTCGGGCCGGTGACCAGGGCCCGGGCCAGCGAGACGCGCTGCGCCTGGCCGCCGCTCAGCTCGCCCGGCCGCAGCACCCGCTGCCCGAGCACCCCGAACCGCTCCAGCCACTCGCCGGCCCGCTCGTGCGCGACCGCGCGCGACGTCCCGGCGAGCAGCAGCGGCAGCGCCACGTTGTCCAGCACGGTCAGCTCCGGTATCAGCTGCCCGAACTGGAAGACGACCCCGAACTCCGTGCGCCGCAGCTCGCTCAGCCGCCGCTCGGGCAGCGTGTCGATCCGCTCCCCGGCGTACTCGACGGTGCCCGTGTCCGGCCGGACGATCCCCGCCAGACAGTGCAGCAGCGTCGACTTGCCACTGCCGCTCGCCCCCGTCACGGCCAGGATCTCGCCTGCCCCCAGCTCGACCGAGGCCCCGCGCAGCGCGGGCGTTTTGCCGTGCGCCTTGGCCAGTCGGCGGGCCGCCAGCAGCGGTGGCGGGGTGGCGCCGTCGGAGGGGTCCCCGTTGGTGGTGGTCATGCCTTTTCGACCTCCGCGGTCAGTGTGGTGAGCCGGGCCGCCGTGGTGGTCATCCAACGGAGGTCGGCGTCGAGGTGGTTGAGGGCGTAGTCCGCCGAGAGCACGGTCGAGAGGTCCGAGCCCGCCGCGGTCTTGACCGCGGTCAGTTCCCGCATCCGCGCCATGTGCGCGGCACGCTGGTCCAGCAGATACGCGGCCGGGTCCCCGCCGGCCAGGATCGCGACGACGACCTTGGCGAAGATCTCGTTGGCGACGTGCGGCGCGGGCGCGCTGATCTGCCGTACCCACTCGGCGAGTTCACGTTCCCCCTCGCCGGTCGCCCGGTACTTCGTCCGCTCCGGACCGCCGTCCGCGTCGGTGCCGTCGACCTCCGCGAGCCCGTCCCGCACCAGGCGCTGGAGGGTCGTGTAGACCTGCCCGTAGGCCAACGGACGGGCCTGGGGGAAGCGTTCGTCGTGCCGTCGCTTGAGGTCGTAGCCATGGCTCGGCCCTCCGGCGAGCAGCCCCAGCAGGATGTGGCGGGTGCTCATGCGGATCAGTATGCACTGAGTACATGTACTGAGTGAATAGTGGACCCCGGTGGGCAGGTGCGTGGAGCCGGAGTGGCGGGAATGTGGCGGACCTCGTCCGGAAGGCGACGGAAGAACCGCGGAATGTGAGCGGCGCTACCGTGGTTCGTCCGTTCATCCACGTCTGCGGCGGCGCCCACTGGGTAGGCCTGCGAAAGAAACCCGCCAACAGCCGTCAGCCGTCGTACGCGACAAGGAGGCCTCCGTGGCCGTACCGGCCTACATCTTCAGCGCCGAGAGTGCGGCCGCCGAGCGGCCGCTCACCAGCGAGCCGCCGCTGCCCGCCGCCGAGCCCCTCACCAGTGAGCCCCCGCTCGCCGACGCGGAGGCCATGACGAGCGAGCACGCCGACGCCGAAGCGGACCCCACGGGACTGTACGAGGGCCCGGTCGGGGCCCTCTCGGACCTCGCGGGGCTGTAGATGTCCGTACACACCCCGGCCGAGCCCGCCGAGAGCCACGACAGTCACGAGAGCGACGAGAGGCACGGGGACAGGGCCGCCGAGGAGGGTCACTCAGCGGAGCGGCTCGCGCTCGAGCGGCTCGCCGAGCTGCACGGCGTCGCCCCCTCCTTCCGCCCCTCCCCGGACCGTACGGTCGCCGCCTCCGACTCCGCGCTCGTCGCCGTGCTGGCCGCGCTCGGCGTCGACGCGACCACCCCGGACGCCGTAAAGACCGCCCTCGCCGCCCGGGAAGGGGAACTGGCGGCCCGACTGCTGCCGCCGACCGTCGTGTGCGGCGCCGACGGTACGGCGACCGCGCTGGCCCACCTGCCCGAGGGCACCCGGCTGCGCATCCGCACCGAGGAGGGCGAGATCTGCGACTCGCTCGACCGACTCCCGCCCGGCGTCCACGAGTTGGACGCCCGCGCCCCCGACGGCCGCACCGCCCACGTCCACCTCGTCGTCGCCCCGGCCCGGCTGCCCACGCCCACCGGACGCTCGTACGGACTCCTTGTCCAGCTCTACTCCCTCCTGTCCCGGCGCTCCTGGGGCATGGGCGACCTGGGTGACCTCGGCGAGCTGAGCGCCTGGGCCGGGCGAGCGCTCGGCGCCGGATTCGTGCAGGTCAACCCCCTGCACGCGGCCGTACCCGGAGCGCCGACCGACCCGTCCCCGTACCGGCCCTCCTCCCGGCGCTTCCCCGACCCCGTGCATCTGCGGGTCGAGGCGATCCCCGAGTTCGCGTACATCGAGGCGGCCGAGGACCGCGACCGGGTGCGCGGGCTGCTGGAGCGGGCCGGGCGACTGCGGGAGTCGGTGCTCGACCAGGGCGCGTTGATCGACCGGGACGCCGTCTGGGAACTCAAGCGCGAGGCACTGGAGTTGGTGTGCGCCGTACCCCTCGGGCCCGGACGGCAGGCCGCGTACGCCGACTTCCTCGCGCGGGCCGGTGAGGCGCTCGAGGACCACGCCACCTGGTGTGCGCTCGCCGAGGCGCACGGCTCGGACTGGTCACGCTGGCCGGCCGGGCTCCAGGACCCCCGGTCCGCCGAAACCGCCCGCGCCCGGGGCGAGTTGATGGACCGCGTCGACTTCCACTCCCGTCTCGCCTGGCTCACCGACACCCAGCTCGCCGACGCCCAGCGGGCGGCACGCGACGCGGGCATGCCGGTCGGGATCGTGCACGACCTCGCCGTCGGAGTGCATCCCGGGGGCGCCGACGCCTGGGCGCAGCAGGAGTACTTCGCGGCCGGCATGTCGGTCGGCGCGCCCCCGGACGCGTTCAACGCGCGCGGCCAGGACTGGGGCCTGCCGCCCTGGCGCCCGGACCGCCTCGCCGAGTCCGGCTACGCCCCCTACCGCCAGCTCCTGCGGTCCCTGTTCGGTTACGCGGGCGCCCTGCGCATCGACCACGTCATGGGCCTCTTCCGGCTCTGGTGGGTGCCCCAGGGGCTGGCGCCGACGGAGGGCGCGTACGTCCGTCACGACGCCGAAGCCATGCTCGCCGTTCTCGCGCTGGAGGCCTCGCGGGCCGGGGCGGTCGTGATCGGCGAGGACCTGGGAACCGTGGAGCCGGGAGTCCGGGAGACCCTGCACGAACGCGGGGTGCTCGGCACGTCGGTGCTGTGGTTCGAACGGGACTGGGACGGCGACGGGCGCCCGCTGCCCCCCGATCACTGGCGCGCCGACTGCCTCGCCACCGTCACCACCCACGACCTGCCGCCCACCGCCGCCCGGCTCACCGGCGACCACGTCGAACTGCGCGACCGGCTCGGCCTGTTGACCAACCCGCTGGCACAGGAGCGGTCCGCCGCCGCTGCCGACACCAACGAGTGGCTGACCCTGCTCTCCCGTCTCGGCCTGCTGAAGGGGTGCGGCGGCGGGCGCTCGGGGGCGGCGGAGGAGGCCGAGATCCAGGCCGTCCACCGCTATCTGCTCCGCACCCCCGCCCGCATGATCGGCGTCTGGCTCCCGGACGGCGTCGGCGACCGGCGCCCGCAGAACCTGCCGGGTACGTGGGACCAGTACCCGAACTGGCGGCTGCCCATCGCCGACGCGGAGGGCAGGCCGGTGACGCTGGAGGAGCTGGCGGGGTCGGCGCGGCTGTGGGCGCTGATGGAGGTGCTGCGAGAAGGAGGGTGACCCCGTGGCGCGGCCCTCCCGGGGCGCCCGGTCCGCTCATACGGCACCCCGGGCGCGCGGCCCCGGCGGACGTTCGCTACTTTTGCACCGTGGACAACAAGAACGCCCTGCGCGCCGGCGCCCTGGTGGCCGGCACGACGCTGATGATGCTGCTCATGACGTCTCCCGCGCTCGCGCTCGCCCGCGACGACGGTGACGACCCCGGCCATGGTCTGAGCGTCATCGAGACGCTGGGCCTCTACGTTGTCGCCCCGCTCGCCCTGTTCGCGGTCATCGCGGGCCTGGTGATGGTCCTCGACAAGTCGACGGACCGCGCCCCCAAGGTCACCAAGCCCGCGAAGGCGAAGGCCTGACCTGCAGGGCCAGGGCCAGGGCCGGTTCCTGAGCCTTCGGGCCAGGGCCTGAGCCTTCGGGCCAGTTACTGAGTTTCCGGGCCCAGGGCCTGATCATTCGTTCCGAGGGCGCCGTTCTCGTCCCGTCACCGACGGGGTGAGAAGGGCGCCCTCGGCGTGTTCTCAGCGTGCTGTCGGCGCGTTCTCAGCCGTCCGTCGCCGCCAGCAGCTCCCGCAGCAGGTCGGCCAGTTGGGCGGCCTTCTCGGCGTCCAGGGCGGCCAGCGCCTCCGTCTGGGCGGCGACGCCGACGCCGACCGCCTCGTCCACGCGGTTCAGCCCCTCCTCCGTCAGCGTGACCTGGAGGCCGCGCCGGTCGTGCGGGTCGGGGGAGCGGCGCACCAGCCCGGCCCGCTCCAGCTTGTCGAGACGGCCCGTCATCCCGCCCGTGGTGAGCATCAGCGTCGACGACAGCTGACGCGGCGAGAGCGTGTACGGCTCGCCCGCCCGACGCAGGGTCGCGAGCACGTCGAACTCGCCGCGCGCGATCCCGAACCGCGCGTACGCCTTCTCCGTGCGGTCGCCCATGGCGCGCGCGAGCCGGTAGACGCGGCCGAACACCTCCATCGCGGCGGTGTCGAGATCGGGCCGCACCACCGCCCACTGGGCGACGATCGCGTCGACGGGGTCCCTGCGCCGCTCCGGCGGCTGTGCACTCGCACTCATGCGCCGAGTATCGCCGACGGTGAGCCCATCGGTCACTTGCGAGAAAGTAGCTGAACGGAAAGTAGCTTGACGGAAAGTTGCTTAGAGCTAAGCTACTTATCGCTGACCTACTTCGAAGGGTGCGCCCATGCCCGCCAGCCGCTCCGCCCTCGTCCCCACCATCGCCCTCACCGCCCTCGCGCCCATCTCCTGGGGCACCACCTACGCGGTCACCACGGAGTTCCTACCGCCCGACCGCCCCCTCTTCACCGGCCTGCTGCGCGCCCTGCCCGCCGGTCTCGTGCTGCTCGCCCTGACCCGGGTGCTGCCGCGCGGAGCCTGGTGGTGGAAGGCGTCGGTCCTGGGCGCGCTCAACATCGGCGCCTTCTTCCCGCTGCTGTTCCTGTCCGCGTACCGGCTGCCGGGCGGTATGGCGGCCGTCGTCGGCTCGGTCGGCCCGCTGTTCGTCGCCGGGCTCGCGGCGCTGTTCCTCGGCGAGCGGCCGACCGTACGGACCCTGCTCACCGGAGTCGCGGCGGCGCTCGGCGTCAGTCTGGTCGTGCTGAAGGCGGCCGGGGCGCTGGATCCCGTGGGTGTGCTGGCTGCCCTCGCCTCGACCGCGTCGATGTCGACGGGCACCGTACTGACCAAGCGCTGGGGCCGCCCGGACGGCGTGGGCCCGCTCGCCCTCACCGGCTGGCAGCTGACCGCCGGGGGCCTCCTCATCGCGCCCCTCGCCCTGCTCGTCGAGGGCGCCCCGCCCGCGCTGGACGGCCGGGCCGCCGCCGGGTACCTCTACCTCGCGCTCGCCAACACGGCCGTGGCGTACTGGCTCTGGTTCCGCGGCATCGGCCGGCTCACCGCGACCCAGGTCACCTTCCTCGGCCCGCTGTCCCCGCTGACCGCCGCGATCGTTGGCTGGGCGGCCCTCGGCCAGGCGCTGACGCCGGTCCAACTGGCGGGCATGGGGCTGGCGTTCGGGGCGACCGTGGTGGGGCAGACGGGGGTGCGCAGGGCCGGCGTACGGGGGCCGGTGCCGGTGTCTGTGGGGGTGGGTGCCGGGGCGGGGAAGCGAAGGGCCCCCGTCCCCGTCCTGACGTCACGCCGCTCCTGATCGCGGGTCGTCACCGCGTGTCGTCGCGCAAGTTTGCTCCGTTACCCGGGTGTTGACGAGTTTTCTGTCCAGCCGGAGGCCGATCGGAAGTGAATGACGCGCGCGTGCCGGGATGGGGGCGGAAGCTGACCGTGCCGTGCCTGGAGTGCGGCCTGGCCACGCATCGGCACCGCATCCTGCGCTTCGACGGAGAGACCGGCTACCGGCCGCACGCCCGGCCCGACCCCCTCCGGCTCTTCGGCGGCGGGGAGCCGGACGCGGAGGCGGAGACGATCGCACTGATCCCCGGGGAGTATCCGGCCCGGCTCTTCGCCGACGACGAGGTCTACCACCTGGCCGGCGGGATCGCCTGGCCAGGACCGCATCACCGGGACTACGGCACCGCCAGGGTGGCCCACGACGTCTGTTGCCCGACCCTCCACCGCACCCGGCCCGACACCAGCCGCGGCGCGGCCGAACTGTGGCGCGCCATGCGGCTGAGACTCGCCCGCGGCGCACGTGGTGGCGCCGGATGAGACCGGATGAGATACGCCGAACGGCGCGCCCCGGTCGGACCGGGACGCGCCGTTCGGCGTGAGCACTGAGCACTGAGCACTGAGCGCGGGTCGACGCCCTCCGGGTTACGAGGCCGCCGCGTCCGCCGCCTGGGCCCGGAGCGCGCGCTCCACACCGGAGCGGGACTCCGAGACGAGCCGGCGCAGGGCCGCGTTCGGCTCGGCGGAGGCCAGCCAGGCGTCCGTCTTCGCCAGGGTCTCCTGGGACACCTGGACGGCCGGGTAGAAGCCGATGGCGATCTGCTGGGCGATCTCGTGCGAGCGCGAGTCCCAGGCCTCCTTGACCACCGCGAAGTACTTGTCGGTGTACGGCTCGAGCAGCTCGCGCTGATCGGTCTGGACGAAGCCGCCGATCACCGCCTCCTGGATGGCGTTGGGCAGCTTGTCGGACTCGATGACCGACGCCCAGGCCTCCGCCTTGGCCTCCGGGGTCGGACGCGCGGCCCGGGCGGTCGCGGCGTGCCGCTCACCGGCGGCCGTCTTGTCCCGCTCGTACTCGCCCGCGATCTCGTCCTCGTCGAAGCGTCCGACGGCCGCGAGCCGCTGGACGAACGACCAGCGCAGCTCGGTGTCGACGGCGAGCCCCTCGATGGTCTGCGTGCCCTCGAGCAGCGCGTCGAGCAGGTCCAGCTGCTCCGGCGTACGGGCCGTGGCCGCGAAGGCGCGGGCCCAGGCCAGCTGGTGGTCGGAGCCGGCCTCGGCCGAGCGGAGGTGGGCGAGCGTGGCGTCCGTCCAGCGGGCCAGCAGCGCCTCGCGGGCGGCCGGGTCGGCGTACAGGTCGATCGCCAGCTTCACCTGCCGCTGCAGCGACTGCACGACACCGATGTCCGACTCCTTGCCGATGCCCGACAGGACGAGGGAGAGGTAGTCGTGGGTGGCCAGTTCCGCGTCCCGGGTCATGTCCCAGGCGGAGGCCCAGCACAGCGCGCGCGGCAGGGACGCCTCGAAGTCGCCCAGGTGTTCGGTGACGAAGGCGAGGGACGCGTCGTCGAGGCGGACCTTGGAGTACGACAGGTCGTCGTCGTTGAGCAGGATCACGGCCGGACGACGCCTGCCGACCAGCTGCGGTACGGCCGTCAGCTCGCCGTCGACGTCCAGCTCGATGCGCCCGCTCTCGTCGTCGCGGAGCAGCTTGCCGCTCTCGTCGTCGAGGTCGTACAGGCCGACGGCGATACGGTGCGGCCGCAGCGTCGGCTCGCCCTTGGCGCCGGCGGGCAGGGCCGGGGCCTCCTGGCGGATGGCGAAGGAGGTGATGACACCGTCCGCGTCCGTCTCGATCTCGGGACGCAGGATGTTGATACCGGCCGTCTCCAGCCAGGACTTCGACCACGCCTTGAGGTCTCGCCCGGAGGTCTCCTCCAGGGCGCCCAGCAGGTCGCTCAGGCGCGTGTTGCCGTACGCGTGCTGCTTGAAGTAGGCCTGCACGCCCGCGAAGAACGCGTCCATGCCGACGTACGCGACGAGCTGCTTCAGTACGGAGGCGCCCTTGGCGTACGTGATGCCGTCGAAGTTGACGAGGACGTCGTCGAGGTCGCGGATCTCGGCCATGATCGGGTGCGTGGACGGCAGCTGGTCCTGGCGGTAGGCCCACGTCTTCATGGAGTTGGCGAACGTGGTCCAGGAGTGCGGCCAGCGCGAGCTGGGGGCGTACGCCTGGCACGCGATGGAGGTGTAGGTGGCGAACGACTCGTTCAGCCACAGGTCGTTCCACCACTCCATGGTGACGAGGTCGCCGAACCACATGTGCGCGAGCTCGTGCAGGATGGTCTCGGCGCGCGTCTCGTACGCGGCGTCGGTCACCTTGGACCGGAACACGTACTGGTCGCGGATGGTGACCGCGCCCGCGTTCTCCATCGCCCCGGCGTTGAACTCGGGGACGAACAACTGGTCGTACTTCTTGAAGGGGTACGCGTAGTCGAACTTCTCCTGGAACCACTCGAAGCCCTGCCGGGTCACGGCGAAGATGGCGTCGGAGTCCAGGAACTCGGCGAGCGAGGGCCGGCAGTAGATACCGAGCGGAACGGTCTGGCCGTCCGCCTCGTACACGCTGTGGACCGAGTGGTACGGGCCGACGATGAGCGCGGTGATGTACGAGGAGATCCGGGGCGTCGGCTCGAAGCGCCAGATGTCGTCCTTGGGCTCGGGCGTCGGCGAGTTGGAGATGACGGTCCAGCCGGAGGGTGCCGTCACCGTGAACTGGAAGGTCGCCTTGAGATCCGGCTGCTCGAACGACGCGAACACGCGGCGGGCGTCCGGGACCTCGAACTGTGTGTAGAGATAAGCCTGTTGGTCGACGGGGTCGACGAAGCGGTGCAGGCCCTCACCGGTGTTGGTGTACGCGCAGTCGGCGACGACGCGCAGTACGTTGCGGCCCGCCAGCAGGCCCGGCAGCGCGATCCGGGAGTCCTTGAAGACCTCGTCGGGGTCGAGAGCGTCCCCGTTGAGCGTGACCTCGAGCACGGCCGGGGCGACCAGGTCGATGAAGGACTCCGCGCCGGTCTCGGCGGAGTCGAAGCGCACCGTGGTCACGGACCTGTAGGTGCCGCCCTCCTGTGCGCCGGAGAGATCGAGGTCGATCTCGTACGAGTCAACGGTGAGCAGCTTCGCCCGCGCTTGCGCCTCTTCGCGGGTCAGGTTTGTGCCAGGCACGCGGTCATCTCCTCGTATGTGTGGGTTGCGCCATCCTTCCATGGGATCCCGGGCCGACGACCCGGTGATCCACAAGAGGTCGCGTTGTGCTGACGACGGGAGGCGAAAGTTGGTTCCCTCGCCCCCGCCGCCCCTACCCGTCCCATCCCTGGGGGCTACCGCCCCCAGACCCCCGCTGTCGCGCTGAACGCGCTCGTCCTCAAACGCCGGACGGGCTGGAAATGCCGGCCGGCGCTGAAAGATCAAGCCCCGGCCGGCACCATCCAGCCCCTCCGGCGTTTGAGGAGCGGGGGTTCGGGGGCGGAGCCCCCGAGGATGGGAACGGGTAGGGGCGGCGGGGGCGAGAAGAGCGGCTACTTACCCCGCAGCTCCACCGCCACCAGCTCCGCGATCTGCACCGCGTTCAGCGCAGCGCCCTTGCGCAGGTTGTCGTTGGAGACGAAGAACGCGAGCCCGTTCTCCGACGTCTCGTCGGCACGGATGCGGCCCACGAAGGACGCGTCCTTGCCGGCCGCCTCGAGCGGCGTCGGGATCTCGGAGAGGACGACCCCGGGCGCCCCGGCCAGCAGCTCCGTCGCCCGCTCCACCGACAGCGGACGCGCGAACCGCGCGTTCACCTGGAGGGAGTGCCCCGAGAACACCGGGACGCGGACACACGTACCGGACACCTTCAGCTCCGGGATCTCCAGGATCTTGCGGGACTCGTTGCGGAGCTTCTGCTCCTCGTCCGTCTCGAACGAACCGTCGTCCACGACACTCCCGGCCAGCGGCAGCACATTGAACGCGATCGGCCGCTTGTACACCTGCGGTTCGGGGAAGTCGACCGCCGAACCGTCGTGCGTCAGCTTGTCGGCGTCGGAGACCACCTTCTGCGCCTGCCCGTGCAGCTCCGCCACCCCGGCCACCCCCGAACCCGACACCGCCTGGTACGTCGCGACGACCAGCGCCTCGAGGCCCGCCTCCGCGTGCAGCGGCCGCAGGACCGGCATCGCGGCCATCGTCGTGCAGTTCGGGTTGGCGATGATGCCCTTCGGACGGTCGACGATCGCGTGCGGGTTCACCTCGGAGACGACCAGGGGCACCTCCGGGTCCCGGCGCCACGCCGACGAGTTGTCGATCACGACGGCACCCTGCGAGGCGACCTTCTCCGCCAGCGCCTTGGAGGTCGCGCCGCCCGCCGAGAACAGCACGATGTCGAGGCCGGTGTAGTCGGCCGTCGCCGCGTCCTCCACCGTCACACCGTCGAGGACCGAGCCCGCCGACCGGGCCGACGCGAACAGCCGAAGCTCGTCGATCACGAACTTGCGCTCGACCAGGATCCTGCGCATGACCGTGCCGACCTGTCCGGTGGCTCCGACGATTCCGACCCTCACGGCGACTCCTTCTGTTGTACGGCGCTTGTACGGCGCCGTATCGCGTGACCCTGACCGATGCGCGACCGGCGCATTTCCATCATGCGTCCCACCCTGGGGAACATGTCCAATCCTTTGCCCGGCATGCCCGAGTACTGGGACGCGGCAGGCGTGGCATGCGGACACGATCCTCCGGTGACACCCGCTGTGAGCTGGAGAAACCCGCCCGAGGGGGTCACTCGGACGGAAGCTGTACGGGACCGGCCGGCCGGGGACGGGCGGGGCCGGGGTCTCGCTTCGGTAACGGTGTGACGTACGTCTCCGGGGTGGCCGAACGTTTTGGCCGCCCTCGGCGTCGTAGGAGAAACGCGGCGAGGGGGAGGGTGCTGTGCTGCGCAGAAAGGCCCGGCGCGTCCAGGAGGGCGACCATGGCGACCCGCTGGACGCGGTGCAGGAGCGCAGGGTCCGGGCGGTGCTCGCCCTCGGCGGCGTACCGCAGGCGGACCTGCTGGACGGGGTACAGCAGGTCCGCCTGCGGCTGCTGGAACGCACCGCGAACGGATACGAGGCACCGCGTGACGTCTCGGCGTGGGCGGCGGTCGTCGCCTCCAACCTCGCCATGGACTGGCACCGCGCCAAACGCCGCCAGGAGCGCCTGGGGGAGCGGCTCGCCTCCCTGCGCCAGCCGGCGGCCCACCCCTCCGGCGAGGACACGAGCCTGCTCTCCCTCGCCGTCAGCCGGGGGCTCGACGACCTGCCCGACCCCCAGCGCCAGGTGCTGATCCTGCGCTTCTACGCCGACCTGCCGGTACGCGGGATCGCCAAGGAACTCGGCATCCCCGAGGGCACGGTCAAGAGCAGGCTGCACACGGCGGTACGGGCACTGCGCGCCCGCCTGCACGAGGACGAGGTGGTGTGACATGGCCGCCGAATACGACGGCGTGGACGCGTTGATGGCCGCGCTGACGGACGATCCGCTGCCCGAAGAGGCCCTCACGGACGCCGACTTCATGGCCGAGCACTGGTCGGCGGCGGCCGATGTGGCGCTCCTGCGCGAGCAGTTGGGGCTCATCGGGGACGCCCTGACGTCGCGGGAACACACGGCGGCGGAGGGGGCAGTGTCGGAGCGGGTGCGGAAGCCGGCCCGGATCTCGGTACGGGAGTGGCGGTACTGGCGTCCGCTGCGCACCCTCGCTCTCGGCGTCGCCGCCGTGACCGCCGCGGGGGCCCTGTCCGCAGGGTCGGTGTGGCTCTTCGCACAGGCCGGAAGGGGGGTCGAGGACTCGGCGTCCACCTCGTCCGCCGACTCCGCGCCGTCCTACTCGCTCGACCCGCAGAGCGGCGGCGACGAGGACGGCGGCGCGGGTCTCAAGGACGGCGGCCCGGCCGCGGGCGCGCTGACCACCCCGCAACACCTCGCCTGTGCCCGCCTGGTCGTCGAGGGCACGGTCACCGCCGTCGCCCTCGGACCCGGCGCCGGCCAGGAGCGGGTCACCCTGCGCGTGACCCGCTACTACAAGCCGGACAAGGGCCCGGCCGAGGTGACGTTCGTGATGGATCTCGAGACCGACCCTCGGCCGACCGTGGGCGAACACGCCCTGATCGGCATCCCGACGGGCGCCGAATCCCCCGACACCTGGACCGTCGGCGAGAAGGAGATCGCCGCCGAACGGGCCCGGATCACGGCCGCGCTGCCCACGTCACGCACCCTCGAGTGCCGGTGAACGCAAAGGGGACGGGCGCCCGGTACCAGGTACCGGACGCCCGCCCCGTGGTCGTGCCCAGTGTTACGGCGTGACCTTCTCGATCTTCACGCTGCCGATACCGGCGACCGTGCCGTGCCCGTTGACCAGGGACACCTGGCCGAAGAACTCACGGCCGGCCGGCGCCGGGGCCGAGGCGACGATGTTGCCGGAGACGGTCGCCGAGGCGCCCGTGCCGAGCTTCACCGGGGTGCCGGCGACCTGGATGGAGCCCAGGGCGGACGAGTAGAACACGTCCTGGTAGTCGTAGGCCGTGGTGCCGGCCGGGACCGCGTAGCCGATGACCTCGACGGTGTACGTACCGGCGGCGGGCGAGGCGATGGAGACCGCCTCCTCCGAGTCGCCGTCGGCGGAGATGCCCACCTGGTTGCCGGCCGCGTCGTACACGACGAGGTCCAGGTCGGCGGCCGTGTCGGAGACGTTGCCGATGGCGACGTCCAGGGACGCGGCGCCCGCGGGCACCTCGACCGTGGTCGTATGCGTCTCGTTGGTGGCGATGGTGGGACGGGCGGTCAGGGACGAGCCCAGCGGACCGCCGGCCAGCTTGCCGTCGACCGGCGCGAGGTTGTTCGTCACCTTCCAGGAGGCGGCGATCGGCGTACCGACCTTGGCCTCGGGAACGGTCACGACGTCCGGGTCGAAGGTCGCGCCCAGGACGGTGGCGTTCAGCTTGTACGGGTTGTCGAGCAGCGGCGACGTACGACGCGACTCGACCTCGACCTCCCAGACACCGGCCTGCGGGTTCGGGTACGAACGCACGTCGGGCGCGCAGCCGTTGGTGTTCGGGTAGTTGCTGTAGCAGTACGGGGTGCCCGTGTCCTCGACCGGGACACCGTACGGGTGGATCGAGATGAACCGGGTCTGGCTGGTGGCCGCCAGTCCGCTGATCGCGACCTCGAGGGTCTTGGCGCCCTCGGGCACGGTCAGGAAGTAGGACTGGGTGCTGTTGCGCTGCACCGAGCCCGACGCGGCGAACGTGTACTTGACCGGCTTCGAGATCACGACCGTGGTCAGGATCTGCTTGTCGACGCCATCCGTCCTCGGGTCGTCGAGCTCAAGGATGGCGCTCTTGATGCCGGCCGTGTCCGACTCCGCGGTGACCTTGATGGTGACCGGCTTGTTCAGCTCCAGCTTGACGTGCTCGGAGCCGGCGATCTCGAAGGTGCTACCGGCGTTGTTCTTGAAGTGCAGATCGTGCCGGACCGCCTTGGCGGGACCGGACGTACGCGTCACGGTGATGTCGTACGACTTCTCGACGCCGGCCTTGAGGCCGCCCTCGCGGTCGTACAGGCCGGTGCCGAAGCCCGGGGTCTTCAGCGCGAAGTCGATCGCGGTGTCGACCGGGGCCTTGACCGTGTAGTCGTGGGCGGCGTCCTCGACCTTGGCGGAGCTGATCGCCCGCCACGCGTCCACGATGTTGATGAGGCCGGCGCCTTCCTCGTACGCCTGCGTACCTTCGATGTGATCGGCGTGCGTGGTCAGGGCCGTGCGGAGGATCGTCGGGGTGAGGTCGATGTGCCTCTGCTTGGCGGCCGACAGCAGCAGCGCCGAGGCGCCCGCGGCCTGCGGGGACGCCATCGAGGTGCCCTGCAGCATCGAGTAACCGGCCGGGAGGGTGTAGCCCGCCTGGGCGACCGGGGAGCCGGGCAGCCAGGTCTGCGTGGTGTTGATCGCGGCGCCGGGCGCGGTGATCGTCGGCGTGAAGCCACCGTCCTCACGCGGGCCGCGCGAGGAGAACGGCATCATCGCGTACTTCTTGGTGACGATGGAGCCGTAGTTGGACGCCCAGGTCTCCTTGGAGATGGACGCGCCGACCGAGATGACCTTGTCGGCCAGACCGGGGTCACCGATCGTGTTGGCGCCGGGGCCGGAGTTGCCGGCCGAGATCACGAGCTGGACGCCGTACGTGTCGATCAGACGCGTGTACAGCTCGGAGCGCGCGTTGTTGCCGTCGTTCAGCGCCGGGAGGCCGCCGATCGACATGTTGACGATGTCGACGCCACGGTTGACGACGAGGTCGATCATGCCCTCGGTCAGCGCGACGTTGGTGCAGCCGGGGCCGAAGATGCAGGCGCGCGACGAGACGATCTTGGCGCCGGGCGCGGCGCCGTTCATCTTGCCGCCGAACAGGCTGTTCGCCGCCGTGATACCGGCGACGTGGGTGCCGTGCTCGGACGAGATCATGCCGATGTTCGCGTAGTCGGCCTTGGCGCCGGCCGCGTTGTAGACGACGTCCTTGCGGATCTCGACGACGAACGGGATGCGCTCGGCGACGTCGGTCGCCGGGTTGTCCGTGCCGAAGTAGCCGATCTGGTAGCCGTCCTTGTACGGCTTCATCGGCGTGTCGTCGGTGAAGTCGTGGTTGTCGTTCACGTCGACGGTGACCGTGCCGGCGGCGGCGTCGTACAGCACGCCCCAGACGTCGGTCTTGTCGCCGTCGCGGTTGACGTCACCGAGCTGGTCGCCACCGGCGGTGGCGGACTCGGCGAAGTAGCTGAACTTGTAGTCGCCGACCGGCGCCGTGAAGTTCTCGGTGCCCTGGCTGGCGGTGGTGATGGCGAAGGCCGGACCGGCGACCGCCCGCGTCTGCCGCAGCCAGCTGCCGTCGCCGTCGGAGACCGGGTCGGTGGAGGTGACCCAGTCGACGATCTTGCGCTCGCCGGTGGTGGTCTTCTGCAGCGCGGGGTGCGCCAGGTCCACACCGGAGTCGAGGATGCCGATGGTGATGCCGCGGCCGTCCGCCTTCGGGTTCTTCTTCACGAAGTCGACGGCGCCCGTCTCGAAGGACGGGTTGTACGGGTTCTTGGCGGGCGTGTTCTTGTCCGGCGCCGCGTAAGTCTTGGTGGTGGCACTCGCCTGGGGGGCGGAGGCGGTGTCGGCGGCCGGCGTCGGGTCGTCCAGGGGGATGTCCTGGCGCAGGTCGATGCCGTGCACGGAGGAGAGCTTGGCCGCGGCGGCGATGGCCGAGTCCGCCTTGGCGGTCGGAACGGTCGCCCGCACATAGCCGACCTTGTCGAAAGCGCGGCCGACGAGGCCGCCCTGGACCGCGTCCAGCTGCGCGGCGACCTGCTCGGTCTGCCCCGGCGCGGTGGCGATCATCATGGTGACGGTCTTGTCGCCGTCGGCCTTGGCCTCGGAGAGGAGTTCGGCGTCGTCGGAGCCGAGCTTGTCGTGGGCCGACTTGACGGAGGCGTCGGCCGGGGCGGGGGTCGCCGCCGTGGTCGCGGAGAAGGCCATGGGTATGGGCCCCGCCGCGGAGAGCGCGGCCACCAGTCCGGCGGCCGCGGCTATACGCGCCACACGTCTCGCACCCGAGATCGGTGCGCGCTGAGGGGTGAGGGTCATCGGCATCCCTTGTAGGTAAAGGAGCATGCGTTGAGCGGCCGAGTTGATCGACCTTGGCCAAAAGCGTCCGGAATCGACACCGGACGATCACATAGCTTTACCCAAGGGGCGGATGTTTGGGGTTGGTTGACCGAAACTATATGAACGAGTGGGGAAAACCCGCGATGCGCTTTGGCTGGATGGGGTCCGAATCGCGAAGTTTCGCACTCGGTGTCTGCCCCCGCATCCGGCGCCGCACACACCCTCGTTCGGGGATATTCCACATGAACATCGCCGCCCCCGCACGCTAACGTCCCCCATATGCGCAAGTCGTTGCGGGTAGCCGCGTACGCCGTCGTCGTCCGTGACGGACAGATCCTGCTCGCCCGAAGCCCCGACGGCCGCGGCGGCCACGAATGGGTGCTGCCGGGCGGCGGCATGGAACACGGCGAGGATCCCTACGACACCGTCCGCCGCGAGCTGATGGAGGAGACGGGCTATCGGATCGACGTGACGGGCCTGCTCGGCATCGACTCCCGCCGCAGCACCCTCACCCACCGTCGGTGGCGCCCGGCGGACCACCAGGGCCTGGCCTTGGTCTACGAGGGTCTGGTCACCGGCGGCGAACTCCGCCCGGAGGAGAACGGCTCCACGGACCTCGCCGCCTGGCACGACCTGGACGCGGTGGCGGAGCTGCCGAGGGCACGGACGGTGCGGGTCGGGCTGGAGCTGTGGCGGGAGCGGCCGGTCACGGGACGGGTCGTACCCCGTCAGATGAACGCGGAGTGACCGCCTTGGGGCCGTTCGCCGTGCGGTCGTGAACGGGCGAGGGGCCCCAAGATCCACGTACGGAGATCGGCGTCGCCCGTTGCTGCCTCGTTCACGCGCAGGTCACCCCCGGTGCCAAGCATCCAGGGTGAGCGGGACGTTCGCGACTGCGATCGCCCGATGACCACTTCCGACGCGTTCGCACTCGGGGAGACCGCGCCATGTCGCGCACACGCTCTGTCGCAAGCTCCACCCAAGGGCTCAATCGACGTACGGTACTCGCCGCGGCCGGGGCGGTGTCCGCCTCCGCGGGCATCGGCTACGCCCTGCGGCCCAGTGACAGCCCGGCCGTCACGGCAACACAGGCCACCGCGGCCGAGGCCCGGCCGGCCGTGCCCCACCAGGCGGCACCGGCCGCGCACGCCCCCTTCACCCGGGGCACCACCCTCAACACCGTCTCCGCGCCCCTCGGCACGGGCGGCTACCGCCGGCTCGGCGAGGGCCGCGCGTGGGAACGGGTGGTGCGTACGGAGCTGGCGTCGCCGAAGTCGGGCCGCGCCGCCCGCCGGACCACGATGGCGGCCTTCGTCCAGTTCACGGACCTTCACCTGACCGACGTACAGCACCCGCTGCGCCTGGAGTACATGCGTTCGGCCGACCCGCACGCCTGGCGCCCGCACGAGGCACTGACGGTCCAGGGCGCGACCTCGCTCGTCGAGCGGATCAACGCGCTGCGCGGAGCGCCGGTCACCGGCTCGCCGCTCCACTTCGTGATGACCACCGGCGACAACACGGACAACAACGCGCACTCCGAGCTGGAGTGGTTCATGAAGGTGATGAGCGGCGGCCGGATGACGCCGAACACCGGGGACCCGCGCCACTACGAGGGCGTCCAGAACAGCGGCCTCCCGCTCTACTGGCAGCCGGACTCGGCCACCCGCGACTCCGACAAGCAGCAGGGCTTCCCGCACATCGAGGGCTTCCTCGAAGCGGCGATACGAGAAGTACGCAGCCCCGGCCTGAACCTGCCCTGGTTCTCGACCGTCGGCAACCACGACTCCCTGCCCCTCGGCTGCTACGCCTCCCACAGCGACCCCTTCCTCACCGACTTCGCGGTCGGCGGCAAGAAGCTGATGGATCTGCCGACGGCACGCAGCAAGGCACTCCAGGACCAGATCAGAAGCTCCGACGACCCCAGGGGCCTCCGCTTCCGCGAGCTGATCCAGGCCCACACCCGCGACCTGCGCTCGGTCACCCCGGACGAGAAGAGGGCCCCGTACACCCGGGCCGACTATCTGAAGGCGCACCTGGACCCGGCGTACGCGGGGGTGGGCCCGGTCGGCCACGGCTACTCGACGGCCAACCTCGACTCCGGCACCCAGTACTACACGTTCCGCATCTCGGACGACGTCATCGGCATCAGCATCGACACCACCGACCCGGGCGGCCACTACCAGGGCTCGATCGGCGCGGCCCAGGTCCGCTGGCTGGACCGGACGCTGCGCGAGACCGCGAAGGACGGCTCGTACGCCATCGTCTTCAGCCACCACACCAGCGACTCGATGACGAACACCCACCACGACCCGGCCCACCCGAACGAACGCCGCTACGACGGCACGGCCCTGGTGTCCCTCCTCGCGAGCCACCGCAACGTCCTGGCCTGGGTGAACGGCCACATCCACCGCAACGTCATCAAGGCCCACCCGGCCCCCGACGACCACTCGTTCTGGGAGATCTCGACGGCGTCACACATCGACTTCCCCCAACTGGCCCGGGTGATAGAGCTGGTGGACAACAAGGACGGCACGCTGTCGCTGTTCACCACCTTGGTCGAATCGGCGGCCCCCCATCGCACTGACTACACCGACCTGTCCCAGACGGGCCTTGCGGCCCTGTACCGGGAGTTGTCGTTCAACGCGCCGGGGGCGCGGGTGGATCTGTCGGGGGGGGCGGGGGATCGGAACGTGGAGCTGGTGTTGAAGAAGGGGTGACCCCTACGGCTTCCCGCCACGGAGGTGCACGAGGAACGGGGCCCAGGCTGTGGCGGGGAGCAGGAGGGCGGGACCTGTGGGGTTCTTGGAGTCTCGGATGCCTATGCCGGGGGATGCGGTGAGGTGGGCTGCTTCCACGCAGTTCTGGCCCGTGCCGTCGCTGTAGGACGACTTGAACCAGGCTTCGGCCGGGGCGAGTTCGGGTGCGGAGGGGTGAGTCGGCATGACCTACAGCTCTCGTTCTAGTTGGTTCAGGAAGTGAGGGGTGTCCTCGGGAGGGAGCGCCGAAGCGGTCATCGTGTCGAAGCGCCGGATGAACCTGTCCACTTCGCGGCGCTTTTCCGACGTGTGGGTCGCGCCCCAGGCGCTGTCGATCTGCACCCTCGGCGGGAGGTCGTCGCCGAGGTCCAGGATCGCGAAGTCGTTCGCGGAGCGGTAACCGGCGCGGAACGGTAGCACCTGGACGGTAATGTGATCCCGCGAGTTCACCTCCACCAGCTTCTTGAACTGCTCGCGCATCACATCAGCGCCTCCGACCGGGTATCGCAGGGCGGCCTCGCCGAGAATGACGCGGAGTCTCACCGGGTCGTCCCGGGTGAGTACCTCCTGCCGCTTCATCCGCAACTCCACGCTACTTCGCACGAATTCGGAAGTGGTTTCTTCGACGGGCTTGTGCAGTTCGAGCAGGGTCTCCGCGTAGCGTCTGGTCTGGAGCAGCCCGTAGATCAACGTCGGGTGGTACGCCCGCATGCTCCGCGCCTCGGGCTCCAGGCCAACAAAGCCGGGCATCCCGGCCGGCATGAGCCCCCGGAACTGGGTCAGCCAGTCCTGGTGGCCGGACTCCCGGTTGAGGGCGATCAGGGCTTCGATGACGGCCTCGTCGTCGACGCCGTACTTGTCCAGGAGCTTGCGCAGATCACCGACGTTGCGGAAGTTCAGTGCGCCCGTCTCGATGCGCAGCAGGGATGCCTCGGAGATACGAAGCCCTTGTACGGCCTGCTTCCGGGTGAGCCCGCCCCCACGGTCACCAAGACCGCAGCCTTCCCTCAATTGGCGCAGCTGCAGCCCAAGTTCGAGCCGCTGACCTGTGCGTCCGCGTTTGGCCGCCATGTGCGTTGCTCCCGTATCGCTGTGCGTGTGGCTACGTGCGTGCGTCGAGTGTTGCACCCTGTGCGCGGCTTGCGCAGCTCGATGTGCAGATGTCGGCATAGTCCATTTTGAGCTTCCATGAAATTTCAGTGGAGTTTCGATTGCAGTCGACAGCACAGCCTCGTCACCGTAGATGGGCAACCCCAGCCCGAAAGGTGCCCCCATGCCCGACCACACCCTCCTCACGCACGACTGGACCATGGGCTACCCCATGACCCTCCGTAGCGTCCGGCTCGCCCGGCTCCACGTTCGTCGCCGCCTCACCATGTGGAACTGGCCCGGCGACATCGAAGACGCCGTTCTCGTCACCTCCGAGCTCGTCGCCAACGCCGTCGTGCACGGCAGAATCCCCGGGCATGAACTGCGCCTGCGCATCGTGGAGTTGGACAACAACGCGCTCAGCATCGAGGTGTCCGACCCGGTACTCGCGTTCCCCGAGGTCAGGTCGCGGGACCTCAGTGAGCGAGGGCGTGGACTGATCGTCGTACGGCAGCTCGCCGACTCCCTGGACTGGTACCTGCGTGCGAGCGTCGGAAAGACCGTGCGCGCCCGTCTCCACCTGCGCGAAGGCTGAAAGTCGCTCAACCGGCCCACCCCGAGCAACCTCACGCCCGCCCGCCGGGTCCCTCCCCCCGACCGACGGCAACCTGAACAAGGGGGAACGGAATGGCAGTCGACAAGAGGCCGGGCAGCAAGAGGCTCATGGGAATGGCCGCGACGATCGCCGTAGCGGCAGGCGCGTTCACCGCACCCGCGATGACAGCGGCAGCGGCCGCACCCGCCGAACGGGGCGCCGGCCACCAGGCCACCCGCGCGGCCATGAACGCCGCAGTCGGCGACGGCGTACCCGGCGTTGCCCTCCAGGCCAAGGACCGGCACGGTGTCTGGAAAGCCGCCGCAGGGGTCGGCAACCTCAAGACCAAGCAGCCGCGCAGCGCCCAGGACAACTTCAGGGCGGGCAGCATCACGAAGACCTTCGTCGCGACCGTCCTGCTCCAACTGGAGGCCGAGGGACGGCTGTCGCTGGACGACACCGTCGACAAATGGCTCCCCGGAGTCGTACGCGGCAACGGCCACGACGGACGCCGGATCACGCTCCGCCAGCTCCTCAACCACACCAGCGGCATCTTCAACTACACATCGGACCCCGATTTCCAGCGCGAGGTCTTCCTCGCGGAGGGCTTCTTCAAGAACCGGTACCGCACCTGGACGCCGAACGAGATCGTCAAGGTCGCCATGGGCCACAAGCCCGAGTTCGCCCCGGGCGCGGACTGGAGGTACTCGAACACCAACTACACGATCGCCGGCATGGTCATCAAGCAGGCGACCGGCAACTCGTACGGCGACGAGGTCCGGCGGCGCGTCATCAAGCCGCTCGGGCTGCACGGCACGTACATGCCGGGTACGGACCCCACCGTCCCTCGGCCCGGCAGCCGCGCCTATTCGACGCTCGCCGTGGACGCCGGCGGCAAGGTGTACGACGTCACCGAGCTCAACCCCTCGATGGCGAACTCCGCCGGCGAGATCATCTCCAACCCCGGCGACCTGAACCACTTCTACTCGGCACTGCTGCGCGGCAAGGTGCTTCCGGCCAAGCAGCTCGCCGAGATGAAGACGACTGTCGCCGCCGGAGCCGTGGGCGGGCGTTACGGACTCGGCCTCATCGAGAACGAGCTGAGCTGCGGGGTCACCGTCTGGGGCCACAGCGGCGGCATCCACGGCTCCAGCTCCGTGGCGGTCACCACGGCAGACGGCAGGCATTCGCTCGCCTTCAACTTCAACGGCGACTGGAGCGGCGACCCGATGAAGGTCGTCGAGGCGGAGTACTGCGGCACCTGATCCCACGAGGAGGGGCCCCCGGTTTCCCGGTGGCCCCTCCTCTCCCCTCCTGGTTCTGCCAGGTCCGTCACTACCTCGGCAGCACCACGACATACGCCGCCGGCTCGCGGTCCCCCGACGCCATCAGAGCCGTGCGTACGACAGTCGCCTGCTGGTCGAGCGCCTCGCGCAGTTTGCGCGGCGTGATGTGGACGACCGTGATGCCCAGCCGCTCCAGGTGCTCGCGCTTACGGGCGTACTCCGACCACAGCGCGTCGTCCTCCTGCTGGTGTCCCGGGCGCGGGGCGCGCGTGTCCAGCTCCACGGCCACCGCGTGGTCGGGCCAGTAGGCGTCGAGACCGCCGAGGTGCGGGCCGCCCGGCAGACGCAGGTCGACGTTCCAGACGGGGTCCGGGAGGCCGTACTCGCGCACCATCCGGTAGAGACGGTGTTCCGCGATCGCCCGGCCCTCGGCGAGCAGGGAGTCGACGGCGTCCACGACATGCGGGCGGCCGAGCAGCCTGCCCTGGGTCAACTCCCGGACCACCGCCGCCGGTTCACAGTGACCGCCGCGCACCGCGTCCGTCAGCAGCCGGCGTACGGCGTCCCCGTCCGTGAGTCCGGCGACCGCGTCGGCGAGGGCGCGGGGGACCGGGGCGACCGGGAGCCCGTCGACCAGCTCGGGCGTCGGCAGCGCCGAGGAGCGGACGATGCGTACGAAGCCCGTGGAGCGCAGTCGGCGCAGCCGGGGGACCAGGACGTCGAGGGTGCCGAGGGACAGCAGCGGCGGCGCGGACGCGAACCCGTGCAGGGCGAGTGCGGCGAGGCCGGTGATCATGGCCTCGGCGTAGACCGGCCGGCCTCGCTCCCGGTACGGCTCCTCGGAGTCGGGCTGGGCCGGAACTCCGGTCGCCGTCCGCTCCTTCGCCGTGTAGAGCAGGGCCGCGTGCAGCCGCTCCTCGCTGGTGGGCGGCCCCGGGTGCAGCAGGAACACGCCCGGCAGGATCTGCTGCCAGGGCCCGCCGGGCCGGCACTGCTCACCGGCCTCGGCGGCCGCGATGCCGTGCGCGCGCAGTTGCGCGGTGGTCAGTACCCGGCGTCGTACGTGCGACAGGTGACGGAGGGGGCGGGTGCTCGGGGAGAGCGGGGTGTTGTGGGTCATGACTCCGACTTTCCCGTGTCCGATCCGCCCCCTAACCGCCGTTACAAGCCCGTCGACAATTCAGGACAAGCTCGCCCTAAAGTGCAAGCGTTCGAATGCCGAAACCCGCTGGTCCCTCCGGGGGTTACGGCGTGGGGTGCCAGGGTTCGGTAACGGTGTGCGGTTCATGGTCGGGTGCGGCCCGGTGGGGGCTGGTCGCGCAGTTCCCCGCGCCCCTAAAAGACAAGGGCACGGGCCTGCGGCCCGAAGGCCCGAAAAGCATGGGGCGCAGCCCCTGCTTTTCAGGGGCGCGGGGAACTGCGCGACCAGCCCCCACCGCGCCCGCACCCGACAACGCGCCCCCCGCCCTCCCTTACCGCGCCGCCGCCCCGTCGCAGGCCTGCGCCCGCAGCGCCCGGGCCAGGTCGTCCCGGGACTCCAGGACCAGGCGCCGCAGAGCCGGCGCCGCGTCCGCGTGGGCCGTCAGCCATGCGTCGGTCGCCGCCAGCGTCTCCGGTGAGTCCTGGAGCGACGGGAACAGCCCCCGTACGACGTCCATGCCGATCTGGATCGAGCGGTCGGCCCAGATCCGTTCGATCACCGCGAAGTACTTGTCCGCGTACGGCGCGAGAAGCTCCCGCTGCGAGCCCTGGACGAAGCCCGAGATGGTCGCCTCCACAAGGGCGTTGGACAGCGCGTCCGACTCGACGACCTGGGCCCACGCCTGTGCCTTGACGGCGGCCGAGGGGCGGGCGGCGAGGCAGCGGACCTGGTGGCGCTTGCCGGACGCCGTGTCGTCGCGGGCGAGTTCCGCGGCGAGGGCCTTCTCGTCGGCGACGCCGTGCGAGGTCAGCGGTTCCAGGAACGCCCACCGCAGCTCCTGGTCGACCTCGAGCCCGTCGATCTTCGCGGTGCCCTCCAACAGCCCCTGGAGCAGCTGGAGATCGGCCTCGCTGGACGCCACGGCCGCGAGGAAGCGGGCCCACGTCAGCTGGTGCTGGCTGCCCGGTTCGGCGAGCCGCAGTTCCTTCAACGCGCCCTCGGCGAGCAGGCGTTCACCGGTCGCCCGCCAGTCGGGGGCCGCGTAATGGGTGAGCGCGGTACCGGCCCAGGCGTGCAGCATCTGGAGGACACCGATGTCCGACTCGCGCCCCGCGAACCGGAGTACAAGGTCTACGAAATCCCGGGCGGGCATCAGCGCGTCCCGTGTGAGGTTCCACAGCGCGGACCAGCACAGCGCGCGGGCGAGCGGGTCGGTGATCTCACCGAGGTGCGCCCGCAGTGTCGCCAACGAGCCCTCGTCGAACCGGATCTTGCAGTACGTCAGGTCGTCGTCGTTGACGAGAACGAGGTCCGGGGCCTCGCTTCCGACCAGCTCACCGACGACCGTGCGGGGCCCGTCGACATCGACCTCGGCACGCGCGTACCGCTCCAACTCCCCGCCCGGCGAACGCCGGTAGAGACCGACGGCAACCCGGTGCGGCCGCAGCTCGGGGTGCGACTCGGCGGCTTCCTGGATCACGGCGAGCTCGGTGATCAGCCCGTCCGCGCTCAACAGCACAGCCGGGGTGAGGGAGTTGACCCCGGCGGTCTGCAGCCACGCCCGCGACCAGGACGCCATGTCCCGCCCGCTGGTCTCCTCCAGCACCGACAGCAGATCGCCCAGGCGCGTGTTGCCGTACGCGTGCCGCTTGAAGTAGCGCCGCGCGCCCTCGAGGAACGCCTCCGGGCCCACGTACGCGACGAGTTGCTTGAGCACGGAGGCGCCCTTGGCGTACGTGATGCCGTCGAAGTTGAGCTTGGCGTCCTCCAGGTCGCGGATGTCGGCCGTGACGGGGTGGGTGGAGGGAAGCTGGTCGGCGCGGTAGGCCCAGGCCTTGCGGTTGTTGGCGAAGGTGACCCAGCCGTTGGTGAAACGGGTCGCCTCGACGAGCGAGAACGCGCCCATGAAGTCGGCGAAGGACTCCTTGAGCCACAGGTCGTCCCACCACTCCATGGTGACGAGGTCGCCGAACCACATGTGGGCCATCTCGTGCAGGACGACGTTGGCCCGCCGCTCGTACGCCGCCTGCGTCACCTTCCCGCGGAAGATGAACTCCTCGCGGAACGTGACCAGCCCCGGGTTCTCCATCGCACCGAGGTTGTACTCGGGCACGAAGGCCTGGTCGTACTTCCCGAAGGGGTACGGGTAGTCGAAGTGGTCGTGGAAGAAGTCCAGCCCCTGCTTGGTGACGAGGAAGACGTCGTCGGAGTCGAAGTAGGGGGCGAGGCCCTTGCGGCACATGGCGCCGAGGGGGATCTCGAGCGTCGTACCGTCGGCGAACGTACGCGAGTACGAATCGGTGACGTAGTGGTAGGGGCCCGCGAGGATGGTGGTGATGTAGGTCGAGATGGGCTTGGTCTCGGCGAACCGCCACACCCCGTCCGAGAGTTCCCCGATCCCGTTGCTCCACGCGACCCATTCCTCGGGCGCCCGCACCTCGAAGCGGAAGGGCGCCTTCAGATCGGGCTGCTCGAAGTTGGCGAAGACACGGCGCGAGTCGGCGGGCTCGTACTGCGTGTACAGGTACACCTCGCCGTCCTCGGGGTCGACGAAGCGGTGCAGGCCCTCGCCCGTGCGGGAGTAGGCGCACTGGGCGTCGACGACCAGCTCGTTGTCCGCGGCGAGATCCTCCAGCAGGATGCGCGTGCCGTCGAAGACGGCCCCCGGGTCGAGATCCCGCCCGTTGAGTGAGACGGCGGTCACACTGGGCGCGATCAGATCCGCGAAACTGGCGGCACCGGGCTCGGCACACCGGAACCGGACGGTGGTCACGGACCGAAAGGTCCGAGGCTCGCCCCCACCACTCCCGCTCTCCGGTTCGCCCACGGCGGACCGCACGTCGAGGAACACCTCGTACCCGTCGACGGACAGCAGCGCGGCCCGCTCCCGGGCCTCGTCGCGGGACAGGTTCTCACCGGGCACGGAGCACTCCCTCGATTGTCATCAGTACGGCCGACCAGCACCGATCCTGCCACGCACCACTGACACCGGGCACCCGGGAATGCGATGGTGGCGCGGATACGTTCCCCGTTGAAAGCGCGCTCTGTCCTTAGGAGACCCATGTCCGAGACGACCTCGACCAAGACCCCCGTCGACTTCTGGTTCGACCCCCTCTGCCCCTGGGCCTGGATGACCTCCCGGTGGGTCCTCGAGGTGGAGAAGGTCCGGGACATCGAGGTGCGCTGGCACGTCATGAGCCTGGCGGTGCTCAACGAGGACAAGCTCGACGAGCTGCCCGAGGAGTACCAGGACATGCTCAAGGTGAAAGCCTGGCTGGGCGTGAAGGTCGTGACGGCGGCCGCGCAGAAGCACGGCGCCGACGTCCTCGGCCCGCTCTACACGGCCCTCGGCACGCGCGTGCACAACAAGGGCGAGGAAGTGACCCTCGAGTCGATAGCCGGCGCCCTCGCGGACGTCGGCCTGCCCGCCGACCTGATCGACTACGCCGAGCAGGAGGACTTCGAGTTCGACGCCGAGCTGCGTGCCTCCCACCACGAGGGCATCAGCAAGGTCGGCCAGGACGTCGGCACCCCGGTGATCGCGGTCCCCGGCGCCGACGGCGAGCAGATCGCCTTCTTCGGCCCGGTCGTCACCCCGGCCCCGAAGGGCGAGGAGGCCGCCAAGCTGTGGGACGGCACCCTCCTGGTCGCCTCGGTCCCCGGCTTCTACGAGATCAAGCGCTCGCGGACGGCGGGCCCGGACTTCAGCAACCTGTAGGCAGGGCGGACCGGACATCGGACGGCCCCCGCGAGTCACGTCCTCGCGGGGGCCGTCCGTCATTCCGCCCGCCGTCGTGTCCGGTGAGAAGACGATCACGAGGTAGGACGCCACACGCACTGCTCTTATTGCGAGAATCTTGCAACTGCACGCTAGCAACAAAAAGCCCCTCGTGTGACGCGCACGAGGGGCTTTTCGTTGCCGACGAGGACGTTGCCGACGAGGGACCGGACTACGGGGTGGTCACGCGGCGACAGACGTGTAGTGCGAGGCGTCCCCCGCGATCGAGTAGCTCTCCTTGCCCTCGATGCCGACCGGGATGTCACCGGCGATGGTCACCCGGTGCAGACGGCGCGGCAGGCCGTTGTAGTTGTCGATGGCGTAATGCTGGGTGATCCGGTTGTCGAAGAGGACGAGCTGGTTCGGCGACCAGCGGTGACGCAGGACGTTCTCCGGCCGCGTGACGTACGCCTGGAGCAGGTCAAGGATCTTGCGGGACTCGGTGACCGACAGACCGACGATCCGCTGCGCGAACCCGCCGATGAACAGCCCGCGTTCACCGGTCAGCGGGTGCACACGGACGACCGGGTGGGCCGTACGGAACCCGATGGACGTGAACTGGGCGCGCTGGGCGGCCTGTTCCTCGTCGAGCGCCTCGTCCGGCACCGCGTAGTCGTAGTCGTTGGTGTGCTCGGCCCACAGGTTGTCGGCCAACTGCCGCAGGGGTTCCGGCAGATCGCGGTAGGCGGCGGCCGAGCTGGCGATCAGGGTCTCGCCGCCGTACGGCGGGATCGTGATGCTGCGCAGGGTGCTGGCCTGCGGCGGGTTGAGGACGAAGGTGACGTCCGTGTGCCAGTGGTTGGCGGCGCGGCCCCGCTCGCTGTCGACGGGCAGGATGTTCGGCGCGCCGTCGACGGACGGCACGGTCGGGTGGGCGGTGGTCAGCTCCCCGAAGTGGCGTACGAAGGCCTGCTGACCCTCGTCGTCGAGGTTCACCTCGTCGAAGACCAGGGCCTTGTGGACGTTCAGGGCCTCGCGGAGAGCGGCGACCTGCTCCTCGTCGAGGGGCTTGGAGATGTCCACGCCGGACACTCGGGCGCCGATGTTCGCGGTGACCTTCTGGATCTCGATGCCGGACATGTGCGGGTTCCTTTCGGAGGTCCTCAGACGAGGGCGGGAGCGGAGGCAGAGGCAGAGGCAGAGACAGAGGCGGGGCTGACGTACTGGTTCGCGGGGCGCGGGAGGCCGTACCTCTCGCGCAGGGTCTGGCGCGGCCCGTACTCGGCGCGCAGCAGACCGCGGGCGCGCAGGATCGGGACGACGTGGTCGACGAAGGCCTCGAGACCGGAGGGCAGGACCGCGGGCATGATGTTGAAGCCGTCGGCGGCGCCCTGGGTGAACCAGGTCTCGATCTCGTCGGCGATCTGCTCGGGCGTTCCGGCGAAGGTGCGGTGGCCGCGCCCGCCGCCGAGCCTTCCGATGAGCTGCCGTACGGTGAGACGCTCGCGGCGGGCCAGCTCGACGACGAGGGTGTACCGGCTCTTGGCGCCCTCGATGGCGCTCTCGGGCGGCAGGTCCGACGGCAGCTGGGCGTCCAACTCCAGTGTCCCGGCGGGGAGTTTCAGCAGGTTCTCCAAATTCCCCACGCCGTGCGTGTACACGATGTGGTCCTCCAGGACCTGCTCGTTCGCCAGCGCCTCGGCCTCCGTCGAGCCGAGCACCGGCACGATGCCGGGCAGCACCTTGATGTGGTCGGGGTTACGACCGCCCGCCGCCGTACGGGACTTGAGGTCGGCGTAGAAGGCCTGCGCGTCCTCGATGGTCTGCTGGGCGGTGAACACGGCCTCCGCGTAGCGGGCGGCGAACGCCTTGCCGTCCTCGCTCGACCCCGCCTGCACGAGCAGCGGGTAACCCTGGGGCGTACGCGGCACGTTGAGGGCGCCCTCGACGCTGAAGTACGTCCCCTTGTGCCGGGGCGGATGGACCTTCGTGTCGTCGCCCCAGACGCCGGTGGCCTTGTCGGCGACGATCGCGTCGTCCTCCCAGCTGTCCCAGAGCTTGAGGGCGACATCGAGGAACTCGGCGGCACGCGCGTACCGCTCGGCGTGGGCGGGCTCCGCGTCGAGCCCGAAGTTCCGGGCGGCCTCGGCGCCGGCCGTGGTCACGATGTTCCAGCCGGCCCGGCCGCCGCTGATGATGTCGAGCGAGGCGAACTTGCGGGCCAGGTTGTAGGGGGAGTTGTAGGACGAGGAGGCGGTGGCGATCAGACCGATGTGCGTGGTCGCCGTCACCAGGGCCGTCAGCAGGGTGAGCGGCTCCAGGGCGCCTGCCGGACGCTGCGCGACACTGCCCCACAGCTGGGGACTGTCGGCCAGGAAGAGGGAGTCGAAGGTGCCTCGCTCCGCGATCTGGGCGAGCCGTACGTAATGGTCCAGCTCGACATGGGCGTGCGGGTCGCTCTCTGGCAGCCGCCACGAGGCTTCGTGGTGGCCGGTGGTCATGAGGAAGGCGTTGAGGTGGAGCTGGCGGGTCATGGGTGTTTCCTTTGCTTATGAATGCCGGTGCGGAATCGTGGTGGCGGGCATCAAGGCCTGTTCCGTGCGGTGCCTCTCGACGCAGGACCAGGCAAATTCAGCCCGTCCGGCGATTGAGGACGAGGCCCCTTCAGGGCCGAAGCGGGGGCCTGGGGGCGGCAGCCCCCAGCGGACGGTCACTCCCGTCGACGGTCACCCCCAACGCCCCGAGCAACAGCCCCCTGTACTCGCCACGCGCACCCGCCTCCCGGTCGATCGCCAGATCGAGCCCGATCCGCCCCTCCTCCAGCACAAGCACCCGCTCGGCCAGCGCGACAGCCTCGTCCACGTCATGCGTGACAAGCAGCACCGACGGCCGGTGCCGCTCCCACAACTCCCGCAGCAGACCGTGCATCTTGATCCGCGTGAGCGCGTCCAACGCCCCGAACGGCTCGTCGGCGAGCAGCAGTTCGGGCTCCCGGACCAACGACCGGGCCAGCGCGGCCCGTTGCGCCTCACCGCCGGACAGCTCACTGGGCCAGGCGCGTTCGCGCCCCTTCAGCCCCACCTCGGCGAGGGCTTCCCGGCCCTTCGCCGCCGCCTCCTTGCCGTCCGTGCCCAGGAGTACGTTGTCCAGCACCCGGCGCCAGGGCAGCAGCCGCGAGTCCTGGAAGACCACCGACACCCGCTCGGGGGCGGTGAGTTGACCGCTGCCCTCGACCTCGTGATCGAGGCCGGCGACCGCCCTCAGCAATGTGCTCTTGCCGGAGCCGCTGTGCCCGAGCAGGGCCGTGAACTGCCCGGCCGGGATGTCGAGGTCGATCCCGTCGAGAACCTTCCGCCCACCGAACGACCGTGTCAGACCCCGGAGTTGGACGGCGGAGGCCTTGGACAGGGTCGTCAGTTGCTCAGTGTGCGTCGCCATGACAGCACCCTCCGTTCGATGAGACGGACCGCGCTGTCGGACACCAGGCCGAAGATCCCGTAGATGACCAGGCCGACGAGGATCACGTCGCTCTGGCCGTAGTTCTGGGCCTGGAACATCATGTAGCCGAGTCCACTGGTGGCGTTGATCTGCTCCAGGACGACCAGCCCGAGCCAGGAGCCGGTCACGCCGAGCCGGAGTCCCACGAAGAATCCGGGCAGCGCTCCGGGTACGACGATCTGCCGGACGAACTGGAACCTCGACAGCCCCTGCACCTCGGCGAGTTCGACGAAGCGGCTGTCGATGCCGGACAGCGCGGCATGCGTGTTGAGGTAGATCGGGATGTAGACGACGATGGCGATGATCGCGATCTTGAACGTTTCGCCGATGCCCAGCCACAGAATGAACAGCGGGATCAGACCGAGGGCCGGGATCGCCCGGTTGAGCTGTACCGTCCCGTCGATCAGCGCCTCGCCGACCCGGCTGAGCCCGGAGGCCAGCGCCAGCAGGATGCCGCCGACCAGCCCGATCGCGAACCCGGAGGCGGCCCGCCGTATCGAGGTCAGGATGTCGGAGGGCAGTGTCCCGTCGGTCCACAGCCGGGCGCCGGTCTTCACCACGGTCCAGGGCGCCGGGATCGCGGCCGGGTCGAGCCGCCCGGCGGCGGACGCGGCGGCCCACAGGGCGATGACGAGGGCCGGCCCGATGAGCGGAGCGGCCGGCAGCCGCTTCCCGGGGGAGAGCCGGCGCCGCCTGCGGACCTGCGAGCCGCCCTCCGCACTCCCCGGCACGGACCCCACGGACCCCACGGACCCGACGGGCCCGACGTGCCCGACGGTTTCCACCGGTGCGGCGGCCTCGGGGCCGGCGGAGGCGCCGGCGGTCACGGCGGTCATCGCCGGTACTCCGCGGCCACGGACTTCGCCGCGATGCCCTCGAAGCGGTGGTCGAAGAGCGAACTCACGTCGAACTTCTTCACGAAGCCGCCCTCCGCGAGCAGATCGGCGGTCTCCTGCTCCCACTTGATCGCCTCGGTCCAACTCGGCGGGAACAGCGGCTTGTTGGCGAGCTTGGAGATCCCCTGCGCCTGGGGCAGGGTCAGATTCTGCGTCTTCACGTAGAACTCCTCGTTCCAGATGTCGGGGTTCTCGTACGACCACACCAGGCCCTTCGCCCAGTACGGGATGTAGGCGGCGATCGCGGCGGCCTTCGCGGGGTCGTTCAGCACGGAGACCGGCGCCCACAGCAGGCTGAGCAGGTCGACCACGTCCGTGTCGATGCTGCGGGCACCCTTGCCGCCGTACTGCTGGAAGTACGCGGGCGCCTGGGCGATGGCCAGTGGCGCGACGTCCACCTGGCCCGACTGGAGGGCGGTGAAGAACTGGTTGCTGGTCAGCGGGACGAGCTTCACGTCGTCGTACGCGAGCCCGGCCTTCTCCAGCGCCCGCAGAAGCACGACGCCCTGCGCCTGGCCCTGGGAGAAGGCGAGCTTCTTGCCCTTGAAATCCGCGACCGACCGGATATCGCTGCCGGGCTTGGTGGCGAAGAGATAGTTCGGCTTGCGGGTGACGTTGATCGCGACGATTTTCGCGTCGAATCCCTGGAAGTGCGCCTGGATCGGCGGAATACCCGCGTTGTTGGCGAGGTCGAGGGAGCCGGCCCGGAAGGCGTTGATGACATCGGGACCGGCGGAGATGTTCTCCCAGCTCGACACCTTGAACGGCAGATCCCCCAACTTGGCCAGCTTGAACTGGAGTTCCTGGGTGCCCGAATACGAGTTGATCTTCAGGCTCGTACCGGCCGGAATCCTGTCGGCGAGCGGAGCGGTCGAGGCGCCCTTGGTGTTGGCTGCGGCGCTGCTGTCGGCGCAGCCGCTCAACCCGGCGACACCGGCCGCGGCGCCGAGCAGGGAGGTGAGGAAGAGCCGTCGGTCGACACCGGGCACGGGAGAGGAAGGCATGGGAGGACTCCGTGAGTTGGGAAGGCTGGAGCGCATGCGGAATTCAGGGCACAAGAAGGCCCGAAAAAGGGAATTCACGCAGAAGGACTTCACGCGGAAGGAAGGATGGAGCGGAAAGCTCGGAAGAAATGAGCGCTTCACACGTGGCAACGTGTCAGCAACAGTGGCGACGTGTCAGCAACAGAGGGTGCGACAGCTCACGAAAGGGCTCATGAGAACGATGTTCCAGGTCATGCGTGGTTCCTGTCAACATTCGGAGTTTCTGAATTAAGTAACCTCAGGTGAGGCGGCCCGCGGCCAGCGGATCCCGGTACAGGACATCGAGTGCCACCGAACCGCCCGCCACCGCGAGCACCGAATCCGGGAAACTCGTCGGCACGACGGAGGACGCGCGTTCCCCCCCGACCTCCTCGCGCAGCGCGGCGAGGCAGTCCTCGCGGTGGATGACCCCGACCTCGGTCACGACCACCGTCTCCGGATTCAGCACATCGAGCAGCAGCCGCGTCGCCCGTCCCACGGCACCCGCCCGCCGCACCAACAGCCCCACGGCGTCGGGGTCGCCGCCGGCCGCCGCCGCGACCACCCGCATGGGGTTCGTGCCCGCGACGACGCCCGCCTCCCGCGCCCGCCGGCACAGCGTCCGCTCGCTCAACTCGGCCTGCAGGCACGCCGTACGCCCGCATTCGCACAGCTCCGTGCCGCCCGGCACCGGGAGATGGCCGATGGCGCCCGCCTGGGAGCGTGGCCCGTGATGCACCTCGTCGTTGGTCGCGAACGCCGCGTCGACCACGTTGCCGACGAACAGATGCAGCACGCTCCCACCGTCCCGCGCCGCCCCGAACAGCCGCTCCGCGTTGACCAACGCCCGCGCGTGCCCGTCCACATGGACCGGCAGCCCGGTGCGCGCCTCGAGCGTCTCCCGCACCGCCACATCCCGCCAGCCCAGCAGCGGATGCTCCACGACGGTCCCGGACTCCCGGTCCACCCAGCCACCCACGGCCACCCCGACACCGAGGGCCCGGCAGCCGGGTACGCCGTCCAGCAGCGCCCGCAGCCCCGCCGCGGCCCGCTCCAGCACCCACTCCGGGTCGGTGCGCTCGTGCTTCAGCTCCCGCTCGACCACCACCCGGCCGCGCAGATCGAGCAGCGCCACCGTCGTGTACGGCACGGCCACATGCACCCCGGCGACCACGAACCGTGAGACGTCCAGATCGACGGGGACGTGCGGACGTCCCACGCCGTTGGAACGCCGGGGCACGGACTCCTCGCGGATCAGGCCGAGTTCGGCGAACCGGGCGCAGTAGTCCGTCACCGACGCCGGCGACAGCCCGGTCAACCGGGCGATGGTGCTGCGCGCCACGGGCCCGTGCGCGAGCACGGACCGCAGGACGACACTCGCACTCGTCCGGCGCCGATCGGAATCGGCGGCGCGAGGCACGCGCGCAGGGGAGGCCGAGGCGGAGGGAGATGAAGTGCGAGAGGAGATGGAGCGGGAGACAGGGGAGGAGCGGGGAGAGGGGAGGGAGGAGAGAGAGGAGAGAGAGGAGAGGGAGGTAAGGGTGGGTGCCGTGGCACGGGGCATGGCGATCATCCTCGGGAACGGGTCCGACACTGCGCCGTCTCAAGAGGACTCGGGGAGCTGCGAACGCACGCTCAGGGAGTCCTGTGGAGCGAGGCGCGCCGGAGCCGCCTCACCCGGGGCGGCGACAGGTGGCCGTGCCCACGCGTCGCAGGTCGACATAGCGACGCGACGAGAAGTACCGGGACTGGGCGACCATGCGCTCGAAGCTAGCAAAGCGGACCGACCCTGCACAGACGACGACCGACGGGCGAGACGGCAGGTGTCCAGACCGGGGCCGAACCCGGGCCGGAGCGCACCCCGACCTGGGCTGACCATCGGGCCGGATTGGCGGAACCCTACAGAGCCCGCCTCCCGCACGTTCGTAGCCGAAACCACCTCACCTCAGTGACCGGCGTCACGCCGTACCGGGTGTAACCACCACCGTTTGTGCGGAGCCCACCAAGCCGCCCGCGCCCCCTTTGTCGAGCGCTGACGGTGATCGTCCCGAGGGCGCTGGGATAGCGTCGCGATGTCCTTGCCGCCCACATCCCCGCGGAGTACCCATGGCAACCGCCGTCGCCACCGCCCGCCCCGGTCAGGTCCTCGCCGATCTGCTCCCCGCCTCCCGCGTCCGGGACACCGCGCTCGTGCTCGGTGGTGCCGGGCTCGTCGGGATCGCCGCCCAGATCGCCGTCCCCGTGCCCGGCTCGCCGGTACCGGTGACCGGACAGACCTTCGCCGCGCTCCTCGTCGGCACCGCGCTGGGCGCCGGCCGCGGCCTCGCCGCCCTTGTCGTCTACGCCCTGGCCGGTCTGGCGGGCGTGCCGTGGTTCGCGCAGGGCGGCTCGGGCACGTCGGTGTCCTTCGGCTACATCCTCGGCATGGTGCTCGCGTCCGCCGTCGTGGGCGCGCTGGCCCGACGCGGCGCCGACCGCTCCGTGCTGCGCATGGCGGGCACGATGGTGCTCGGCGAGGCGATCATCTACGCGATCGGCGTCCCGTACCTCGCCCTGGCCGCCGACATGAGCGCGAGCGCGGCGATCGCCGCGGGCCTGACACCGTTCCTGCTCGGCGACGCCCTGAAGGCGGCCCTCGCGATGGGCGCGCTGCCGACGGCCTGGAAGTTCCTCAACCGCTGAGCCGCACAAGGATGTTGACGAGATCCGGGATGCCGAACAGGGCATCCCGGATCTTCTGCGTACGCCCCTGACTGAGCCGTCAGCCGTCAGCCGTCAGCCGTCAGCCGTCAGCCGTCAGCCGTCAGCCGTCAGCCGTCAGTTACGCAGTACCGCCATTGCTCACCCTGTTTACTGCTGCCGGGGCCGCCGCTGCGACCACCACATGCCCGCCGCTCCGGCGGACAGCAGTGCGGCGCCCGTCGCGCCGAGCGGGAGCAGATCGCGCGCCGGACCGGTCCTCGGCAGCTTGTCGCCGCCGGGGCCCACCGGCTTGTTGTCGGTGCCGAGCAGCAGCGGGGTGGCCGGGGCGTTCGGCGACGGGTTGTTCGTCCCGAACGGGACCGGCCCCTGCTGCCAGAACGTCTTCGCGCCGTCGGCGGTCTGGACGGGCAGACAGATCTTGCCGGTCTTGCCCAGGTCGAACGTCGCTTCGACGTCGTACGACTTCGACTTACCGGCCGCGAGATTGCCGACAGCGCAATTGAAACCGCTGTTCGACCCCTCCGGCAGATCCTTTTCTGCAATCTCCGAGCAGCCCTGAACGTTCTTGACCGTCATGCCGTCGAATCCGACGACCAAAAGCCGGACGGCACCGCTCTCCTTGCTCCCCTCGTTCTTTACCGTGGCGGTGAGTTCCGTTTCTTTCGAACTGTTGTCGACCGAGATGCTCTCGGGCAACTGTGTGGTCAACTTGACGCCTGCCGGCGCCGCGTCGACGGCCTTTCCCCCCTTGCTGCTTCCGGGCCCCTGGTCATCCGCGCTGGCGGCGAAGGAAAGGATCATCACGGCAGAGAAAGATGCCGTGAGCAGCGATCCCGCGATGACCGTCGTGCGACCAGAACTCATGTTCGTCCCCCTTGGATCCCCCTGGACCGCGCCTGAATTCGCGGTCCATGAAGAGGTACCACAAGATTTCCCGCCACTATGCTGATACGGCATGAAGTGTGACCATTGTGGTTCTGGTGGGGCGCGCGTTGAGGGGGTGCAGGGGATTGCGGGGGAATATGGGCGGCGGTGCTCCCGATCTGGTGGTGACAGGCCGATATCGGCTGGTCGAAAGTATCGGACAGGGGGGAATGGGACGGGTGTGGCGGGCCGTCGACGAAATGCTCGACCGACCGGTGGCCGTCAAGGAAATGCGCATCGACGGACTCGACGCGGAGGACACCCGAACCCGCCGCGAACGCACACTCCGCGAGGCCAGGGCGACGGCCCGCATCGACCACCCGAACGTCGTGCGCGTGTACGACGTGGTGGACGAGGGGGAATGCCTGTGGATCGTCATGGAGTTGGTCGACGGCCGCTCCCTCGAGCAACTCCTGGCCCAGGACGGCCCGTTGACCCCGGCCGACACGGCCCGCCTGGGCCTCGGCCTGGTGTCGGCACTGCGCCAGGTGCACGCCGGAGGCGTCCTGCACCGTGACATCAAACCGGGCAACGTCCTGGTGGAACGACGCGACGGGCGGGTGGTCCTCACCGACTTCGGCATCGCCGCCATCCAGGACGCGAAGGCGCTGACGATGGTCGGAATGCTCGTCGGCTCCCCCGACTACATGGCCCCGGAACGGGTGTCCGGCCGACACCAGGGCCCACCGTCCGACGTGTGGTCACTCGGCGCGACCCTCTGCGCGGCCCTGGGCGGCCGCTCCCCGTTCTCCCGCGAAACGACGCTCGCGACACTGCTCGCGGTCCTGTACGAGGATCCCGAACTCCCCGCCTCGGCCGGCCCCTTGCACGACCTCCTGGCCGCCCTCCTGGAAAAGGAACCGTCGGCCAGGCCCGCACTCGAGGACGTGGAACGGACACTGAGGCCGGTGGCGTTCCCGGAGCCGGGGGAGCCCGGGGAGCCCGGGGAGCCCGGGGAGCCCGGGGAGCCCCAGGAGCCCCTGCCCCCCGTACAACCGCACGAGGACACCCCCACCCCCGCCTACCTGGACGCCTCACTCGTCAGGGCGGCGCGACAGTCACGAGGGGAACACCCCTCAGAGTCCTCCAACGCCTCCACAGAGGTCCCCTCCGAGATGCGGTCCGAGGCCGGCTCGGCGATCCCCGCCCGTGGCGCCGGGATCTCACTGGTCCGAGAAGAGCAGGAGCATCGGGCAACGCGCCCGGACCCGCAGCTGGCGGCCGACCTGCCGACGGCCACGCGCACAACACCACCACCGGAAATGCCGCCCGGCGAACTGCCGGGCCCCGCGACCCCGCACGAACGCCAAGGTGCGCGCAACGCCCGCCGCCGACTCACCATGGTGGCCGCCGGTGTGGTCACGGCAGCAGCGGTGATCGGAATAACCCTGGCGGCGACGGCGGGCTCCCCCGGAGACAGGGACACAGCGACTCCGGGTTCGCTGCCGAGGACGTCGACGTCGACGACGTACGAGCCCCCGACCCCAACGACATCCGAACCCACCCCTGAATTCACCCACACCCCAACCCCCGAACCCACTGTCGAAGGCACCTCGCGCCCGCGCAGCCTGCCGCCGGGGGCGCACGAGGAGGCGGGCGGATACGCGTGGGCGACTCCCGGAGGCTGGCGCCGGGACGTGAAGACGGGCGCCGAGGTGCACTACACGTCCCCCGACGGCAGGCAGGAACTGCTCGCCAAGTCCTCCCTGGCCAGGGGCGAGTTGCTGGAGACGTGGGAGGAGTCGGAGCGCAACGCCCGCCAGGGCCGGGACTACACGAAGATCACCCTGGCGGAGACGACGTACCAGGATCACCCGGCGGTCGTATGGGAGTACACCTTCACCCTGGACGGCACCCACTGGCACGCCAGGCTGCTCGGCTTCGACGTGGAGGGGAAGTCGTACCAGATCAGCACCTGGTACCACGAGGAGATCGAGGACGAGGCGGTGCGGACCTACGAACGGGTGAAGGAGTCGTTCACAGTGCTGTGAACGACTCCTGCTCAACGAGCCGAACGAGCCGAACGAGCTGAAGGGGCCGAACTAGCCGACCTTGACGACATCGTCGACGTCATCGCCGTCATCGACGCCCCCCGTGCCCAGGGCACCAGCACCACCGCCGGCACCACCGCCGCCACCGCCCGCCTCGCCGCGCCCGGTCTTCTGTCGGACGACGGAGATGGCGACCACCACGGCCGCGACCAGCAGCGAGAGCAGAACGGTCTCGCGTCCGTCGTGTTCCGTGTCCGTGAGCATGTAGCCGAGGACGAACACGATGAGAGCGGCGGTCGCCCAGGTCAGATAGGGGTACAGCCACATCCGTACGACGAGCTTCTCCGGGGACTCCCGTTCGATGATCTTCCGCATGCGCAGCTGCGAGAAGCAGATGACCAGCCAGACGAACAGGGCGACGGCACCGGAGGAGTTGACGAGGAAAAGGAAGACCGAGTCCGGGAACTTGTAGTTGAAGAAGACGGCGACGAAGCCGAAGACGACCGAGGCGACGATCGCCGCGAGCGGTACGCCACGGGATGTGGTTCGCGCGAAGGCCTTCGGCGCGTCACCGCGCTCGCCGAGGGAGAAGGCCATGCGGGAGGCCGTGTAGAGCCCGGAGTTGAGGCAGGACAGCACCGAGGTCAGCACGATGAAGTTCATGATCTGACCGGCGTGCGCGATACCGAGGGAGTCGAGGGCGGCGACGTACGAGCCGTCCTCCTTGATCGAGGGGTCGTTCCACGGCAGCAGCGTGACGACGACGAAGATCGAGCCGAGGTAGAAGACGGCGACACGCCAGATGATGCTGTTGGTGGACTTGGTGACCGCGCGCTGCGGGTCCTCGGACTCCCCGGCGGCCAGCGTGGCGATCTCGCTGCCCATGAAGGAGAAGACGACGAGCAGTACGCCGGTGAGGATGGCGCCGGGCCCGTTGGGCAGGAAGCCGCCGTGGTCGGTCAGATTGCCGAGCCCGGCCTTGTCGCTGTCGACACCGGGCAGCACACCGAACACGGCGAGCCCTCCGATGATGACGAACGCGCTGATGGCCACGACCTTGATACCGGCGAACCAGAACTCGAACTCACCGTAGGAACCGACGGAGACGAGGTTGGTGGCGGTCAGCACCACCATCACGATGAGCGCCCAGGCCCACTGCGGTACGGCGGGAATCCACCCCTCGAGGATGGTGGCCCCGGCGGTGGCCTCGACGGCGAGTACGACGACCCAGAAGAACCAGTAGAGCCAGCCGATGGAGAACCCGGCCCAGCGCCCGAGCGCCCGGTCGGCGTGCGCGGAGAACGAACCGGAGGTCGGGTTGGCGGCGGACATCTCGCCGAGCATCCGCATCACCAGCACGACGAGCGTGCCGACGAGGGCGTAGGAGAGCAGGATGCCGGGTCCGGCGGTACGGATACCGGAGCTGGACCCGACGAAGAGTCCGGCTCCGATGACACCGCCGATGGCGATCATCGAGAGATGCCGGTTTTTCAATCCGGCCTGAAGACCGGTGATTGGCTCTGTTGGCTCTGTTGGCTCTGTTGGCTGTGTCGGCTGCGAGGTCATGGGGGGAATTCCTTTGCGCCGGGTGAACGGGAGAAGCGCGCCGGTGGGGCGACGTAAACAGTCGGTCCAGTGAATCGGAGGTGTAGGGATTCCTGAACCTTTGAATCCAGATCGTTACTTGAGGTTTGCTTGAGGATTCTGGGTGTTGCCACTGTTTTTCGCGATCAGCCCCCGGAGCTGCTGCCCGGAAACACGCATGTCACACTCGGACCATGCGCGTGTATCTCGGCTCCGACCATGCGGGCTTCGAACTCAAGAACCACCTCGTCGAGTGGCTCAAGGAGGCCGGCCACGAACCCGTGGACTGCGGCCCCCACATCTACGACGCCCTCGACGACTACCCGCCCTTCTGCCTCCGCGCCGCAGAGCGCACGGCGGCCGACCCGGATGCCCTCGGCATCGTGATCGGCGGCTCGGGCAACGGCGAGCAGATCGCGGCGAACAAGGTGAAGGGCGTGCGCGCGGCGCTGGCCTGGAGCGAGGAGACGGCGGCGCTGGGCCGCCAGCACAACAACGCGAACGTGGTGGCGGTGGGCGCGCGGATGCACACCCAGGACGAGGCGACGAAGTTCGTGGAGACCTTCCTGGCAACCCCGTTCTCGGAGGACCCCCGCCACATCCGCCGCATCGACATGCTGACGTCGTACGAGACAACAGCCGACCTCCCACCCATCCCGGCACACCACCCCCAGGCCTAGAGCCGACCGGCCGAGAGGGCCGAAGCCTGACGCGGCTCCACTCGCCGCAGGACTACCGGCTAAGGGCTCCGGTTTCCGGCCTCGGACCCCGCGTCCCGTTCCGGGCCTCCCAGCCCAGGGCTCCCCGGCCTCGGCCGTAACCAGATGGCCTCCACCTCTTCCACGCCGGTCGCATTTCAGCCCGTCCGGCGTTTGAGGACGAGGCCGTTCAGGCCGAAGGGGGGTCCGGGGGCGCAGCCCCGGGGAGAGGCCGACCTCTCGACCGACCGAGACGGGTGGGCGGGTGGGCAAAAAACACGAAAGGAACCCGCACCTTGCCCGAAGGGCACACAATCCACCGCCTGGCCCAGGACTACACCGCCCACTTCGCAGGCAAACCCACCCAGGTAACCAGCCCCCAGGGCAAGTTCACCGACTCCGCCGCCCTACTGGACGGAGTCCCCCTCACCACCGCCGACGCCCACGGCAAACACCTCTTCCTCGGCTTCCGCCAAGCCGACTGGATCCACATCCACCTCGGCCTCTTCGGCAAGGTCAACTTCGGCGACGCCCCCGCCCCGCCCCCCACGGACACGGTCCGCCTGCGCCTGGCGAACAGCACCTCGTACGTGGACCTCCGGGGCCCCACCACCTGCGCCCTCATCACGGACACCGAGAAGCAGGCGATACACGACCGCCTGGGCCCCGACCCCCTCCGCGAGGACGCCAACCCCGGCACCGCCTACACCCGCGTCAGCCGCAGCCGTACGACGATCGCCGCGCTCCTCATGGACCAGAAGATCATCGCCGGCGTCGGCAACGTGTACCGGGCCGAGGTCCTCTTCCGGCACGGCATCGACCCGTACCGCCCGGGCAGGGACATCACGCCCACCGAGTGGGACGCGCTCTGGAACGACCTGGTCGCCCTCATGCGCGAGGGCGTGCGCAACAACCGCATCGACACCGTCCGCCCGGAACACACCCCGGAGGCGATGGGCCGCCCGCCGCGCGTCGACGACCACGGCGGCGAGGTCTACGTCTACCGCAGGGCCAACCTGCCCTGCCACCTCTGCGGCGGCGGGATCCGCACAGCCGACCTGGCCGCCCGCAACCTCTTCTGGTGCCCCACCTGTCAAACCAACTGACGGGACAGGGACGTCAGAACCCGTGGGGCAACCACGGCGCCACAACCGACCCGAACGCCACCGACGCCTCGGCCAACGCCCCTTGCCGAACCTCCCGCACCCGCCCGGCAGCCGCCAGCCCGGCCAACGACACGCCGCCCAGATACACGGCCCCCAACTCCCGTACGGACAAGGCGAGATCAGCCGCGTCCTCGGTACGCCGGCACACCGCCCCCTTGGCATCGCCGGTCAGCCGCCAACGCCCGCTGTTCCACGGACAGAACGCGTCCTCGACATCGAGGACGACATCCACGGGCGCCTGGTACGTCCGCGCCTCCAGCGCGGCCCCCACCTCCACCAGCCGTACGTACAGCGCGTCCCGCTTGCGCAGAGCGCACCGCCGGATGTCGGACACCAGGTGATGCCAGGGCTCGTCGACCGGCCGCGCCCGCCCGACGATCTTCGACGTCAGGTCGACGTCGAACAGGAACCGCCACAACGCCCCCTGCGCGGCGGCGTCGAACCCCTCCACGTCCTCGACGACGACCGCGCTGTTGGACCCGGTGACATCCCAGTCGGGCTTGACCCGGAACCGGGCGAACCCCACGACCTCCGTGCCCCGTTCGGCGACAACGCACTGCAACGGCGAGGCCCCGCCCCGCTCACCCTCCGGGTCGAGCACCATGACGGGCGCCCAGCCGGGCATCCGGGCCAGCATCCCGGGCCGCTCCGGCACCCGCCGCGCGTACACCGCCTCACAGACCTCAAGGGCCTCGGCCGGTACGGCGTACCGCAGCCGTACGTCACCGGTCCCGGCCGGGACGTCCAGCCGTACCCGCGTCGTGTCGATCTCGAAGCTCAACGAGTGGGTGGCGAGCCCGTATCCGAACCGCCCGTAGATGGCGGGCTCCGACGCCGTCAGCACGGCCAACGGCTCACCCCAGCTGCGTACGTCGTCCAACTGCCGCCGCATCATGGACGTGAGCACCCCGCGCCTGCGATGCGTACCGGCCACGCCGACCATCGTCACGCCCGCTGCCGGAACGGAGGCCCCACCCGGTACGGTTACCCGGAAAGTGAAGGCACCCGCACTGCCCACACACGTGTCACCGTCCCAGGCGCCCACGAAACGGTCGTACTCGGTGAGTGATTTCCACAACTCCCGTTCCTCGGCGGACTCCGGCATTCCGCCGAAGGCGCGGATCAGGTTGTCGTACCACTGATCCCAGTCGTCGGGCCGGAGCACCCGCAGGTCGGTCGAGCCGGGGGTCCTGGAGGTAGTCATGGACCATGACTACCAGGGCAATGCGGGACGAGCGAGGGAATTTTCCCCTCGGGGCCTCGGATCGGGTCCCGGTGGGTTTCACTGTGAAGTTGAAGCTCGGACGGGGGACAAGTGGGACCTCCCGTGCCAAGCAGCTGGTCCGATGGATAGGGTCCCGAACTAATGGCAGAAGGACGAGAGCGGCGCGCGGAGGCCGAGACGTTCACGGCCCGGTTGAAGAAGCAGGTTCACCGGGTCCGCACCGGCGTGCGCAGATCCGCCGTGGACTACTTCCGGGGCGACGGATCGGACTGGATCGCGCTCGCCGGTCTGCTCCTCACCATCCCGATCATCATGGCCATGACCCTCACCAACTCGGTGTGGTGCTCGCCGGCCCTGCTGGTCCTCCCGATCGTCGCCGGCGGCCTCCTGCTGCGCCCGTCCAGCCTGCTGGGCCTGTACGCGGGGGCGGCCACGGCACTGATCGTGGAGTCGGTGAAGCTGGGCCCGTACACGGAGGGCCCGAGCCGGGTCACGCCGGGAGTGGTCCTGGTGGTGGCGGCCTGCGGTTTCTTCGGGCTCCTCATCGCCCAGTTCCGCAGTCGTGTCGGCGTCCCGTGGAGACGCGGCGGCACAATGCTGTTCGACCTGCGCGAACGCATCCGCGTCCAGAGCAAGTTGCCGCAGCTGCCGCAGGGTTGGCACCGGGAGATGGCGCTGCGTCCGGCGGGCGGCCAGTCGTTCTCGGGCGACTTCGTGGTGGCCGCCCGTACGAACGGCGGCCGCACGATGGAGGTCGTCCTCACGGACGTGTCGGGCAAGGGCATGGACGCGGGCTCCCGAGCCCTGCTGCTCTCCGGCGCCTTCGGAGGCCTGCTGGGCTCGCTGCCGCCCCACGCCTTCCTTCCGGCGGCGAACGGCTACCTCCTCCGCCAGGACTGGGACGAGGGCTTCGCGACCTCGATCCACCTCGTCCTGGACCTCGACTCCGGCGACTACGAACTCTTCTCGGCCGGCCACCCACCGGGCCTCCAGCTCAGCGCGGGCACGGGCCGCTGGGAGGAAAAGGCGGCGGAGGGACCGCTGTTGGGTGTGTACGACGGAGCCCAGTTCGACCCCGTGAAGGGATCACTGCGCTCCGGGGACGTCCTGATGCTGTTCACGGACGGCCTGGTCGAAACGTCCGACCGCGACATCGTGGAAGGCATAGACCGGCTGACCGGCGAAGCCGACCGCTATGTGGCCGGCGGCTTCCACGGCGCGGCCTGGCACCTCATCGAAGCGGTGGCCAGAGACGTGAACGACGACAGGGCCCTCCTCCTGATCTGCCGAGAGGGCCCCACAGCCCAGGCGACAATCTGACGCCCCCGGGCCCCCGGGCCGCCTCATTTTCGCCTCCAAGGTCAAGAAAGCATCAAGGAACAGCCACACTGGGCGGGTGACGAAAATTCCGCCAACACCCCTGACCCTGGCCGAAGTGGAAGCCGCGGCCCGCGCGGCCCACGCGACCCAGACGGACAAGGCCGGCCGCCCCTACGCGGAACACCTCCAGGCCGTCGCCGAGGGCGTACGCGCGCGTGGCGGCGACGCCGAACAGATCGCCGCGGCCTGGCTGCACGACGCCGTGGAGGACGACGCGCTGTCCGCACACTGGCTGGCGGAGGCCGCCCTGTCTCCCCGTACGAAGGACATCGTGCTGGCCGTCACCAAGCGGGCGGGGGAGACCCAGGAGGCGTACGCCCGGCGCATTCTCGAGACCCCGGGTGCGTTCCTGGTCAAGGAGGCGGACCTGGCGCACAACGCGGACCCGGCCCGCCTGGCGGCACTGGATGCCACGACCCGCGCCCGCCTGACCGACAAGTACGCCGCAATGCGCGCACTTCTGGGCCTGCAAGAAGCGTAAATATCATCTTAGTTACGACTAAAAGACATATTCCTGTGTCCTGGGTTTGTCTGTGCGGAAAAATCGGCCAGGTGAGGCCGATGATGCGTCACCGGCCGCATATGCGGGCCTCGTTGGTGGCACGATGGATCTGGCGGGGGTGCGAGGGAACGCATCCCTGGGCCGGTAGTGGACCGACCGTAGGGTGTGATCAGTGTGGCCATTTCGTTGTCAGTGGTGCTGATGTTGGGAATCATCCTGGTGGTGCTGATCCGCGGAGGCACGATCAAGCCGGGCCCGGCCGTCGTCGCCATACTCTTCGGCTTCTTCCTGGCCTCGACCGGCATGGCGGACGACATCCAGAGATTCCTGAACTCGATAGCCGACACGATCAACGAGATCCAGTTCTGACCGCCGCCGTCGTGGGAAACACGACCGGCCCGGTTCAGAGAACCGGGCCGGAGGCGGTACAGAGCGGGCGACGGGAATCGAACCCGCGTAGCTAGTTTGGAAGACTAGGGCTCTACCATTGAGCTACGCCCGCAGACGCGCGCCGCAGGTCAGGTGACCGCGGCACAGAAGGCATCGTAGCGGTTCGAGGGCCCCGGGCGCACACTCCCTTTCCGGGACGCGGCCGGACCTCACGCCGGCCTCGGCCCCCAGTCCTGAAATGCGGTAACCCCACGGCCTGCGGCCATGTACCCTACGTGTCGCACCAGACGGGGTGTGGCGCAGCTTGGTAGCGCGTCCGCTTTGGGAGCGGAAGGCCGTGGGTTCAAATCCCGCCACCCCGACCACCTGCCGGACCACCGGCGAGATCACCTTTTGGGGCGAGTACCGCCTGCGGCTACTATGCAAGCTGCGCGCCCGTGTGTCTGCGTTGTTACGTCCCTCAAGGGCCGCGAATCCGCTGAGGCTGGGCCGTGTCCGGCAGAGGGCAATCGGCAGAACCCTCAGCAGAAACCAGAGAAGTCAGCCCCCAAGGAGACCGAACCGTGAAGAGCGCCGTGGAGACCCTGAACCCGACCCGGGTTCGGCTCAGCATCGAGGTGCCCTTCGAGGAGCTCAAGGACAGCCTCGACGCGGCGTACAAGAAGATCAACCAGCAGGTCACGGTGAAGGGCTTCCGGAAGGGCAAGATCCCGGCGCGCGTCATCGACCAGCGGTTCGGCCGCGGTGCGGTCCTGGAGGAGGCGGTCAACGACGCGCTCCCGAAGTTCTACACCGACGCGGTCAACGAGGCCGAGCTCAGCGTCCTGGGCCAGCCCGAGGTCGACATCACGGAGCTGAAGGACGGCGAGACGCTGAACTTCACCGCCGAGGTCGACGTCCGCCCGACCATCGAGATCCCGGACTACTCCGGCATCGAGGTCGAGGTCGACGCGATCGAGGTCACCGAGGAGGACATCGACAAGTCGGTCGAGCAGCTCCGTGAGCGCTTCGCCTCCACCTCCCCGGTCGAGCGTGCCGCCGAGGACGGCGACGTCGTGACGCTGGACCTGGAGGCCAAGGTCGACGGCGAGGTGCTGGAGGACGGCGTCGCGACCGGCGTCTCCTACACCATCGGCTCCGGCGAGCTGCTGGACGGCGTCGACGACGCCGTGAAGGGCGTGGAGGCCGGTGGCGAGGCCACCTTCACCTCCGAGCTCAAGGGCGGCTCGGCGGCCGGCAAGGAGGCCGAGGTCACCGTCAAGGTCACCCAGGTCGCCGCGCGTGAACTCCCGGCCCTGGACGACGAGTTCGCCCAGCTCGCCTCCGAGTTCGACACCCTGGAGGAGCTGCGCGCGGACAGCCGCAAGCGCCTCGAGAACATGAAGCAGTACGACCAGGCCACGCAGGCCCAGGAGCGCGTCCTGGAGAAGCTGCTTGAGCTCGTCGAGGTGCCCGTCCCCGAGAAGCTCCTCGAGGACGAGATCAACACCCGTAAGCACAACCTGGAGCACCACCAGCTCGGCCAGATGGGCCTCGACCTCGAGAAGTACCTCGAGATCCAGGGCAAGACGGCCGAGGAGTTCGACGCCGAGACCAAGGAAGCCGCGGTCAAGGGCATCAAGACGCAGTTCGTCCTCGACGAGCTCGTCAACAAGGAGAAGCTGAACGTCAACCAGGAGGAGCTCACCGAGCACCTCATGCGGCGCGCGGCCTCCTCCGGCATGTCCCCCGACCAGTTCGCGCAGGCGGTCGTCGAGGGCAACCAGGTCCAGATGCTGGTCGGCGAGGTCGCCCGCGGCAAGGCCCTCGCGGTCGTCGTGGAGGCCGCCACGGTCAAGGACACCAACGGCGAGATCATCGACCTCGACGACGAGGAAGAGGACGAGACCACGGAGTCCACCTCCGAGGAAACCCCGGCCGCCGAGACCGACACCCCCGAGGAGAAGCCGGAGGCCTAAGCCTCCGGCACAGCTGAAAGCACGCGAACAGGCCCCCAGGGACTTTGGTCCCTGGGGGCCTGTTCGCGCCTTTAAGGGGCGCGGGGAACTGCGCGACCAGCCCCCACCCACCCGCACAGCTCACGACCCGGCGAAGCCACGGCGAGCAACTCGGGAGCCATGGGCTCCCCCGGCCCTCTGGTCGCGCCCTGTAGGGGCGCGGGGAACTGCGCGAACGGCCCCCACACACCCGCACCGCCCCACCGACCGCCAACGCCACGGCGAAGCCCCCAGGGGGCCCGGGGCGCAGCCCCGCGACGCCCGGCCCCCAGCCCGCCCCGGACCCAGCTGGCCCCGACGCGACACCCTGCTCACCCCAGCGGAGCACCCCGCTCACCCCGGCGGAGCACATGCGCTCACAGCGAACAGTTCACTTCCCGGGATTCCCCGGAGGGACCCGCGCGTTAGGGTCCATGAATACGAGGGCAGGGGAGTCCCCGAAACCGCCGGACGGCCCCACGCCCCGGTAGAACACGTGAGACGGCCCGGCGCCGTCGTAATACGAGCAGGTGGATACGACGTGACGAATCTGATGCCTTCCGCCGCCGGCGAGCCTTCCATCGGCGGTGGCCTCGGCGACCAGGTCTACAACCGGCTGCTCAACGAGCGGATCATCTTCCTCGGTCAGCAGGTCGACGACGACATCGCGAACAAGATCACCGCGCAGCTGCTGCTCCTTGCCGCCGCTGACCCCGACAAGGACATCAACCTCTACATCAACAGCCCGGGCGGTTCGATCACGGCCGGCATGGCGATCTACGACACCATGCAGTTCATCAAGAACGACGTGGTGACGATCGCCATGGGCCTCGCCGCCTCGATGGGTCAGTTCCTGCTCAGCGCGGGCACCCCGGGCAAGCGCTTCGCACTGCCGAACGCCGAGATCCTGATCCACCAGCCGTCCGCCGGCCTCGCCGGTTCGGCCTCGGACATCAAGATCCACGCCGAGCGGCTGCTGCACACCAAGAAGCGCATGGCCGAGCTCACGTCCCAGCACACCGGCCAGTCGGTGGAGCAGATCACCCGTGACTCGGACCGCGACCGCTGGTTCGACGCCCACGAGGCCAAGACCTACGGCCTCATCGACGACGTCATCGCCACAGCTGCCGGCATGCCGGGCGGCGGAGGCACCGGGGCGGGCTCGTAGACAGCCCCCCAACGCCCGCCAGCCCCCGCCTCAGCCCCTTTCAGGAGACACCGTGAACGACTTCCCCGGCAGCGGCCTCTACGACCGCACAACGGCCGTCCAGGGCGCCGCCCAGGCGACGTACACCGGCCCCATCGCCGAGTCCCGCTACGTCATCCCGCGCTTCGTCGAGCGCACCTCGCAGGGCGTGCGTGAGTACGACCCGTACGCGAAGCTCTTCGAGGAGCGCGTGATCTTCCTCGGCGTGCAGATCGACGACGCCTCCGCCAACGACGTCATGGCACAGCTCCTGTGCCTGGAGTCGATGGACCCCGACCGGGACATCTCGGTCTACATCAACAGCCCCGGCGGCTCCTTCACGGCGCTCACTGCGATTTACGACACGATGCAGTTCGTGAAGCCGGACATCCAGACGGTCTGCATGGGCCAGGCGGCCTCCGCCGCCGCGATCCTCCTCGCGGCCGGTACGCCGGGCAAGCGCATGGCGCTGCCCAACGCGCGCGTGCTGATCCACCAGCCGTACAGCGAGACCGGCCGGGGTCAGGTCTCCGACCTGGAGATCGCGGCCAACGAGATCCTCCGGATGCGTTCGCAGCTGGAGGACATGCTGGCCAAGCACTCGACCACGCCGATCGAGAAGATCCGCGAGGACATCGAGCGCGACAAGATCCTCACGGCCGAGGACGCCCTGTCGTACGGCCTGATCGACCAGATCATTTCCACCCGGAAGATGAACAACGCCAGCGTCCGCTGACGTACTGGTAGGCGCACTGGTAGACGCGGAAGCTGTATCGTCTGCCGCCCCTTGGCACGGTTCGACTTGGAGCACGTCGAAGTCAACCGCGCCAAGGGGGGCCCGAACGGGGGGCCCGGCAAGGTACCGTCGGACATAAGGCAGCACCAGGAGTCGCTGGACCCAGGCGACTCCCAGGCGAAGGGGAAGCACACCGTGGCACGCATCGGTGACGGCGGCGATCTGCTCAAGTGCTCGTTCTGTGGCAAGAGCCAGAAGCAGGTCAAGAAGCTCATCGCAGGCCCCGGTGTGTACATCTGCGACGAGTGCATCGATCTCTGCAACGAGATCATCGAGGAAGAGCTCGCGGAGACGAGCGAGGTCAGGTGGGAGGAACTCCCCAAGCCTCGCGAGATCTACGAGTTCCTCGAGGGGTATGTGGTCGGGCAGGAGTCGGCCAAGAAGGCCCTGTCGGTCGCGGTGTACAACCACTACAAGCGGGTCCAGGCCGGCGAGAACGCCAGCGGCCAAGGCCGTGACGACGCCATCGAGTTGGCGAAGTCGAACATCCTGCTGCTGGGCCCCACGGGCTCCGGCAAGACCCTCCTCGCGCAGACCCTGGCGCGCATGCTGAACGTCCCGTTCGCCATCGCCGACGCGACGGCGCTCACGGAGGCCGGGTATGTCGGCGAGGACGTCGAGAACATCCTGTTGAAGCTGATCCAGGCGGCGGACTACGACGTCAAGAAGGCCGAAACCGGAATCATCTACATCGACGAGATCGACAAGGTCGCGCGGAAGAGTGAAAACCCGTCGATCACGCGTGATGTGTCCGGCGAGGGTGTCCAGCAGGCCCTGCTGAAGATCCTGGAGGGCACGACGGCCTCCGTCCCGCCGCAGGGCGGACGCAAGCACCCGCACCAGGAGTTCATCCAGATCGACACGACGAACGTGCTGTTCATCGTGGGCGGTGCCTTCGCCGGCCTGGAGAAACTCGTCGAGTCCCGCGCGGGCGCCAAGGGCATCGGTTTCGGCGCCACGATCCGCTCCAAGAAGGAGTTGGAGGCGAAGGACCGCTTCGAGGACGTCATGCCCGAGGACCTGGTGAAGTTCGGCATGATCCCCGAGTTCATCGGCCGCCTCCCGGTCATCACGTCCGTGCACAACCTGGACCGCGAGGCCCTCCTCCAGATCCTGGTGGAGCCGCGCAACGCCCTCATCAAGCAGTACCAGCGCCTCTTCGAACTCGACGGCGTGGAGCTGGACTTCGAGCGCGAGGCACTCGAAGCCATCGCCGACCAGGCGATCCTGCGCCAGACCGGCGCGCGTGGTCTGCGCGCCATCATGGAGGAGGTCCTCCAGGCGGTGATGTACGAGGTCCCGTCCCGCAAGGACGTGGCCCGGGTCGTCATCACGGCGGACGTCGTCCTGTCGAACGTGAACCCGACCCTGATCCCGAGGGACGCGCGCGGCCGCGGCCCGGGCGAGCAGAAGACGGCGTAACGGCAGGACAAGGGAATTGGGCAGAACTGCGGAGGGGCCCCGGTCAACAGACCGGGGCCCCTCCGCAGTTGAAGCGGGTCCTGGGCGTCTCAGGCCTTGACGCGCACATCGGCGCGCAGCTTGGCCGCGAGCGCGGACGCGTCCTCCAACGAGCCGCCGCCGCCCGTGGCGATGGCGGCGATGTCGAAGGAGATGACGTAGCTGAGGGTGCTGTGGTCACCCCAGATGCACACCGGCATCCGTGTCGCCTTGCCGGCTTCGGTGCTCTCGATCTGCTGGCACTTCATGACGCCGTTGTCGAAGCCCGAGGGCGTGAACTCCTGCGGGCTGCCGACGAGTTTGCCGCTGAAGGAGGAGTCCTTCTCCGACTCCGTCTTCATCTTCGTGAACATCGCGTCGACGGCCTTCTCCGGGTCCTCGACCGTGCCGTACACACCGGAGAACATGAGCTTCTTCGCGGTGAGTCCCGACCCCGAGGTGTAGCCCGCGCTGACGTTCTTGGGGTTCTGCACACCCCACGACTCGGTTTCCTTGATCTCCTTGTCGGTCATCTCGTCCGCCGAGTCGCCGCTGTTCTTGTACGTGCCGTCGATCACGGTCGCCGGCGTCGTCAGCTTGTGCGCGCCGTCGTCGGCGATGTCGGAACCGCCGCCCGACCCGCCGCCCAGCACGAACCAGGCCCCCACGGCGATGGCGGCCACGACGGCCACGGCCCCGAGGACGATCGCCGTCCGCTTCTTGCCCCCACCCGGCGCCGGCGGCTGCGGAACCCCGTAGGGGGCCTGTCCGTACGGCGGCTGCTGACCGTAGGCGGGCTGCTGGCCGTACGGGTTGGGGGCGCCCTGCGGAGGCTGTTGCGGGTAGCCGTAGCCGGGCTGGGCCGGGGGAGCCTGCTGGGGGTAGCCGTAGCCGGGCTGGGGAGCCGCCTGCGGGGGCTGGGGCGGCTGGCCGTACGGACCCGGCTGGCCGTAGGGGCCGGGCTGGGCGGGCTGGCCGTACGGTCCGGGCTGCTGCGGCGGTTGGCCGTACGGGCCCGGCTGGTTGTGGCTCATCTCTGGGTTCCCCTCCAGATGCTTATGTGTTCTTGACATCTTTGCGCAGGCCAGGGGGCCGAGTTGCCCCGGGGGCCCCACCGTTACGAAAGAATCGTGTTTCGGGACACGGTGGTGACGCCTCTAAACTGACCGGGTGACCGAGAACGCTCAGCAGCAGCCCACAGCGCCCATCACCGAACTGCCGACCCAGTACGCGCCGGCCGAGGTAGAGGGGAAGCTGTACGAGCGCTGGGTGGAACGGGGTTACTTCGCCGCCGACGCGAAGAGCGACAAGCCCGCGTACACGATCGTCATCCCGCCGCCGAACGTCACGGGCTCCCTCCACCTGGGCCACGCCTTCCAGCACACGCTCATGGACGCCCTCACCCGCCGCAAGCGCATGCAGGGCTACGAGTCGCTCTGGCTCCCCGGCATGGACCACGCCGGAATCGCCACCCAGAACAAGGTCGAGCAGCAGCTCGCCGAGGAGGGCAAGTCCCGCCACGACCTGGGCCGCGAGGAGTTCGTCGAGCGTGTCTGGCAGTGGAAGGAGGAGTACGGCGGCCGGATCCTGGGCCAGATGCGCCGCCTCGGCGACGGCGTCGACTGGAGCCGCGAGCGCTTCACCATGGACGAGGGGCTGTCCAAGGCCGTCCAGACGATCTTCAAGCGCCTCTACGACGACGAGCTGATCTACCGCGCCGAGCGCATCATCAACTGGTGTCCCCGCTGTCTGACGGCCATCTCGGACATCGAGGTGGAATACCAGGAGGACGCGGGCGAGCTGGTCTCGATCAGGTACGGCGAGGGCGAGGACAGCCTGGTCGTCGCCACCACCCGTGCCGAGACGATGCTCGGTGACACCGCCGTCGCCGTCCACCCCGACGACGAGCGCTACAAGCACCTCGTCGGCAGGCAGATCAAGCTGCCGCTGACCGACCGGACCATCCCGGTCGTCGCCGACGCGCATGTCGACCCGGAGTTCGGCACCGGTGCCGTCAAGGTGACCCCGGCCCACGACCCCAACGACTTCGCCATCGGGCAGCGCCACAGCCTGCCGAACATGACGATCATGGACGAGCACGGTGTCATCACCGTCCACGGCCCCTTCCTCGGCCTGGACCGCTTCGAGGCACGCTCCGCCGTCGTCGGCGCGCTGCGCCAGCAGGGCAGGATCGTCGCCGAGAAGCGCCCCTACACGCACTCCGTCGGGCACTGCTCGCGCTGCTCCACCACCGTCGAGCCGCGGCTGTCTCTCCAGTGGTGGGTCAAGGTCGAGACGCTGGCCAAGGCCGCCGGCGACGCGGTCCGCGACGGCCGGGTCTCGATCCACCCCGAGGAGATGTCCAAGCGCTACTTCGACTGGGTCGACAACCTCAACGACTGGTGCATCTCACGCCAGTTGTGGTGGGGCCACCGCATCCCGGTCTGGTACGGCCCGGACGGCGAGATCGTCTGCGTCGGCCCCGACGAGCAGCCCCCGACGGGCGAGGGCTGGACCCAGGACACCGACGTCCTCGACACCTGGTTCTCTTCCGGCCTGTGGCCGTTCTCCACCCTCGGCTGGCCGGAACAGACCCCGGACCTCGAGAAGTTCTACTCCACGGACGTCCTGCTGACCGGCCACGACATCATCTTCTTCTGGGTCGCCCGGATGATGATGTTCGGTCTGTACGCCATGGACGGAGAGGCCCCGTTCAAGACCATCGCGCTGACCGGTCTGGTCCGCGACGAGCGCGGCAAGAAGATGTCGAAGTCCTTCGGCAACGTCGTGGACCCGCTGGACTGGATGGACAAGTACGGTTCCGACGCCGTCCGTTTCACACTGGCCAAGGGCGCCAACCCCGGCACCGACGTCCCGATCGGCGAGGACTGGGTCCAGGCGTCCAGCAAGTTCGCCAACAAGATCTGGAACGCCACGCGCTTCGCACTGATGAACGGCGCCACCATCGAGGGCGAGCTTCCGGCGGCGGAGCAACTGACCGCCACCGATCGCTGGATCCTCTCCCGGCTGAACAAGACGGTCGCTCAGGTCGACGCGTTCTACGACGACTTCCAGTTCGCGAAGCTCAGCGACGCGCTCTACCACTTCGCGTGGGACGAGGTCTTCGACTGGTACGTGGAGCTGTCGAAGACGACCTTCTTCGCGGGCGGCGAGCAGGCCAAGGTCTCCGGCCGTGTCCTCGGCGAGGTCATCGACGTCATGCTGCGGCTGCTCCACCCGGTCGTCCCCTTCGTCACCGAGACGCTGTGGACCACGCTGACCGGCCGCGAGTCCCTTGTGATCGCCGAATGGCCCAAGGACAGTGGCTTCCGGGACGAGGCTGCCGAGGCCGAGATCGGCACTGTCCAGGCCGTCGTCACCGAGGTGCGCCGCTTCCGTAAGGAGCAGGGACTGCAGGACGGCCAGAAGGTCCCCGCCCGCCTCACCCTCGACGGCACCGCGCTCGTCGCCCATGAGGCGGCCATCCGCCAGCTGCTCCGCCTCCAGCCGGAGGAGGACGGCTTCAGCGCCACCGCGACCCTCCCGGTCGCCGGCGCGACGGTCGCCCTCGATCTCTCCGGCACGATCGACGTCGCCGCGGAGCGCAAGCGCCTCGCGAAGGACCTCGCCGCCGCCGAGAAGGAAAAGGCCCAGGCAGAGGCCAAGCTCGCCAACGAGGCGTTCCTGGCCAAGGCCCCGGACAACGTCGTGGACAAGATCAAGACCCGCCTCACCAAGGCGGAAGAGGACATCACCCGAATCCAGTCCCAACTGAACACCTTGCCCCAGGCGTAAGGGTTCGTACGGCGATGAGGGCGCCCGGAGCTGTAAAGCTCCGGGCGCCCTCATCGCCGTCAGGGGCGCGGGGAACTGCGCGACCAGCCCCCACCCACCCGCACCCGCCGAACAAACCTCTCCACCCCCACTCCGTAGGCACCATGTCAGTCCCCGTCCGTAGACTGGCCCCCGTGAGCGACACCGACCCCTTCGACGAGATCATCGACGCCGAGACCGACCGAGACCCCGACCTCGCGGTCATCGAGGCCGGCAGCCGCACCCTGCGGACGCAGGCCGGCGGCGCGCCGCAGACCGATGTCCCCGGGCGCCCGGCCGACCCCGAGGTCGCCAAGGCCCTGCGCACCGTCGAGGCGGACCTCGCCACCCGCTGGGGCGAGACCAAGCTGGACCCGTCCGTCAGCCGTATCGCCGCGCTGATGGACGTGCTGGGCGAGCCGCAGCGCGCGTACCCCTCGATCCACATCACCGGCACCAACGGCAAGACCTCCACCGCCCGCATGATCGAGGCGCTCCTCGGCGCCTTCGACCTGCGCACCGGCCGGTACACCTCGCCGCACGTCCAGTCGATCACCGAGCGGATCAGCCTCGACGGGGCGCCCATCCCCGCCGAGCGGTTCGTCGAGACGTACGACGACATCAAGGCGTACGTCGAGATGGTCGACGCCCAGCAGGAGTACCGGCTCTCCTTCTTCGAGGTGCTCACCGCCATGGCGTACGCGGCCTTCGCGGACGCCCCGGTCGATGTCGCCGTCGTCGAGGTCGGGATGGGCGGCACCTGGGACGCCACCAACGTGATCGACGCCGATGTGGCCGTCGTGACGCCCATCGACCTCGACCACACCGACCGGCTCGGCGAGACGCCCGGTGAGATCGCCGTCGAGAAGGGCGGGATCATCAAGCAGGACGCGACGGTCATCCTCGCCCAGCAGCCGGTCGACGCGGCCCAGGTGCTGCTGAAGAAGGCCGTCGAGGTGGACGCCACGGTGGCCCGGGAGGGCCTCGAGTTCGGCGTCGTGAGCAGGCAGGTCGCCGTCGGCGGGCAGGTGCTGACGCTGCGCGGGCTCGGCGGGGAGTACGGGGAGGTCTTCCTGCCCCTGCACGGCGGCTACCAGGCCCACAACGCCGCCGTCGCCCTCGCCGCCGTCGAGGCGTTCTTCGGCGTCGGCACCCAGCGGCCCGAGCCCCTCGATGTCGACACCGTGCGCAAGGCGTTCGCCTCGGTGACGTCCCCGGGGCGGCTGGAGGTCGTACGCCGCTCTCCGACCGTCGTGCTGGACGCCGCGCACAACCCGGCGGGCGCACGGGCCACGGCCGAGGCGGTGGGGGAGGCGTTCGACTTCAGCCGGCTCATCGGTGTGGTCGGGGCGAGCGGCGACAAGAATGTCCGCGGGCTCCTCGAGGCCTTCGAACCGGTCTTCGCCGAGGTCGTCATCACCCAGAACTCCAGCCACCGCGCGATGGACGCCGACGAACTCGCCGCCATCGCCGTCGAGATCTTCGGCGACGACCGCGTCCAGGTCGAACCGCGCCTCGACGACGCGCTGGAGGCCGCCATCACCCTCGCCGAGGAGGACGGGGAGTACTCGGGCGGCGGGGTCCTCGTCACCGGCTCCGTCATCACCGTCGGCGAGGCCCGACTGCTCCTGGGGAGGGGCTGACCGCCGTGCGTACGCTCTGTGCTTCGACCCTGATCGGCGAGGTCTTTCTGATCGGCTTCGCCGGCCTGGTCGCCATGAAGGACCCCGACCTGTCCATGTCGACCGTGTGGACGGTCAGCGGCATCGCCATGCTGCTGTGCGTACTGCTGTGCGGCGTGATCACCCGGCCCGGCGGGGTGCAGCTCGGCTGGGCCCTGCAGATCGCGCTGATCGCCTCCGGCTTCATCGTCCCGACCATGTTCTTCATGGGCGCGATGTTCGCGGCGCTGTGGTGGGCGTCCGTGCACTACGGCCGGAAGATCGACGAGGCGAAGGCCCGCTTCGCGGCCCAGGACCGGCAGACCAGTCCTGACGCTGCGTAACACCCGCCCGAACCGGCCCTGTAGCCTCTCAGCACCGCACACACGTGACCCGAATGGAGCCACCCTCGTGACTCAGCGCACCCTCGTCCTCCTCAAGCCCGACGCCGTCCGTCGCGGCCTGACCGGCGAGATCATCGGCCGGATCGAGCGCAAGGCCGGCTGGCGTATCACCGCGCTGGAGCTGCGCACCCTGGACCAGGACACGCTGGAGCAGCACTACGGCGAGCACAAGGGCAAGCCCTTCTACGAGCCCCTCGTCGAGTTCATGGCCTCCGGCCCCGTCGTCGCGCTCGTCGTCGAGGGTGAGCGGGTCATCGAGGGTGTGCGCGCGCTCGCCGGCCCCACCGACCCGATCGCCGCCGCGCCCGGTTCCATCCGCGGGGACTACGGCGTGATCGTCCGCGAGAACCTCATCCACGCGTCCGACTCCGAGGAGTCCGCCGAGCGCGAGCTGAAGATCTTCTTCCCCGGCCGCGGCTAGATCACTTTCTGAGGGATCGTCACCTCACTTTGATGCTGACCTGGGACGGCCGTCGAAAACCGGCCGTCCTGTGGCATATGCGCGCCGATCGGGGGAACGCCTACCCCCGAACGCTCGTCTCCAGAAGCGGGACGACGCATCGCATGCTGACAATGGCGAAGACCCTCGCGTGGTGTCCGTGCAGGCGCGACTACGATGTAAGCCTGGCAAGCCTGTACGCCATCGCACCCACTTCGCCGCCCCAAAACAGAGCCATCACACGCTTCACTTGGGAAGGCCAGACGAATCCTGATGGGGAACTCAATGTCGTTCATCGGCCGTGACATGGCTGTCGACCTCGGGACCGCCAACACGCTGGTGTACGTCAGGGGTCGCGGGATCGTACTCAACGAGCCGTCCGTCGTCGCGATCAACACCAACACCGGTGGCATTCTCGCGGTCGGATCGGAAGCGAAGAAGATGATCGGTCGGACGCCCGGCAACATCGTTGCCGTGCGCCCGCTCAAGGACGGCGTCATCGCCGACTTCGAGATCACCGAGCGGATGCTCCGCTACTTCATTCTGAAGATCCACAAGCGGCGGTATCTCGCCCGTCCCCGTGTCGTCGTCTGTGTGCCCTCGGGCATCACGGGCGTCGAGCGCCGCGCCGTCATCGAGGCCTCGTCCCAGGCCGGCGCGCGCCAGGTGCACATCATCGAGGAGCCCATGGCCGCGGCCATCGGCTCCGGCCTGCCGGTCCACGAGGCCACGGGCAACATGGTGGTGGACATCGGCGGCGGCACCACGGAGGTCGCGGTCATCTCCCTCGGCGGCATCGTCACCGCCCAGTCCATCCGCGTCGCGGGTGACGAACTGGACAGCTCGATCATCCAGCACATCAAGAAGGAGTACTCGCTTCTGCTGGGTGAGCGGACTGCCGAACAGATCAAGATCACGATCGGTTCGGCGTACGACCTCGACAACGACGAACACACCGAAATCCGCGGCCGGGACCTGGTCTCCGGCCTGCCCAAGACCGTCGTGATCTCCGCGGCCGAAGTACGCAAGGCGATCGAGGAACCCGTCAACGCGATCGTCGACGCCGTGAAGACCACCCTCGACAAGTGCCCGCCCGAGCTGTCCGGCGACATCATGGACCGCGGAATCGTTCTGACCGGCGGCGGAGCCCTGCTCCGCGGGCTCGACGAACGCCTGCGGCGTGAGACCGGCATGCCCATCCACATCGCCGAGGACCCGCTGGACAGCGTGGCGCTCGGCTCCGGCAAGTGCGTGGAGGAGTTCGAGGCGCTCCAGCAGGTGCTGGACGCCCAGCCGCGCAGATGACGTAACTCTTCGATTCCGCCGTACGGGATGATCTCCTCTCGTACGGCGGATCGTTGGTATAGAGGCATAAACTCCCCGAAAAAACTCTATTGAGGAAGGCACGCCGCCGCACGTGAGGGACACACGAGAGAGCCGGCTGCTCCTGGTGCTGCTGATCGCGATCGCGTTCGCGCTGATCACAGTGGACATCCGAGGCGGGGAGGACTCACCGGTCGACGGTGCCCGGCAGGCCGCGGCCGCCGTCTTCGGACCGGTCGAGGACGGGGTGGCCACCGTGGTCGACCCGGTCGGCGACGCCGTCTCCGCCGTACGCGACTCCGGTGACCGGCACGACCGGCTCGCCACGCTGGAGAAGGAGAACGCGGCGCTCAAGGCCCGCCTCGGCAGCGACGACCGCAACCGCAGCCGCCTCGGCCAGCTCGACAGGATGCTGAAGACGGCCGGCGCCGGACAGTACGGCATCAAGGGCGCCGAGGTCATCGCCATAGGAGCGGCCCAGGGCTTCTCCTGGACGGTCACCATCGACATCGGCGCCAACGACGGCGTCAAGCGCGACATGACCGTCCTGAACGGGGACGGACTCGTCGGCCGCGTCACCACCGTCGGCCCCGGCACCTCGACCGTACTGCTCGCCAACGACCCGGACTTCACCGTCGGCACCCGAATGGAGGGCAGCGACGAACTCGGCTTCGCCTCCGGGCAGGGCGACCGCCCGCTGCGTGTCCAGCTCCTCAACGGCAAGGCCAAGGTCCAGAAGGGCGACCGGCTCGTCACCTTCGGCTCGCAGGCCGACAAGCCGTTCGTACCCGGCGTACCCGTCGGCTTCGTGTCCCGGGTCGATCCCTCGGGCGGCGATCTGACGCGCACGATCTATGTCACGCCGTTCGTCGGCTTCACCAAGCTCGACATCGTCGGTGTCGTCGTCGAGGCCCCGCGCACCGACCCGCGCGACACCGTCCTGCCGGCCAAGCCGAGGCCGACGCCCACGCCCACGGTCACCGTGACGGTGACACCGTCCCCGTCGGCGGCCGACGGCCAGTACCAGCAAGAGCAGTAGGAGCTGAACTCCCCCATGCGTTTCAACCGGATGCTCCTGTCCACCGCCCTGGTGGTCGTCGCCATGGTGATCCAGGTGAGCGTCCTCGCCCGCCTCCACCTCCCGGGCGCCGTCCCCGACCTGCTGCTGCTGACCGTCCTCGGCCTGGCCCTGGTGTACGGCCATGTCGGCGGCGCCCTCGTCGGCTTCGGCGCCGGACTCCTCGCCGACCTCGCCCCGCCCGCCGACCACGCGGCCGGCCGCTACGCCCTCGTGCTGTGTGTCGTCGGCTATCTGGCGGGCCTGGTGAAACCGGAGAACGGCCGACTCAGGTCGGCCACCGGCCCGATGGCCGTCGTGGTCGCCGCAGCCGTCGGCACGACCCTCCTCTACGCCGGTGTCGGCGCCCTCGTCGGCGACACCGCCGCCCGCCATGTCGGCCTCAGCAGCCTGCTGTTCACAGCCGCGCTGTACGATCTGCTGCTCGCGCCCTTCGTCGTCCCCGGCATCATGTTCCTGGCCCGCAGAGCGGAGAACGACCCACTGGCCGAGGCCAACTCCGCGGCCAAGAAGACCGACATCTCCTCGGGCTGGCTCTCCTCGGGGACCGGCCTGCGCATCGGCAGCCAGCGCGGCGGCCTGAAGGTGAAGGCGGCCCGCTCGAAAGCCGCCCGCGCCGGCCGGATCAAGGGGGTCAAGCGCCTGTGACCACCCGTCAGCCGAACCCCGCAACCCACGCCCACAGCTTGCTCGTGTACTCGTATGCCTCGTACGTCCGTGTCCCGCACGCGCACTGAGAGGCGGAGGCAGCACCAGTGACCAACATTCCCGAGACCGGCCGGACCCCACGCGTTCAGATCCGTCTCGTCGTCATCCAGATCCTCGTCCTCTCCCTCCTCGGCACCCTCGGCGGCCGCCTGTGGTACCTCCAGATCCGTGAGGGGGACGCCTACGCCAAGGAGGCGTCCGGCAACCATGTGCAGCAGGTCGTGCAGCCCGCCGTACGCGGGTCGATTCTCGACGCGCGCGGGGTGCCGATCGCGGACAACGAGACCCGCCTTGTCGTCTCCGCCTCCCGGACCGAGCTGCTGAAGATGAAGGACGACGGCTCCGCCGTCCTCACCAAGCTCGCCGGCGTCCTCGGCATGAAGCCCAAGGACGTCAAGGACAAGGTCCGGCTGTGCGACGCCAAGACGCCCCAGCCCTGCTGGAACGGCTCGCCGTACCAGCCGATCCCCATCACCGACGAGGCCACCCCCCGTCAGGCCCTCCAGATCCGCGAGCGCTCCGAGGACTTCCCCGGCATCACCGCCGAGCCCGAGGCCGTGCGCCGCTACGCGGGCCCCGGCGGCTCCAACACCGCCCAGGTACTCGGCTATCTCTCCCCGGTCACCGACGAGGAGATCACCAAGGCGCAGGACACCGACTCGCCCTACCTGCGCTCCGACCAGGTCGGCCGCTCCGGCCTCGAGCGGGAGTACGACAAGGAGCTGCGCGGCAAGGCCGGCGTCACCCGCTACGAGGTCGACAACCTCGGCCGCGTCATCGGCACCGCCGAGGCGGACCCCGCCCAGTCCGGCTCCAACCTCGTCACCAGCATCGACGCCCGCGTCCAGCGGGTCGCCGAGTACGAGCTGAACGACGCGATGAAGGAAGCCCGCAAGGGGTTCGACGACAACACCGGCGAGAACTACAAGGCCGACGCCGGCGCGGTCGTCGTCATGGAGGCCAAGACAGGCCGGGTCGTCGCCATGGCGTCGAACCCGACGTACGACCCGAACGCCTGGGTCGGCGGCATCTCCGCCAAGGACTACAACAAGCTGACCGGCAAGAACTCCAACTACCCGCTGCTCAACCGGGCGATCCAGGGCCAGGCGGCCCCGGGCTCCATCTTCAAGGCCATCTCCACCGCGGCCGCCGTCGACGCCGGCTACCCCTTCGACGGGAACTACGACTGCTCCAGCTCGTACTCGATCGGCGGCCAGGTCTTCAAGAACTACGAGTCCAAGGGGTACGGCCCGATCACCCTCGGCCGCGCCATCGAGGTCTCCTGCGACACCGTCTTCTACCGTCTCGCCCACCAGGAGTGGGCCAAGGACGGCGGCCTGAGGCCGAAGAAGAACGCGAAGAACTGGTTCTACACCACCGCCCACAAGTTCGGCCTCGGCGCCGTGACCGGCATCGACCTGCCCAACGAGGTCTCCGGCCGCGTCCCCGACCGCAAGTGGAAGCAGGACTACTGGAAGGCCAACAAGGCCTCCTGGTGCAAGTACGGCAAGAAGGGCGGCACGTACGCCGAGCAGATCGCGTACGAGAACTGCCTCGAGGGCAACCTGATGCGCGCCGGTGACTCCGTCAACTACTCGATCGGACAGGGCGACATCCTCGTCACGCCGATACAGATGGCGACGATCTACTCGGCGATCTCCAACGGCGGCACCCTGTACGACCCGACCGTCGGCAAGGCCATCGTCAGCGCCGACGGCAAGTCCGTGCAGGCGATCGCGCCCAAGTCGCACGGCAAGCTGCCGGTCACCCCGGCGACCCTGAAGGACATGAACGCCGCCTTCGAGGGAGTCGTCACCCGCGGGTCGGCGGCCTGGCGGTTCATCGGCTGGCCGCAGAACGAGATCCCGATGCACGCCAAGACGGGTACGGCCGAGGTCTACGGCAAGCAGACCACCTCGTGGTTCGCGACGTACACCAAGGACTACACGATCGTCATGACGATCTCCCAGGGTGGTACGGGCTCCGGAGCCTCCGGACCGGCGGTCCGCAAAATATACGAGGCTCTGTACGGCGTCTCCCCCGACGGCAAGATCGACAGCCGGAAGGCGCTGCTGCCCACCCCGCAGAAGGGCCTGCCGAAGATCGAGCCGGACGGCTCCATCGACGCGCCGAAGATCAAGCCGTACGTGCCGCCGGTCGAGGCCACTGAGCAGACACTCGCCCTCGCGGCCGGCCAGCTCCCGCCGGCCACGGTCGCGACGGAACGGACGGGCACCAACAGGGCACACCGCAGGCGCGGGCGGAGCGGGCGCGGTACGCGGAGTACGCAAAGGACAACGACATGACCGGCGCGAACACCTTCTCCGTCTCCGGCTACGGCCCCGAACGCTCGTCCATGTCCCGGCTGCTGGCCCGCGACTCGCTGGCCCGCAGGCTGGACTGGCCGATACTGCTGTCCGCCCTCGCGCTGTCCTTCATGGGCGCGATCCTGGTCTACTCGGCGACCCGCAACCGCACCGAGATCAACCAGGGCGACCAGTACTACTTCCTGATCCGCCACCTCATGAACACCGGCATCGGGTTCTGTCTGATGATCGGCACGGTCTGGCTCGGCCACCGCAACCTGCGCAACGCGGTGCCGATCCTGTACGGCCTCTCGGTGCTCCTGATCCTCCTGGTGCTGACCCCGCTCGGCGCGACCGTCAACGGCGCCCACGCGTGGATCGTGCTCGGCGGCGGCTTCTCGCTCCAGCCCTCGGAGTTCGTGAAGATCACGATCATCCTGGGCATGGCCATGCTCCTGGCGGCCCGGGTCGACGCGGGCGACAAGCCCTACCCCGACCATCGCACGGTCCTCCAGGCGCTGGGCCTGGCCACCGTGCCGATGATGATCGTCATGCTGATGCCCGACCTCGGGTCGGTCATGGTCATGGTCATCATCGTGCTCGGTGTGCTGCTCGCCTCCGGCGCCTCCAACCGCTGGGTCTTCGGCCTGCTCGGCACGGGCGTCCTGGGCGCGGTCCTGATCTGGCAGCTCGGTGTGCTCGACGAGTACCAGATCAACCGCTTCGCCGCCTTCGCCAACCCCGAACTGGACCCTGCGGGCGTCGGCTACAACACCAACCAGGCGCGCATCGCGATCGGCTCCGGCGGCCTCACCGGCACCGGCCTGTTCCACGGCTCGCAGACAACCGGACAGTTCGTCCCCGAGCAGCAGACCGACTTCGTCTTCACGGTCGCGGGGGAGGAGCTCGGCTTTGTCGGCGCGGGCCTGATCATCGTGCTCCTGGGCGTGGTGCTGTGGCGCGCCTGCCGCATCGCCCGCGAGACGACCGAGCTGTACGGCACGATCGTCGCCGCCGGGATCATCGCGTGGTTCGCCTTCCAGTCGTTCGAGAACATCGGGATGACCCTGGGGATCATGCCGGTCGCCGGTCTGCCACTGCCCTTCGTGTCGTACGGAGGATCGTCGATGTTCGCCGTGTGGGTGGCGGTGGGGCTGTTGCAGTCGATCAGGGTGGAGCGGCCCCTGTCGGCGTAGCGCTCCGCCGTGGGGCTTGTCGCGCAGTTCCCCGTGCCCCTGACGGCAGCCCCGCGCCCCTATGGGGGCGCGGGGCTGCCGTCGGAGGCTGATCGTGACTAGATTCGATTCATGGCGGACACAAAGCGGGAAATCGAGCGGAAATATGAATCCGACGACAGCGGGCTGCCCGACCTGACCGGCGTCGCCGGGGTCGCGGGCATCGTCGACAAGGGCACCGCCGAACTCGACGCGACCTACTACGACACCTCGGACCTACGGCTGGCCGCGGCCTCGATCACCCTGCGCCGCCGCACCGGCGGCCACGACGCCGGCTGGCATCTGAAACTCCCGGTCGGCCCCGGCGTCCGGGACGAGATCCAGGCACCGCTCTCCGACACCGTCCCCGACGAACTCGCGGGCCTGGTGCGCGCCCGGGTCCGCGAGGGGCAGCTCGTCCCCGTGGTCCGGCTGCGCTCCGACCGGGACCTGCGCGACCTCGTCGCCGCCGACGGCCGCCAACTCGCCGAGGTCGGCGTGGACACCGTACGGGCGGAGCGGCTGTTCGGCGGTGAGGGCACCGCCCAGTGGACCGAGATCGAGGTGGAGCTCGCCGACGGCGAGGACCAGCGCATCCTGGACAAGGTGGAGAAGCGCCTCCGCAAGGCGAACGTACGGCCCTCGAAGTCCGCGTCGAAGCTGGCCCGGGCGCTGGCGGAGACCAGGGGCGGGCACCCACGCCCGAAGGACGAACCCGCGGAGCCCGTCACCGCCGGCGACCATGTCCTTGCCTATGTCCGCGCCCAGCGGGACGCGATCGTCGACCTCGACCCCGCCGTACGCCAGGACGCCGAGGAGTCCGTGCACGACATGCGGGTCGCCACCCGCAGGCTGCGCAGCACGTTCAAGTCCTTCCCCAAGGTCCTCGACCGGAAGGTCACCGACCCGATCGGCGACGAGCTGAAATGGCTCGCCGGTGAGCTGGGCGTGGGACGCGACCAGGAGGTACTGGCCGAACGGCTGGACACGGTCCTCGACGACCTGCCCGCCACCCTCGTCCACGGCCCGATCCAGGACCGGCTGGCCACCTGGTCCAAGGCCGAGTACGGAGGCGCGCGCCGCCGACTGCTCGGGGTGCTGGATTCCGCGCGCTATCTGACGCTCCTCGACACCCTGGACGCCGTGGTCGCCGACCCGCCGGTGCTCAAGGCGGCCGCGAAGAAGCCGAAGAAGGCGAAGAAGCCGAAGAAGGCGGAGAAGGTGCTCGCCAAGGCCGTACGCAAGGACTTCGCGAAGGTGGCCGCGCTGATCGAGGAGGCCATGGAACAGCCGCCGGGAACCGACCGCGACCTCGGCCTGCACGAGGCGCGCAAGAAGGCCAAGCGCACCCGCTACGCGGCCGAGGCGGCGGGCCCCGCCCTCGGCAGCCCCGCCAAGGCCCTCACCAAGGCGATGAAGTCCCTCCAGGGCCTCCTCGGCGACCACCAGGACAGCGTCATGGTCCGCGTCACCCTGGGCGAGCTGTCCGCGGTGGCCCACGCGGCGAAGGAGAACACCTTCACGTACGGCCTGCTGTACGGGCGCGAGGAACGGCGGGCCGAGGAGGTGGAGGCGGCGCTCCCGGAGGAGTGGGAGGCGATCAAGGGCTCTATGGACGTGTAGGGCACGCTTTCGCCCCCGGACCGGGCCGGTCTTCACGCGGACGGGGGAGTCCTCCGGGCGGGTTACGCTTGGTGGTCATCCCCCGTCAGCTCACGAAGGTAACGCCGCGATGTCTGCCGAGTCGGTTTTCCCGCAGCTCGAAGCCCTGCTGCCGCATGTGCAGAAGCCGATCCAGTACGTGGGCGGCGAGCTCAACTCCACGGTCAAGCCCTGGGACGCCTGTGACGTCCGCTGGGCGCTCATGTACCCGGACGCGTACGAGGTCGGGCTGCCCAACCAGGGCGTCATGATCCTTTACGAGGTGCTGAACGAGCGTGAGGGCGTCCTCGCCGAGCGCACCTACAGCGTGTGGCCGGACCTCGAGGCGCTGATGCGGGAGCACCGCGTCCCCCAGTTCACCGTCGACAGCCACCGCCCGGTCGGGGCCTTCGACGTGTTCGGGCTGTCCTTCTCCACCGAGCTGGGCTACACGAACATGCTGACGGCCCTCGACCTCGCGGGCATCCCGCTGGAGTCCAAGGACCGCGGCCTGGACGACCCGATCGTGCTGGCCGGCGGCCACGCCGCCTTCAACCCCGAGCCGATCGCGGACTTCATCGACGCGGCGATCATCGGCGACGGCGAGCAGGCCGTGCTCGACATGACGGAGATCATCCGCGCCTGGAAGGCGGAGGGCCGGCCGGGCGGCCGCGAGGAGGTCCTCTTCCGCCTCGCGAAGACCGGCAGCGTCTACATCCCGGCGTTCTACGACGTGGAGTACCTGGCCGACGGCCGGATCGCCCGCGTCGTACCCAACAAGTCGGGTGTGCCGTGGCGCGTGTCCAAGCACACGGTCATGGACCTCGACGAGTGGCCCTACCCCAAGCAGCCCCTGGTCCCGCTCGCGGAGACCGTCCACGAGCGCATGTCGGTCGAGATCTTCCGCGGCTGCACGCGCGGCTGCCGCTTCTGCCAGGCCGGCATGATCACCCGCCCGGTCCGTGAACGCTCCATCACGGGCATCGGCGAGATGGTGGACCGGGGCCTGAAGGCGACCGGCTTCGAGGAGGTCGGCCTCCTCTCCCTGTCCTCGGCGGACCACTCGGAGATCGGCGACATCGCCAAGGGCCTGGCGGACCGCTACACCGAGGACAAGATCGGCCTGTCGCTCCCCTCCACCCGTGTGGACGCCTTCAACGTGGACCTCGCCAACGAGCTGACCAGGAACGGCCGCAGGTCCGGTCTGACGTTCGCGCCGGAGGGCGGCAGCGAGCGCATGCGCAAGGTCATCAACAAGATGGTGTCCGAGGAGGACCTCATCCGGACCGTCTCCACGGCGTACGGCAACGGCTGGCGCCAGGTGAAGCTGTACTTCATGTGCGGTCTGCCGACGGAGACCGACGACGACGTCCTCCAGATCGCCGACATGGCGATGAACGTGATCGCCGAGGGCCGCAGGGTCTCCGGCCAGAACGACATCCGCTGTACGGTCTCGATCGGCGGCTTCGTGCCCAAGCCGCACACCCCGTTCCAGTGGGCCCCGCAGCTCTCCGCCGAGGAGACGGACGCGCGCCTGACCAAGCTCAGGGACAAGATCCGCGGCGACAAGAAGTACGGCCGCTCGATCGGCTTCCGCTACCACGACGGCAAGCCCGGCATCGTCGAGGGCCTGCTGTCACGCGGTGACCGTCGTATCGGCGCGGTCATCCGCGCGGTGTACGAGGACGGCGGCCGCTTCGACGGCTGGCGCGAGCACTTCTCGTACGACCGCTGGATGGCCTGCGCGGAGAAGACGCTGCCCGACTTCGGGGTCGACGTCGACTGGTACACCACGCGCGAACGCACGTACGAGGAGGTCCTGCCGTGGGACCACCTGGACTCGGGCCTGGACAAGGACTGGCTGTGGGAGGACTGGCAGGACTCCCTGGACGAGACAGAGGTCGAGGACTGCCGGTGGACGCCTTGCTTTGACTGTGGGGTGTGTCCTGCCCTGGACACGACCATCCAGATCGGCCCGACGGGCAAGAAGCTGCTGCCGCTGACAGTCAAGAAGGACACTGCGACAAGCGGACACGTGCACTGACGTGGGTGAGGCATTGGGGCGCGTCGTGGAGGCTCTGGAGGACGGCGGCGGCGAGGAAGAGGCTGCTCTGTCCTGAGGGCGCTCGGTCCGCGGGGTGGACGACAGGAGTGCGTGCGGGTGGCGCCGAAGACGCCCCTGCCGCCTCCTGGAGGCTCGGCGACCGTGCGTTGCGAGGTGGAGTGGGTCTAGCGCGAAGCTGCCGTGAGAGCCTGGGCGTCATGGGGGGAAAGTCGACCGATCAGGCCGTCCGGAGGTTTTTGGCGACGATCCATGTCGGTGACTTGCGTAGTGGGACGGTTGCGGAGGTCAGTCGGTCTGGAGTGGCGGTGACTATGGACGGTTTTGCCGCGCATCCTGTGGGGGTAGTGGGACCGTTGGATAGTCCCTGGGGCCGGCGTTCGGCTGCGAGTGTGGAGGTCGGGCAGCGGATCACCGCTGAGGTGACCGCGGTTGATCCGGACGAGGGTCAGCTCTTGTTGTCGACGGCGGCCACAGAGGATCCGGAACTCTGGATGTTTCTCAAAGGCCTCGAACTCGGCGAGATCTTGTCCGGTACGGTCGCGGCGATCGAAAGTTTCGGCGGGTTCGTCGCCCTGGACGACGGGCCGCCGCACCCGGTTTTCCCTGGGGTTGGTTTCATTACCTTTCCCGAGTTGTCCTGGCGGCGGTTCATTGACGCTTCGGATGTGGTTGAAGTCGGACAGCGTGTCTCATGCGAGTTCCTGCAGTTCGACACATGGGACGGAGAGGCGCGGCTGTCTCTGCGGGCTTTGGGGCCGGATCCTTTCGCGACGTTCGCTGACGAGACCGAAGTGGGGCAGACCCTGCGTGGTCGGGTCCTCAAGCTGGTCCCATTCGGTGCCTTTGTCCAGGTCGCCGACGAGGTTGTGGGGCTGGTCCACCTGAGCGAGCTCGCACTGACGCCGGTGGAGAGTCCGGAGCAGGTCGTGCAGCTGGACGACCAAGTCTCGGTCGTGGTCAAGGCAATCGACGTGGAGAGGCGAAGACTGACCCTGTCACGCCGACGGGCCTGAGGCTGTTCTGGCTCGGGCTGCGACCACAGATGGACATTTCTATCCAAATCGGACCTACGATTGCGAAGCTGCTGCCGCGCACGGTGAAGAAGGATGCCGCGATTGGCGATCACGTGCACTGACGTTGGTGAGGGGCTGCGGCGCATCGTGGAGGCGCCCGATGTGTGGGTCGCCGAGGTGGACAGTATCGATGACATCGACCGGCTGTGGTGCGGTGACATGCCGCAGCCGTTCAGCGGGGTGCGGACGACGGCCGTGCTGGGTTCGTTCCCGCGCTCTGCAGCCACGGACGCGTGAGCAACAGCACGCGGTGGCCCGCCGTCAGGCAGCCAAGTACCCCGAGGATTGCCTGACGCGGTGATCACGGGGCCTGTGAGTCAGATCGCGTGTGATGGCGAAATCGTGATCGTGGGCAGCGATGGCACCGAGGGGCTGTCTGGCCCCGTGTCACGGCGGGTGAGGCGGACCCCTTGTGAGGTCGCCTATCGCCGCGCCAACGAATGCCTTGATCGGTGTCGGCGGCGATCAAACGGCTCGAAGTGCTCCCGAAATCCGGCTGACCCCCGGCATCGACCTGTCGCGACCAGCAGAACACTCGCCATCGCGCCGTGGAATCCGGCGCCCACTCGACGCGACGGCCGGGCCGCCGCCATCCCCGCAACGCGGATCCGAACGCGAATCGGCTGCCAATCGAAGCTGACGGTCAATCACGAAAGATCGATGCGTGAGCGTGTTTTCAGGTCATTCCCCATTTTTTCAATCAGAAGAGTGCAAGGAATTTAGGCCATTCAGCCTATGTGGCGGCAGATTGTAGTTGGTGTTGTTCTGAGCCGCTCGGGTGATTCCCGTTTGAGGCGAGGCGCTATTAGTAATTCTATATCGGGAGCAAAGAATGGTGTGATGTGTCCTAGGTGGTGGGACAACGGAAAGTAGCGCACTGAGAGAGTGCTTGTTGTCTGATCCCTCCGAATCATGAGGAAGGTTCGCGTGAACCGAAAAACGATCCGAATCTCGCGTCTGAAGTCCGCCACATTGGTGTCGGTGGGCGCGGTCGCTGTGGCGCTCAGCGTTGTGCCGAGCACGGTCGCTGTCGCCGACGCGATGCAGAGTCCCGGTGCCGACAGTGCTGCGACCCAGCTGCGCCCGAAGGGCGTGAGCTCGGCGGCCATCGCCGACGCACTCCGCAGGGCCGGCGCCGAGGGCCAGGCGCCGCTGTATCCGAACGGCGCTCCGAGTTCCGCCGATGACCGAGGAGACGGACCACACGGCGACCCTCACGGCGACCCCCACGGCGATCCCCACGCCGCCCGCGGCCCGCAGGGCCCCCGCGGCCCCCAGGGCCCCCAGGGCGCGCAGGGACACGAGGGTAAGCAAGGCAAGCCGGGCAAGCCGGGCAAGCCGGGTAGGCCGGGTAGGCCGGGCCCGCAGGGCCCGCAGGGTGCTCAGGGCGCGGACGGTGCTCAGGGAGCTCAGGGAGCTCAGGGCGCTCAGGGAGCTCAGGGAGCTCAGGGAGCTCAGGGCGCGGACGGCGCGGACGGCGCGGACGGTGCTCAGGGAGCTCAGGGAGCTCAGGGTGCTCAGGGTGCGCAGGGAGCTCAAGGTGCTCAGGGTGCGCAGGGAGCTCAGGGAGCTCAGGGAGCGGACGGCGCTGACGGTGCTCAGGGTGCGCAGGGAGCGCAGGGTGCGCAGGGAGCGCAGGGAGCGCAGGGAGCGCAGGGAGCTCAGGGAGCTCAGGGTGCCGCAGGCACGCTCGGCAGCTCGTACGTCGTCACCGCCAACAACCCGGGAACCCCGGGTGGAACGACGTCGGTGAATGTTTCCTGCAATCTCGGAGATGTGGCCACCGGCGGCGGAGTGTCAGCTCTCGGCGGCGGCGCCATCAGGGACAGCTCACCGCTGGGTGGGACGGTCACCACGCCTCCCACGGGGTGGCAGGCCAGTGTCAACGGTAACAACTCGATCAGCGTCTTCGCGGTCTGTGCCGACCTGACGCCGTAACCCCCCCAGCGAGTGCGGCGGTGCGATACAAGGCCGCCCGCTTCACCCGCGGACACACGGACAGGTGTACCCGTAGCCCGGCCCCCGGGTACACCTGTCCTACGCAGTCAGCCCTGTACCAGCAGCGGTCCGCCGCACCGTTCGGCGCCGTCCTTCAGGGCGATGAGGTTGGCGACCACGTACGAGATGTTCTTCTCGGAGTGCCACTCGGACGGGAAGCAGGTGGTCAGTCGCGAACTCTGGAACCGGGCCTCGATCCCGGGTACGAACGCGCGGTACTGGTCGTCCGTGTAGTACCAGAACGAGTTCTCGTTGTAGTACGCGACATGACTCGGGTCCTGGTACGCGCCGCGGCCGTCGGAACTGGGAGTCGTGGAAAGGAGCATGCCGCCGGGTGCCAGCAGCCGGTACAGCTCGTTGATCAGCGGGACCTTTGCGGGCACGTGCTCAAGGAAGTTCACGGCCCGCACCAGGCCGACGGAGTCGTCGGCCAGGTCCAGCATGTCGGGCAGGGTCGCGACGATGTCGACACCTTCCCCCGGGTACTTGTCCACGCCCACATATCCGGGCGGCTTCCGGTGGGCCGCGCCCAGGTCCAGCGCAATCAGTCCCTTCCGGTAGGTCCAGGCGAGGGCGTTGGCCTCGATGTACTTGTCGTAAAGGGCGACCGTCTCGCGCTGGATGTGCGCGTTGATCTCCGGATCGCTTTGCGTGTTCGCGGAATGCATCCGCTGGAGGTACAGACAGCGGGGGATGTAGTGGAAGTCGCCGACGTGGAACAGGCGGCACATCAGGTCCTGGTCGTCCAGGACCGTACGGGTGGCGTCGTACCCCCCGGCCTGTACGTAGGCGTCCTTCCGGAACGCCCGTACGTGGTTGGGCGCGTACCAGATGTAGGAGACGTTGTGCGGAGTCGGGGCCATCGACCTGACCTGAAGCAACTTGCGGCCGTCGACGTGCACCTCCTCGTAGTGCCAGCCGTGCGCCTCGTTGAAACGGCTGTCGTCCCGTTTCCCGTTCTCGGTGATCTGCGCGGTGTTGCTGTATACGAAGACGACCTCGGGAAGTGCGTCGAACGCCTTGCCGAGCTCCGCCAGGCACGCCTTCGCCAGCAGGTCGTCGTGGTCGAGTTCCACGAGGATCTCGCCGCGTGCCAGTTCACAGGCCCTGCGCTTGGCCGCTCCGACGCCGACGACGTCGTCCGCGATCTCCACGCGGACCCTCTCGTCGGGCCGCTCCGGTCGCCACCGGGCGCCGTTGTTGAGCAGGACGATCCACTCCCAGTCCGGACAGGTTTGCGCTTGGAGGGTCGCCAAACACTCATCGAGAAAGCGGGCCCGGTGGCTGGGGGTGAAGACGGAGAACCTCGGGGTGGCGGCCGACGTCATCTGGTGCTCCCTGCTTGACTCGATGTCGATTGGGGCTTACGGAATCTCGGGATTCCGCCTTGCTTGAGAACGTAGTGACACTGTCAATTTCTGCCGACGTGACGATTCCGTCTTGATGGCTGCGCCGCTTGGCAGGCGATTGGGGCGCACAGACCACCCGAATGCGCGTATCAGGGATTGGGTTGGCCGAAACTGGCATCGGCGGGGGCATCGGAGATCTGCTGGACCTGCGCCGTGCCGGTTGTGTATTTTTCTCGTGCGGGATCAGGTGCCCAGAAGGTGGCACTCAGCTGAACTGGTCCCCTCAAGTACAGGTAGCGATGACGTATCACTTCCATGAAATTTAGTGTTGAGATGTGAACCTTGATTAGGGGATTACGGTCGTGCGACACGCTGCTGGCCAGGCCGGATCTGCCCGAGCCGATCCGCCGACAGACCGTGCTCAACCGCGAGTTCGCGGTCGGTCAGGCCGCTCCACTGTTGGTGCCTGGGCCGTCCGGCGGCCGTCACGGGCGGGAACAGACCACTGTGACGAGGGTGAACGAGGCGTAGAAGGGGCCCTGGGTGAGGCCGGCGAACCAGGCCTCGCCCCGCGTCCTGTCGATGTGGCCCTCCGCGACGGCCTGTTGCATGTTGCGGCCCAGACCCAGGGTGTGGTCGCCGTGCTCGAAGTCGGTGAAGACCGGGGTGGTCGCGAGCACGGTCTCGACATGGAAGCCCGCCCGGACCGCCAGCCGGGCGAGGCGGCGCCCGACGGTGGCATGGCGGACCACCTTCTCGGTGGTGTAGCGGGTGAACGCGCGGCTCGTCTCCAGGTCTTCCGCGTCCACCGTCAGGGTGTCCCAGTCGGGTTCCACCAGACCGACGAGAGCACCGGGGCGGGTGGCCGTGTGCAGCTGGGCCAGCACCTCCGCGGGGGACCGCACATGCATCAGGACCCGGTCGATCTTGGCGCGGTCCACTGTCCCCGGGGCGACGGGCAGGGCATGCGCGTCCGCCTCCCGGATCTCCACCGTGTGCGCGGCGGCGGTGCGTTCACGGGCCGTCGCCAGCATCGCCGGGTCCTGGTCCACCCCGATCACGCGGCCGGTCGCACCGACGCGCTCCGCGAGGGCGGGCAGGTCGGTGCCGGGGCCGCAGCCCACGTCCAGGACGGTGTGGCCCGGTCGGAGGTCCAGCAGGTCGAGCAGTTGCCGCTTGTACGCCCGGCCGGCGTCCCCGGACGCGGCGCGCAGCATGTAGGACGCCTGGTCGGGCCTGGGCACACCGAGAGTCTTCGCCACGGATGGCAGTCAAGCAGATGTGCGCCGGGCGCCAAGTGGGTTCAGCGGGGGCTCAGTCGGCAGGGGTGCGTGAGGAGGTTGCCCAGCAGGCCCTCCGTGTCACCGGACTTGTAGGCCCGTGCCACACCCCTGAGGATGCCGTTGTCGTGGTGGAGGTGGAGTGACAGGGCCGGGCTGTTGATCCGGGCGTCCGCCGTGGGGAGTTGCAGAGGGAAGGCCGCCTGGAGGGCATAGGTCTGTGACGCGCTCGCCGGGGCTTCCGCGCTCTCGCCGTTCAGCCGCAGACGGACCCGGTCGTCCTCCGGGAAGTGGATCAGCGACACCGGGAGGTCTCCCTCGGGGGTGCTGATCGAGCCCCGCCAGTCGGTTGCCGGGAGGTTCACGGGGCGCGCCGGGTCGTCGGTGAAGGGAGAGATCGACTCGGGGGCGAAGCCGGGGACGAGGGCGTCGAGGATATGGTGGGTGATCAGGTCGCGGGCCGTCTTGTCAGTGCTGTTGGTCAGTACCGACACCGACAGGCGCCGCTCGGGTACGGTCACGACGATCGCCGCCGTTCCGCCCATGCCCCCGCCGTGACTCTGCACCAGGGGTCCCGCACCACGTGACAGGCACCAGCCGAGCCCGTATCCGACGCTCGCGTTGACCGGGCGGGCCTCGCGGACGGCCGCCGTCGTCTCCGGTTTCAGCAGACGGTCGTACGACTGGGCGAAGAGCGCCAGTTGGGCCGCGGGGGCCCAGCCCAGGGTCGCGCCGGGGTGGCTGGTGTCGCAGTACGGCGGATAGGCGCGGCCGTCAGGCGTGTACCGCGTCGCCCGAGGCGCCGGGCCTGGATAGGTGGGGCCCATGTGAAGGGCGGTGAGACCCAGGGGTTCGAACACTCGCTCCCGTACGAAGTCCGCGAGCCGTTGGCCGGTCGCCGTTTCCAGCAGGTGTCCCAGGGCTCGGTAGCCGAGGTTGGCGTACTCGAAGGCGGTGCCCGGCGGGCGGTGGAGGAACGCGTACGGGGTCGCGTCGATCTGTTCGCCGTTGCCGGGGGCGGCGTAGTGGAAGTCGTAGTGGGCGCCGAATCCGCCCCGGTGCTGGAGGAGTTGTCGGACGGTCGGGGCCGGCCACCCGTGGTCGCGCGACACGGGTACAGGGGTGTCCAGGTCCAGCAGGCCCTCGTCGGCGGCGACGCAGATCGCCGTCGCCGTCAGGGGCTTGGTGATCGAGGCGAGGGCATAGGCCGTTTCGGGGGTGGCCCCTCGGGCCGCGGTGACGTCCGCGAGGCCGTGTGCCTCGGCGAGGAGCACTTCGCCGTGTTCGACGACGGCCACCGAGACCGAGGGGCAGTTGTGCTCGTCCAGGGCCGCGGTGCAGTACTCGGCCAGCCCGTTGAGGGCCTTCAGTGCATGCGACATCCACATAGTTTGGCAAAACTTGATTCGTGGGTTTACGGCCGACGTCCCTCGTCCTGATCACCGGGTTCCTCCGATGATGGTCCGGCCTTCAGGCCGGGGAAAATCGGACTCCCGCGGAGCAGGGCAAGGAAAGACCAATCGCCCTCAGGGCGATTGGTCGCCTGCCGCGGCGGCGTCGCGCTCGCCCTCCAGGCGGTAAACGATCTCGGAGTTGAGGGACCTGCGGGCGGACTTGGCCTGAGCGGCCAGCCACTCGTGCAGGTCGGCGGGCAGACGGAGGGTGATGCGCTTCTCTTCATCCATGACTCCAGAGTAGTGGTCTGCCGCCTGCTGGCCAGTGGTAATGTGACACTATGGCGACACAACAGAAGGCGGCGGAGGGGACGGGACACGCCCGGTACACCTACCGGCTTCGCGTGTCGTCGGCCGCACACACCGCCGTGCTGGCCGAGTGGGACCGCTGTCGGTGGATCTGGAACGAGTCCGTTGCCAAGTCCCGCGCCGTACACGCCCACAACAAGGCCAACCCCGGCGACAAGCTGACGTGCGGCCCCGCACAGCTCGACAAGATGCTGACCGAAGCCCGCGCCCGCACTCCGTGGCTGCGTGAAGGCGCTTCGGTGCCTCAGCAGCAGATCATCCGGGACTTCGCCACGTCCCGCTCCAAGGCGCTGAAGGACATCGACAAGCGGCTGCCGATGTGGCAGCGCGCGGGCATGCCGCGCCACAAGAAGAAGCGCGAGGCGCTGCCGACGCTGAACTACACGCAGCGCGGATTCCGGCTGAAGGTCGGCCGCCTCCACCTCGCGGGCGGCATCAGCCTGACGGTCGTGTGGTCCCGCGAACTCCCGGCCGCCCCCTCATCGGTGCGCGTGTACCAGGACGCGGTCGGGCACTGGTACGCCTCGTTCGTCGTCGCCACCGACACTCGGCCACTCCCGGCCACGGGGCGCGTGCTCGGCGTGGACTGGGGCGTCAAGGAGACCGCTACCACCACATCCGACACCCACGACCTTCCCCACCCGCAGCACGGGCGGAAGGCACGGGCGAAGCTGACCCGATACGACCGGATGATGGCCAGCCGCAAGCCGAAGAAGGGGCAGGCCGCCTCGAAGGGCTACCGCGAGGCGAAGAAGTGGCGCGCCAAGGCCTACGCGAAGATCGCCCGACAGCGGCAGGACACCGGCCGCAAGTGGGCCAAGAAGGTCGTACGCGACCATGACGCCATCGCCGTCGAGGACTTCCGGCCGAAGTTCCTCGCGAAGACAGCCATGGCCCGCAAGGCCGCTGACGCGGCGATCGGCGCCACCAAGACGGCCCTGATCGAGATGGGCCGCAAACCGCACGCACTTCCTCTTTCGGAACGTACCTACACCTGCACCGTGTGCGCAGTGGTGTCCCCCAGGGACAAGAACTCCGCCCGCGTGATGCTCGTCCGGGCTGGTCTCAACCCGGCTGGTGCTGAGGGCGTAAGACCCCTGGGAGCGCTGCTCCCGGAGGCAGCCTGAGCCAGGAATCCCATCCCATCAGGGAAGGGAGGATGTCAATTTTCGGATACACCGCATCCGGACGGGGGGTCGGCGCGTCATTGTCGGTATGGATCTGGAGAAACCGGCCGTCGAGGCACGGCAGCCCGAGCGGCAGCCCGAAGGGTGCCTGGTCGTCGCGATTCGTATTCCTGTGCGGATCGTTGTGCTTGTGCTGGTCGTGCCGGTGCGCATGGTGTGGGACGGGCTGGTCGTCGGCCGGCGCCTCCTTACGGACGCGGTGCTGCGGCCCCTCGGGCGGGCGCTGGCGTGGATCGCGCGGGCCGTCTTCGTCTGGCCGTTCGTCGGGCTGTGGCGGTATGTCGTCGTCCCCCTCGGCAAGGCCCTGGGGTGGCTCGGCAATGTGCTTGTCGTCGTACCGCTGGTGTGGTTCTTCCGGTATGTGCTGACGCCTCTCGGGCAGGGCATCGCCTGGGTGCTCGGGGGGATCGGTGCCGGGCTCGGGTGGATCTACGCGCGCGTGCTCACGCCTGTGGGGCACGCGGTGCTGTGGGTGCTCAAGGGGCTTGGGGCAGGGATCGCCGCGATGGGGTTCGGGGTGTTCGCCGTCGCCTCGTGGCTCGCTCGGTACCTGGTGGTCGTACCCGCGCAGTGGCTGTACGCGTGGATCCTCACGCCGGTGGGCAGGGCGGTCGCATGGTGTGCCCGGGGGGTCGCGTGGCTGGTCAGTACGGCGGTCGCCGGGGTCGCTTGGCTGGTCGGCATGGTGGTCACCGGCATCGGGTTCGTTCTGTACTGGGTGCTGCGCATCCTTCTCGTGCTGCCCGCGCTCGCGCTGTGGCGCTGGGTCCTGGCGCCTGTCGGACGCGTACTCGTCGTCATCGGGCGCGAGGTCGGTGACGCCATCGGGCATGCCTGGCGCATCGCCGGGCACATCTCGCTCGCCGTCGGACGGTTCCTGGGAACCCTCCTTCGGTGGATCTTCGTGGAGCCCGTGCGCTGGGCGTACCGGACGGTGCTGACGCCCCTCGGGCACGTCGTACGGGACGCGGTTCTCCGGCCCGCCGCCGAGGCCGCGCGCAGTGTGGGCCGGGTCGCCCGCCAGGCGCTGACCGCCGCACGGGACTCGGCCCGGCAGGCGCGCGCCGACTTCCGGCGGATGCTCTTCGGGGAGTCGAAGGAGGAGCGCCCGCAGGCGGTCCCGATGCCCCGGCGGGAACCAGGAAGCGCCGACGGACGTACTCTAGGTAGCAGTACGACCGCACTCACGAAGGACTGAACGACACTGGGCAAGCGACAGCCCGAAGGCCCGCCGCCCGCACCTGCGGTGCAGCGCATCCGACTGCGCTACACCAAGCGTGGCCGCCTCCGGTTCACCAGCCACCGTGATTTCCAGCGCGCCTTCGAGCGTGCGCTGCGCCGCGCCGAGGTGCCGATGGCCTACTCGGCGGGGTTCACGCCGCATCCGAAGGTGTCGTACGCCAATGCCGCACCCACCGGCACGGGCAGTGAGGCGGAGTACCTGGAGATCGCGCTCACCGAAGCGCGCGATCCCGAAAGACTGCGCGAGCTGCTCGATGAGTCGCTGCCCACCGGGCTCGACATCGTCGACGCGGTCGAGGCCCGGACCTCCGGGCTCGCCGACCGGCTCACGGCTTCCGTGTGGGAGCTGCGTCTGGAAGGTGTGGCGCCCGAGGAAGCGCGCCGCGCCGTCGACACCTTCAACGCCGCCGTGACCGTCGAGGTCCAGCGCCTCGCCAAGAACGGCATGAGGACCTTCGACGCCCGAAGCGCGGTGGAGGGCCTCGAGGCGTGTGACGCACGTATCGAGACGCATAGTCCACAGGCCGATAGGCCTACCGACCAGCCCTGTGCGATACTGCGGCTGGTTGTTCGGCACGTGACGCCTGCCGTTCGACCCGACGACGTCCTGTCCGGTCTTCGCGCCGTGGCCGACCTGGCGCCGCCGGTCCCCGCAGGGGTGACCAGGCTGGCGCAGGGGCTGTTCGATGAAGAGACCGGCACGGTGACCGACCCGCTCGCGCCCGACCGCGAGGCAGCGGTGGCCCTCTCCATGGCCGCTCCGACTGCCGCCGCGTCGCAGGCACCGGCGTAAGGAAGGTCCCGCGAAGGGACGCACGTCGTAGCGCCGCCCTCGTATCCGGGAGCCACCTGGGTCGGGCAGCGCACCGACCACAAGACTTTCGCCAGGCCGTACGCAACATGGCGTACGGAACCGGCGAGACAGGACACAGAGAGCTCCCGTGCGGCGCCCGCGCCCCGGACGGCGGCACCGCGCACTGCGCGAGCCGCGGACGTCACCGGCATCCAAGCCGGACCAGGTGCGGCGCCCGGGAGCCTGACGGGAGAACCGCCCGCATGCTTGAACCGACCGAACCTGTTTCGGACCCCACCGAGGGTTCCGCACACGACACCCCCAGCGACACCCTGCCGCCGCGCCGTCGGCGCCGCGCCGCGTCCCGCCCCGCGGGACCGCCTGTCGCCGGGACCGAGGCCGCCGCCGCGGCCGAGACCACGGCGCCGGCCGTACCGGCCGCGGAGATCGATCAGCAGGCCGAGGAAACGCCGGCAGCGGAAGCCGCCGCCGAGGCGCCCGCTCCTCGTACGCGGCGTCGGGCCACCCGGCGCGCTTCCGCGCCCGCCGGTGCGCCCGCGAAGGCAGCCGAGGCGGCCGCCGAGGAACCGGCCGCCACCGCCGTGTCCGCCCCGACTGCCGAGGAGAGCGGCGAGAAGGGCGAGGAGAGCGCTGCCGTGGAGGCGCCTGCCGTGGTGGAGGAGGCCGCGCCCGCTCCGCGTGCGCGTCGCCGGGCCACCCGCCGGGTCTCCACGCCCGCCGCCGAGGCCGTGACCGAGGCGGCCGCTCCGGAGGCTCCCGCCCCCGTGGAGGAGCCGCCCGCGAAGGTCGCCGAGCCTGAGGCGGACGTCAAGCCCGAGACCGAGGCCGTCGCCGAGGACGCGTCGCCGCGTCGCGGGCGTCGGCGGGTCGCCCGTAAGGCCGCCGTCGGGTTCTCCGCGCCCACGCCCGCCGTCACGAACGGCGAGAACGAGAGCGGGCGGCGTCCCACGCGTCCCGCCGTCGCCGTGTTCCAGGCGCCCGTGTTCGCCGAGCCGATGTTCCAGACGCCCGAGCGGGCCGCCGCAGCGGCTGCCGCCGAGGCGGCCGAGGACCTCGCGGAGACCGAGGAAGAGGCCGTGGAGGCCCCGGTCGTCGAGACCGTCGCCGAGGAGCAGACGCCGCGCCGGCGCCGTCGTCGCCGGGGTGGCGACGAGGAGCCCGTGGCCGCCGCGCCCGTCGTGGCCGACGAGCCGGAGACGGAGTCGGTCGACGACGCCGACTCCTACGAGTCCGCCGAGGACAGTGTCGACACGGACGACGACGGCGAGGAGGGCCCCGGTTCGCGCCGGCGCCGCCGCCGCGGTGGCCGTCGCAGGCGCCGGGGCGAGTCCGCCGACTCCGACCTCGAGTCCGGTGACGACGACTACGCCGGCGAGCAGGCCGCGCGGTCCGACGAGGACACCGCGGACGCCGACACCGCCGACCAGGTGGACGAGGACGCCGAGGAGGACGAGCGCGACGAGCCGGGCGGTTCCGGTTCCGCCAGCAGCCGTCGCCGGCGCCGTCGTCGGCGTCGCGCCGGTGACGCCTCCGGCGAGAGCGAGGCGGTCCTGGGCGACAGCGACCCCGAGCGCACGGTCGTCAAGGTCCGTGAGCCGCGCGCCAAGCGGGACGAGCACCCCAGCGACGAAGTGCAGTCGATCAAGGGTTCGACCCGGCTCGAGGCCAAGAAGCAGCGCCGCCGGGAAGGCCGCGAGCAGGGCCGCCGCCGTGTTCCGATCATCACCGAGGCCGAGTTCCTGGCCCGCCGCGAGGCCGTAGAGCGCGTGATGGTCGTACGCCAGTACGGCGACCGCACCCAGATCGGCGTCCTCGAGGACAACGTGCTCGTCGAGCACTACGTCAACAAGGAGCAGGCGACCTCGTACGTCGGCAACGTCTACCTGGGCAAGGTCCAGAACGTGCTGCCGTCCATGGAGGCCGCGTTCATCGACATCGGCAAGGGACGCAACGCCGTCCTGTACGCCGGTGAGGTCAACTTCGAGGCGCTGGGCATGGCCCACGGGCCGCGGCGCATCGAGAGCGCGCTGAAGTCCGGGCAGTCGGTGCTCGTGCAGGTCACGAAGGACCCGATCGGCCACAAGGGCGCGCGTCTGACCAGCCAGGTGTCGCTGCCGGGCCGCTACCTGGTCTACGTCCCCGAGGGGTCGATGACCGGCATCAGCCGCAAGCTGCCCGACACCGAGCGCGCGCGTCTGAAGACCATCCTCAAGAAGATCGTCCCCGAGGACGCGGGCGTCATCGTGCGCACCGCCGCCGAGGGCGCGAGCGAGGACGAGCTGCGCCGTGACGTCGAGCGGCTCCAGGCGCAGTGGGAGGAGATCGAGAAGAAGGCGAAGAGCGGCGGCAGTTCGAACGCGCCGACCCTGCTGTACGGCGAGCCGGACATGACCGTCCGTGTCGTGCGCGACATCTTCAACGAGGACTTCACCAAGGTCATCGTCAGCGGTGACGACGCCTGGCAGACCATCCACGGGTACGTGTCCCACGTCGCCCCGGACCTGGTCGACCGGCTGTCGAAGTGGACCTCCGAGGTCGACGTCTTCGCGACGTACCGCATCGACGAGCAGCTCGCCAAGGCGCTCGACCGCAAGGTGTGGCTGCCCAGCGGCGGCTCGCTGGTGATCGACAAGACCGAGGCGATGATCGTCGTCGACGTCAACACCGGCAAGTTCACCGGCCAGGGCGGCAACCTGGAGGAGACGGTCACCAGGAACAACCTGGAGGCGGCCGAGGAGATCGTGCGCCAGCTGCGGCTGCGCGACCTCGGCGGCATCGTCGTCATCGACTTCATCGACATGGTCCTGGAGTCGAACCGGGACCTGGTGCTGCGGCGTCTGCTGGAGTGCCTGGGCCGGGACCGTACGAAGCACCAGGTGGCCGAGGTCACCTCGCTCGGCCTGGTCCAGATGACCCGTAAGCGGGTCGGGCAGGGCCTCCTGGAGTCGTTCTCCGAGACCTGTGTCCACTGCAACGGCCGCGGTGTCATCGTGCACATGGAGCAGCCGACCGCCAGTGGCGGCGGCGGCAAGCGCAAGAAGCGCGGCCGTGGCGGTGCCGAGCTCGAGCACACGCACGAGCACGACGTGATCCTGGACGGGGCCGAGGAGGAGACCGACGCCGTCGAGGAGACCGAGGCGGAGGTCGCCGCCGAGGTCGCGGCGCCCGTCGCGCTGTCGGCGCCCGTCTTCGAGCCCGACGAGGAGCTGTACAACAGCGCCGCCGAGGCGGAGGCCGCGGCCGGCCGCGGTGGCCGTTCGAGGCGGCGTGCGAGCAGGCGCGCCTCGGCTCCTGCGGGGGCGCCCAGGGGCGAGACCCGTGGGGCGCAGGGGCGTGGCGCCGATGTGCGTGCCGCCGCTGACGCTCGTACGGCCGAGCCCGCTGTCGCCGAGGCTTCGGTGGCGCCGGTCGCTCCTGAGGTTCCCGTGGTTCCGGTGGTTCCGGTGGTTCCGGTGGTTCCGGAGGAGATCGCTCACGCCGAGCCCGTCGCTGTCGAGGACCCGGTCGTCGAGGCGCCGGTTGCCGAGGCGCCGGTCGCGGTGCAGGACGACGCGGCTCCCAAGGGGCGTACGCGTCGGCGGGCCACCCGCAAGGTGTCTGCGCCGGCCGGTTCGCCGAAGACGGCGGACGAAGCTGTGGCCGAGACCGTGGTGACGGTCGTCGCCGAGCCGGTCGCGGAGCCCGAGGCGGCTCCCGCTCCGGTCGAGGCGCCGGCGGAGGCCGTGGCGACCGAGAGTGCCGCTCCGGCCAGGCCGCGGCGACGTGCCGTGCGCAAGGCCACCGCGCCCACCTCGTCCGCCGAGGCGGCCGTCATGGTCGTCCCGTCGGCCACCGAGGCTTCGGCGCCTGTCGAGACGGTCGAGGCCGAGGAAGCGGTCCCCGCAAAGAAGACGGCGCGCAAGACCGCCGCCAAGAAGGCGACCACGGCCAAGAAGGCCGCCGTGAAGAAGACGGCGGCGGTCAAGAAGACGGCAGCCAAGAAGACGACGACGGCCGCCAAGAAGACCACGGCGAAGAAGGCGGCGTCGAAGAAGACGGCCGCCGCGGCGGAGACCCCGGCGCAGGAGTCGGTCTCGGCGGGCACGGAGAGCTGATTCCCGCCGAGGCGGAAAGCTGTAAGGCAGTAAGTAAGGCAGCAAGGCAGTAGGAGCGGTACGGCGGTCCGTCCGGGTTCATTCCCGGGCGGGCCGCCGTGTTTGGGTGCCTCGCGTGGGGGGAAGTCCGCTCAGTTTGACCCGTTCAGGTCGGGCCCGTAATCTTGAGCGTCGGCGTGTCCAAGCTTCATCCACGGCACGTCACATCCCCGTAAACCTTCATCCTCCTCAACACCGGGTATCCGGTGCGGTGGGAGAGGCCGTCCGCTTCTGCCGGGCGGCTGGACTGCGGGGGTGCCGTTCCCGAGCGAGAGAGTGAGATCCGCGTGTACGCCATCGTGCGCAGCGGTGGTCGCCAGCACAAGGTTGCTGTCGGCGACATCGTTGAGGTTGACAAGATTTCCACTGCCAAGGTTGGCGACACGGTCGAGCTCTCGACCCTGCTCGTTGTCGACGGCGACGCTGTGACCAGCGACCCGTGGGTCCTGGCCGGCATCAAGGTCCAGGCCGAGGTCGTGGACCACCACAAGGGCGTCAAGATCGACATCCTTCGCTACAAGAACAAGACCGGCTACCGCCGTCGTCAGGGCCACCGCCAGCAGTACACGGCGATCAAGGTCACTGAGATCCCCGCGGCTGCGAAGTAAGGGACTGAGGAGAGATGGCACACAAGAAGGGCGCATCGTCCACCCGGAACGGTCGCGACTCCAACGCTCAGCGGCTCGGCGTGAAGCGCTTCGGCGGTCAGGTCGTCAACGCCGGTGAGATCCTGGTCCGCCAGCGTGGCACCCACTTCCACCCCGGCGCGAGCGTCGGCCGTGGCAAGGACGACACGCTGTTCGCGCTGGCCGCCGGTGCGGTGGAGTTCGGTACCCACCGTGGGCGCAAGGTCGTGAACATCGTTCCGGTCGCCTGATCGGTTCTTTCGCGAGGCGGACCTCACTTCCCGGACGGGAAGCGGGTCCGCCTTTCGCGTGTTCCAACTGAGCAGGGAATCCTGCGCAGAGATTTCCGTACGTAACTGGAGGCACATCCCATGACCACCTTCGTGGACCGCGTCGAGCTGCATGTCGCCGCGGGTAGCGGAGGTCACGGCTGTGCCTCCGTCCACCGTGAGAAGTTCAAGCCGCTGGGCGGGCCCGACGGCGGCAACGGCGGACACGGCGGTGACGTGATCCTCACCGTCGACCAGTCCGTCACCACGCTGCTCGACTACCACCACTCCCCGCACCGCAAGGCCACCAGCGGCAAGCCCGGCGAGGGCGGCAACCGCTCCGGCAAGGACGGGCAGGACCTGGTGCTGCCGGTGCCGGACGGGACGGTCGTCCTCGACAAGGCGGGCAATGTGCTGGCCGACCTGGTCGGGCACGGGACCTCGTACGTCGCCGCCGAGGGCGGGCGCGGTGGGCTCGGCAACGCAGCGCTGTCCTCCGCCCGGCGCAAGGCTCCCGGGTTCGCCCTGCTGGGGGTGCCCGGCGGGGTCCACGACATCGTCCTCGAGCTGAAGACGGTCGCCGACGTGGCGCTCGTGGGGTATCCGAGCGCCGGTAAGTCCTCGCTGATCTCGGTGCTGAGTGCCGCCAAGCCGAAGATCGCCGACTATCCGTTCACGACGCTTGTGCCCAACCTGGGTGTCGTGACCGCCGGGGCGACTGTCTACACCATCGCCGATGTGCCCGGCCTCATCCCGGGTGCCAGCCAGGGCAAGGGGCTCGGTCTTGAGTTCCTGCGGCACGTCGAGCGGTGCAGTGTGCTTGTGCATGTGCTGGACACGGCGACGCTGGAGTCCGAGCGTGATCCCGTCTCCGACCTCGACATCATCGAGGAGGAGCTGAAGCAGTACGGGGGGCTGGGGGACCGGCCGCGGATCGTGGTCCTGAACAAGGTCGACGTGCCGGACGGTCTGGACCTCGCCGAGATGGTGCGGCCCGAGCTGGAGGCGCGGGGGTACCGGGTGTACGAGGTGTCCGCCGTCGCCCACATCGGGCTGAAGGAGCTGTCGTTCGGGCTCGCCGAGATGGTCGGGCAGGCGCGGGCCGCCAAGCCCAAGGAGGAGGCGACCCGGATCGTCATCCGGCCGAAGGCCGTCGACGACGCGGGCTTCACCGTCGTCCAGGAGGAGGACGGGCTGTTCCGCGTACGGGGCGAGAAGCCCGAACGCTGGGTGCGGCAGACCGACTTCAACAACGACGAGGCGGTCGGTTACCTCGCCGACCGGCTCAACCGGCTGGGTGTCGAGGAGAGGCTGATGAAGGCGGGGGCCCGGGCGGGCGACGGCGTGGCCATCGGGCCCGAGGACAACGCCGTGGTGTTCGACTGGGAGCCGACGGTGATGGCGGGGGCGGAGATGCTGGGGCGGCGTGGGGAGGATCATCGGCTCGACGAGGCGAGGCCTGCGGCGCAGCGGCGGCGGGATCGGCAGGCGGAGCGGGATGAGGCGCAGAAGGAGTTTGACGACTTCGAGCCGTTCTAGTTCCAGGGGTGTGGGTGGGTGGGGGTGGGTTTTTCGCCCCCGCCGCCCCAACCCGTCCCATCCCGTTCCGGGGGGGGGGGGGCCCCCGCGCCCCCCCCCCCCCCGGGGCGGCGGGGGCGGAAAAAACCCA